>JAJZDJ010000047.1 GCA_021828685.1 Actinomycetes bacterium | reverse complement strand
CTGATCGCCGCTCTGAGGAGGGATCTCGTGGAGGTGCTGGCGGGCGACCGTGAGTTGCACATGGCTCCGGACGGCACGACCGTGTGGCTGTTCGTCGGTGTCAACGGCGTCGGCAAGACAACCACCATCGGCAAAGTCGGCCTTCAGGAGGTGTCGAAGGGTCATCGAGTTGTAATGGCGGCGGGGGACACCTTCCGTGCGGCCGCAGCCGACCAGCTGGAGATGTGGGCGCAGCGCGCGGGTGCGTCCGCCGTGAGAGGCAACGAAGGCGGGGACCCGGGTGCCGTCGTCTTCGACGCTGTGCAGCACGCGGCGGCCCGAGGATGCGACCTTGTGCTAGCCGACACCGCAGGTCGCCTCCACACGAAGACGAACCTGATGGAGGAGCTGAAGAAGGTCCGCCGGGTAGCGGAACGCCCGCCTGGCGTGGTAACGGAGACCCTCCTCGTCATAGACGCAACGACCGGCCAGAACGGACTGATCCAGGCACGACAGTTCGCCAGTGCCGTGGGCGTGACAGGAGTGGTGCTCACCAAGCTCGACGGCACCGCCAAGGGTGGCATCGTGGTCGCGATCGCGGACGACCTTGCTATCCCCATCAAGCTGGTCGGGCTCGGAGAGGGCGTCGGGGACCTGGTCGAGTTCGACGCCGCCGAGTTCGTCGACGCGCTCCTGGCGCCGCAGTAGCTGATCCAGAAGGGTAGGTTGAGCCGGCTGGAGCGCCGCGTGGCTTAGACTCGGCGTCTCATGTTCGAGTCGCTGACCGACCGTTTTGACACGATATTTACGAAGCTGCGCGGTCGCGGACGGCTGAGCGAGGCTGACGTCGATGAGGCGATGAAGGAGATCCGCCTCGCCCTCCTCCAGGCGGACGTCAATCTTCGCGTTGTCAGGGACTTCGTGGGAAGAGTCCGAGACGAGCTGATCGGGGTCGACCTCTCGCAGAGCCTCACCCCAGGCCAGCAGGTCGTCAAGGTCGTCCACGACGAGATGCGCAGGATCCTCGGCGGCGACACCCTCAAGATCACCTACGCGCCGAGGCCCCCCACCGTGGTCCTGTTGGCTGGCCTGCAGGGTGCAGGGAAGACCACGACTGCAGCGAAGCTCGCGTCGTGGTACAAGCGCAGTCAGGGACGCAACCCGCTACTCGTGGCCGCCGACTTACAGAGGCCTGCCGCTGTCGAACAACTGAGGGTCCTCGGCAAGCAGGTGGGGGTACCTGTCTTCAGCGAGCCGTCCGACCCTGTGACTGTGGCTCGGAAAGGGCTCGACGAAGCCGTCCGGGTGGGTCGCGATGTGCTGATCATCGACACGGCGGGACGCCTTGCCATCGACGAGGAGTTGATGGACGAAGTCAGACGGATCTCGGTGGCGACAGCCCCCCACTACACCTTCCTCGTGGTCGACGCCATGATCGGCCAGGACGCCGTTGCGACGGCGGAGGCGTTCCACAAGACCCTCGAGCTCGACGGGGTGATCCTCACCAAGATCGACGGTGACGCCAGAGGTGGCGCTGCCCTGTCGGTCAAGGAAGTCGTCGGACGGCCGATCGTGTTCGCCTCCAACGGCGAGAAGCTCGCCGACTTCGACCAGTTCCACCCAGACCGGATGGCCGACCGTATCCTCGGGATGGGCGACGTCCTCACCTTGATCGAAAAGGCGGAGGCGACACTCGACCGGGAACAAGCCGAGCAGACCATGACCCGGCTCCAGCAGGGTCAGTTCACGCTCGACGACTTCTTGGAGCAGATGCAGCAGGTAAAGAAGATGGGTCCGCTGTCGGGTCTCATCGGGATGATCCCGGGCCTACCCAAAGAAGTGCGCAGCGCAGACATCGACGACTCGATGATGGGGCCGATCGAGGCCGTGATAAGGTCCATGACCCCAGATGAGCGACGGAATCCTTCTATCATCAATGGGTCCCGTCGGACACGGATAGCACGCGGTAGTGGTACGAGCGTCCAAGAGGTGAATAACCTTTTGGACAAGTTCAAGCAGATGCAGACATACATGCGCCAGATGGCGTCCATGCCCGGAGTGATGGGTCGGGCAGCGCGACGCGCTACAACCGCCCCGAAGCGAGTCAACAACAAGAAGAAGAAGCGTCGTTAGGCGCATGAGAGGCTAGGAAAGACATGGCAGTCAAGCTCCGCCTGATGCGGATGGGAAAAAAGAAGCAGCCTTACTACCGGGTCGTCGCCGCCGACAGCCGGTCGCCGCGCGACGGTCGGTTCATCGAGATACTCGGCACCTACGAGCCTCGCGCCGAACCGAGCCGCTTCAGTGTGGATCGTGACAAGGTTGCCAAGTGGATCGGCAACGGGGCGAAGCCTACCGAGACGGTCGCCCGGCTTCTGGCGAGCGGTGACTCCTCCGCGCAGTCCTCGTGAGTTTCTCCGACGCCGAAGGCTCGCCGGACGGGAATCTCACGCCGGACGGGGATGACTCGCAGGACTCCGACGGCTGGGACGACGACGACCACGTGCCGGCCGGACGTGCCGGTGCTGTCCTCGCCTACCTTGCGTCGAGCCTCGTGGAGACTCCCGATCAGGTGAAGGTCGTTGCATCCGAGGCGCGAAACTCGACGAAGCTGACCCTGAGCGTCGCGCCTGGGGACGTCGGAAGGGTGATCGGCCGACGGGGCAGGGTCGCCCAGGCGATCAGGACTGTGGTGCGGGCGGCGGCCGTTCGAGAAGGCCAGGATGTCCAGGTGGACATCGCCGATTGAGCGGCGTGTCCGCTTGACTGGCGTCGTGTCCGCTTGACCGGCGCGGCCGGGCGCTTGACTGGCGTGTGCGATTGACTGGCGCGGCCGGGCGACCGGACCCTCCGGCGCTCCTCGAGGTCGGGCGTATCCTCAAACCCCACGGTCTCAGGGGCGGCGTTGTAGTCGAACTTTGGAGCAACCGAGGAGAGCGTCTCGAACCGGGTGCCGAACTTCGCTGCTCCGCTAGGTGCTTGAACGTAGTGACGTCGGCGGAACTGCCCGGACGTGCCCAGGGATCGCGGTGGCTGGTCGGCTTTGCTGGCGTCACCAGCGTCGAGGCGGCAGAGGACCTCAGGGGAGAGGTGCTCATTGCCGAGCCGATCCAGGTCGAGGGTGCACTGTGGGTGCACGAAATGGTTGGCTCGATACTCTTCGGCCCCGACGGGGAAGCGGTCGGCGAGATCGCTGCTGTTCAGGCCAACCCCGCAAGCGACCTCATTGTTCTCGACGACGGCCGCCTCATTCCTTTGACGTTCGTGGACAAAGATGCCGACGGAACTTTCAAGCTGGACGGCCCGCCGGGCCTCCTCGATCTCTGAGCGCTGTCCCTGACTGGGGGTCGACCAGGATGCAAGTGAATGACCGGCAGGCGGTGCTCTCGTGACGATCGATGCAGGTGAAGGACCGGCCCTGCCGATGAAAGCGTGCTCAGTCGCATGAGAATTGACGTCATCACGCTGTTCCCTGACCTCATCCGGTCCTGGGGTGACGCAAGCCTGTTGGGGCGCGCGACCAGGAGCGGCCTCGTGGATCTGAGAGTCCACGACCTTCGCTCGGCTGCGAGCGACCCACGCCGCTCGGTGGACGACAGCCCGTACGGCGGGGGAGCGGGCATGGTGCTGAGCGCCGAGCCTGTATTCACCGTCGTCGAGCGCGAACAGCCGAGGCGGCCGCTGTTCCTGCTCGCTCCGAGCGGGAAGCGCTTCGACCAGTCCATGGCTGCGAGCCTCGCAGGCTCCGACGGGTTCAGCCTCATTTGCGGCCGCTACGAGGGGGTCGACCAAAGGGTGAGCGACCATCTGTGCGACGGCGAGATCTCCCTCGGTGACTTCGTCCTGAGCGGCGGAGAGGTCGCCGCATTGGCCGTAATCGAGGCGGTAGCACGCCTAGTTCCGGGTGTGATGGGCAACACGGCGTCGGCAGACGAGGAGAGCTTCAGCAAGGGCCTCCTCGAGTATCCGCAGTACACAAGGCCGCTAAGTTTCAGGGGCTGGGAGGTGCCACCGGTGCTTGTCGGCGGTCACCATGCCCTGGTGAGCCGTTGGCGTCACGCTCAGGCCTTGGCGCGAACCGCCGCCCTGCGGCCCGATATCATTGAAGCCCGCGGCGGCCTCAGCGACCAGGAGCAGCGACTGCTCGACGAGTTCGGTTCCGAACCGCTAACCTAAGAGGTCCTACCGGGATCTGCCCGAAGTTCGAATTCTGTCCGACGCTGTAATCCGCAGGAGCGCTACTCCAAATGAACCCCACCGACCTGATCGACCGCGACGCCGTCCGAGAGGATGTGCCGCAATTCGCCCCTGGGGACACCCTCAAGGTGCACGTTCGGGTCGTAGAGGGGACCAGGGAGCGTGTTCAGGTATTCCAGGGAGCGGTTATTCGCCGGCAGGGGTCGGGCATCAGGGAGACGTTCACGGTACGCAAGCTCAGCTTCGGCGTCGGGGTCGAGAGGACGTTCCCGCTGCACTCGCCGGTCATCGCGAAGATCGAGGTCGTCACGAACGGTGACGTGCGGCGCGCGAAGTTGTACTACCTGCGCGACCGGACTGGCAAGGCGGCGAAGATCAAGGAAAAGCGCACACCTTCGGGTTCGCCGGCTTCGCCGCGTTCGCCGGGTTCTGGCCGTTCCGCGGCAAAGTAGTCACGGCTAGCTGAGTACCCGCAGGTGTTGTTCAGGTGAAGCGGGCCTCGGATTAGGTCGAACCTGCCTGACTGCGCGGCTCGTGTGGCTCGGCGGTCGTCATATTTGGTCAGGATCTTCGCGGGCCGTACACAGCCTGACCATTTGAAGCGTTTTTTCGCACTTTTTGGTACACGATCTTCGTTCCCAGAAAATCCTGTACCGGCCCTCGCTCAAAGAACGCACTTTTTGGTACAAAACTTTTCCAACTTCAAAATCCTGACCAAATTTGACGGTTTCGGCCGGCGGTAGTCCTTCCCCAGACCTTGGTGCGCGACATGTGTTTTCCTGCACTCCTACGACGACGAGATTGCCGCCGAAACGAGCGTTGTTTGCGTCGCTGGCGAGGGGCACGGTCTGGCCCTGGGTCAGCTGCCGACTCGATCGTGCCCCGACATGGCTGCAGTCGGCGTAGCATGTGCCCCGTGAGTGAAGCAGTGCCCCGATGAGCGCCGAGGACCTCGAGCGCTATGAAACGGAGATCGAACTAGCCCTCTATCAGGAGTACCGGGCGGTTTTGGCGATGTTCCGGTACGTGGTGGAGACGGAACGGCGGTTCTACCTCGCCAACGAGGTCCAGGTGGAACCGAAAGGAGCGGGAGACCGCACCTACTTCGAGATAGCGCTTCGCGACGCGTGGGTCTGGGACATGTACCGACCGGCCCGGTTTGTCTCATCTGTCCGGGTGGTCACCTTCAAGGACGTAAACGTGGAGGAGCTCCCGGACAAGGAGTCCTTCTGAGTGATGGCCGGTCCCGGAGCGACGGAACGTCGGCGGGGCTTGGGCCGCCTCGGGGAGGACCGCGCCGAGCAGTGGTATCTAGAGCAAGGTTTTGAGATCCTGGCGCGCAACTGGCGATGTTCTCAGGGCGAGATCGATATCGTCGCTTGCAAAGGTTCCCTCCTCGTGTTCAGCGAGGTGAAGGCAAGAAGTTCGTTGCGCTTCGGCGAGCCTTTCGAGGCTGTCGGGTCGACGAAGCAAAGTCGGCTCCGTCGACTCGCGGCCGCATGGCTGCGCTCGAACGTCCAGAACAATTCGCGCAGGGGACCTTTCGAGATTCGCTTTGACGTGGTGTCAGTCACAGGGGGATCGCTGGACGTGATCGAAGCCGCATTTTGAGCGGAAGTTCCGAAATCGAACCGTCGCCTGGCTCCACGCCGCGGTCGCTCGCTCCCGCAACCATGGCCGTCCACCTCGGCCGGCCCCCCGCCTCGCCAGGATCGGCAGTCAACCCGCACATCGTGCTTAGCTCCACCTTCCATCAAGGCGGTTCTAGCTCCTACGCCAGGGATGGCAGCCCGACATGGGAGGGCTTCGAAGCGTTGCTGGGCGGGCTCGAAGGAGGCACTTGTCTAACGTTTTCCTCCGGTATGGCGGCGGTGTCTGCTGTCGTGGAGAGTTTGCCGATCCCTGGAAGGGTCGTCGTCGCCGCAGACGCCTATAACGGGACTCGGCGGCTTTTGGCCGACCTGGCAGGACGCGGCCGGCTTCGGTACCGGACCGTCGACCTTGCACGCAGCGCCGATGTCCTTTTGGCGTGCGCCGAGCTGGTGGAGGCGCCGGGCAGGCCGTCGGGAACGGACGGGGCGTTCGGAGCGGGTGGTTTGCTGTGGTTGGAGTCGCCGTCGAACCCCCTCCTCACCATCGCCGACATCTCAACACTCGCCGAGGGGGCCCACGGGCTCGGTATGGATGTCTTGGTGGACAACACATTCGCGTCACCGCTCGGGCAGCGACCGCTCGATCTCGGTGCCGACGTCGTGGTGCACAGCGCGACGAAGATTCTCTCCGGACACTCTGACGTGCTGATCGGGGCGGTCGTCACACGGCGAGGCGACGTAGCGGAGCAGGTTTCGCGCCGCAGGACCCTGCACGGCGCTATACCGGGGTCGCTCGAGTCATGGTTGGCGCTTCGCGGCGCGCGCACTTTGTCGGTTCGCCAGCCTAAGGCAGCTGCCAACGCAGAAGTTCTTGCGCAAAGGCTGTTTGCGCACCCGCATGTCTCAAGGGTGTTCTACCCGGGGTTGCGATCACATCCAGGTCATCAGCTTGCACTCAAGCAGATGAGCGACTTCGGGACGATGGTCAGTTTCGAGGTGCTTGGCGGAGCGGTCGCCGCCGACGCCTTGTGCTCTGCCCTTAGATTGCTGACTGTCGCAACCAGCTTGGGTGGGGTCGAGACGCTGATCGAACGTCGATCACGCTGGGCGGGCGAGGAGGCGATCCCGCCCGGCCTGCTTCGCATGTCGGTGGGGATAGAGGACGTCGACGATCTCTGGTCGGACCTCTCGGATGGACTCATCGCAGCCGGGAGGACGGGGGCGTGCTCGGGCGCAAACCCCGCCTCGACGGTCACACCGGGCTCGTAGTCTCGACTCAAGCGATCGGGCGCCCGCTTCTCCGGCACCTTCGACGGTGCAACCCGAGACGGAGACCCAGATGACCGCAACTGTTTCCTCAGCAACCCTTGTCGGCGTCGAAGGCCAGCCGATCTCCGTGGAAGTCCACGTGTCGACGGGGATCCCATCTTTTTCGATAGTCGGCCTGCCCGACGCCGCTTGCCGGGAGTCCCGGGATCGTGTGCGGGCGGCGATCCTTTCCAGCGGTATGAAGTGGCCGCAGAAGCGGGTTACCGTCAACCTCGCGCCGAGCGCTGTCCGCAAAGGCGGTGCTGGCCTCGACCTCCCTATCGCCCTAGCCGTGCTCATTGCCGACGCGCAGCTTCCTGCCCAAGCCGCCGACGATGTGGGCTTCATCGGGGAGCTCGGACTCGACGGATCTCTTCGACGGGTGCCCGGCGTGCTTGCCCTCGCGCATGCGATGTCAGTGTCCTGCCTGGTCGTCCCGCCGGATTGCGCCAGCGAAGCTGCGCTCAACCCTGGCGTGGCAGTCAAGTCCGGGGGGAACCTGTCGGCGATCCTGGCCTGTTTGCGTGGCCGAAAGAGTTGGGAAGTTCCGAAACCGCCAAGTCAGGAGTCCCCGCCGGGTCGGTGCCTTGACCTCTCGGACGTCCGCGGGCAGCCGCTCGGGCGACTTGCCGTCGAAGTAGCGGCGGCCGGTGGGCACCACCTATTGATGGTAGGGCCACCGGGAGCCGGCAAGACGATGCTCGCCGAGAGGCTCGTGGGACTCCTGCCTCCGCTTGACATATGTGACGCCCTCGAGGTCGCCCGGATCCATTCGGCGGCCAGCTTGGACCTTCCGGCTGGAACGCTCGGGGTGAGGCCACCGTTCCGGGCGCCTCACCACAGCGCTTCTGCCGTTTCAATGGTCGGCGGCGGCGGGACGCAGATGAGGCCGGGGGAGCTCAGTTGTGCTCACCACGGAGTCCTATTCCTGGACGAGCTGGCCGAATTCTCGGCGGTGGTGCTGGACACGCTTCGCCAGCCGCTCGAGGAACGCCAGGTTCGAGTAAGCCGTGCCCGTGCAAGCGTCGTGTTTCCTGCCGATGTCCTTCTCGTGGCTGCGATGAACCCGTGCCCGTGCGGGACGAACAACGGTCCCGGCTCCTGTAGCTGCAGCGACTCCGCCCGTCAGCGTTACGCATCACGTGTGTCCGGACCACTGCTGGACCGCTTCGACCTGAGGGTGCGGCTCGACCGGCCGCTGGTGTCGGAGCTTCTCCAAGACAGCGATGGGGGGACAATCCCGGGCGACTGCACGAGTAACCGGAACGAGTCCACGGAGATGGTTGCTGCTCGAGTGCTCGGGGCGCGCGCCATGTCAAGCGACCGGGGGTACCCGACCAATAGCGCAATCCCGTCCAACTGCCTCGAAGATGCTGCGCCTCTGTCAACGGGGGCATCGAGGCTGCTAGAAGTGCGTCTGAGACAGGGCGCCTTGAGCGCTCGCGGGCTTCACCGGGTCCGAAGGGTGTCCCGCACGATCGCCGACTTGTCCGGTTGGAGCGGAGCCCTACGAGAGGAGGACGTCTACAGCGCCCTTGCCCTTCGTTCGAACGTACTTTCCCGGTCGCCCGGGGTCTCGTACGGTGCCGAAGCCGTCGGAGCGCGAAATGGCTGACGATTCGAGTGTCGCGCCGGGATGCTATGCGGCAGCTTTGAGCGCTCTTCCGGGGATGGGGCCAGCGTATCTCGGCGCGATACTCGGCGAGCATCACCCTCGCGACGCGTGGGAGGCGGTTGTGTCGGGGAAGATCGAGCGGCCCGCTGTTAGGGGCGAGGATCTGAGCGGCGGGCGGGATGTGCGTGCTGTCGATGGGTCCGCTGTTACGGCGCCTGACACCACGTCGAAGCGACCTTGGAGAACTTTGGCCGCGAGCGTGGACCCTGTCAGGTGGTGGACTGCGATATCGCAACACGGGATCTTCGTGACCTGGAGAGGCCAAGTCGATTATCCCACCGCCTTGAGCGACGATCCGAGCCCCCCGGCCGTTATATTCTGGCGGGGGCACATCGAGTACCTCGACGCGCCCTGTGTGGCAGTCGTAGGTACACGACACCCGTCGAGGGACGGGACGGGCGTCGGGTTCGAGATTGGGCGCGACCTCGCTGCCGCAGGGGTCTGTGTCGTAAGCGGTCTCGCATTGGGGATCGACGGGGCCGCTCACAGGGGAGCGCTCGAAGCGCTCGAGTCCGCAAGCGGTGCCCCCCCGGTCGGCGTCGTCGCGAGCGGCGTGGACGTTGTGTATCCAAAGGCGCATTCCGCCCTGTGGGAGGGTGTCGCATCGGCAGGTGCGATTATCTCCGAGACGATCCCTGGCCGTCCTGCGCAGGCCTGGAGGTTCCCAGCTCGCAACAGGGTTATCGCAGGGCTCGTGAAGCTCGTTGTAGTGGTCGAGTCCCACGCTCGGGGGGGAAGCCTCATCACCGTCGAGGCGGCGTTGCAACGGGGAGTCGAAGTCGGCGCGGTGCCCGGATCGGTTCATTCCGACGCCAGCATTGGGACCAACCAGTTGCTTTTCGACGGTGCGAGCGTGATCAGGGACGCTTCGGATGTCCTCTCTTACCTGGGACTTTTCACCTCGGGCGGCCCAAGTCGCTCGGATAGGGTCGAGCAGGAGCGGAATAGGGGCGTTCACGACCCGGGCCCTCACGGTGACCGTGCTCGTGGTCGGGGTCGGAGTTCGGACGTCCGGTCGGAGCAAGCCCTGGATGTAATTTCCAGGCGCGTCCTCGAGGCGATGGGGTGGCGGCCGATCACGACAAATCAAATCATCACCGAAACCGGCCTAGGTACGCCGGAGGTGATGCGGTCCCTCGACGTGCTGACTGGGGTCGGTGCAGTCACCGAGGACGAGGGGTGCTACACAAGGGTCAGCTGACACGCCAACACTTTGCCGTTCCGTCTCGGATCGCCCCGATGGAATCCGGTGGAATCCCGGTGGAATCCCGATGGGACGGCCCCGATGGATCCCGACGAGCCATCGGAATGGAACGAGCCTATTGGGCGATTTAAGATGATTTAAATAGTTTTAGCCGAACTTCGAGGTGATGTCACCCATTGGGGGGGATCGGCGGGTACGCTTTTCACTTGTGAGGTTAAGCGGCCCTATCGGATGTTGTCATGGACGTAACAATGGATGAGACGGCGGAAGCCACAAGCGATGTCGATGAGCTTTGGTCACGTTATAAAGCTGGCGGCGATCGCCAGCTTCGCGACGAGCTGATCCTGCGCTATTCGCCCCTGGTTAAGTTCGTCGCAGGACGCGTATCGGCCGGACTTCCGCACAGTATCGAGCAGTCCGACCTCGTGAGCTACGGCATGTTCGGCCTGATCGACGCGATCGAGAAGTTCGACTCGGAGCGCAACATCAAATTCGAGACTTACGCAATTACTCGCATCAAGGGCGCCATCATCGACGAGCTGCGATCCATCGACTGGGTGCCGAGATCTGTGCGTACGAAAGCCAGATCGGTCGAGCGCGCTTACGCTGCCCTGGAGGCGTCACTTGGCAGGGCACCTACCGACGCCGAGGTCGCAGCCGAAATGGAGGTTTCCGAAACGGATCTCCAAGGCATCTTCAGCCAGATCTCCTATATTGGTATCATCGGTCTCGACGAGGTCATCTCGGGCGGGGGTGCCGACCGAGGCGAGTCGATCACCCTCGGCGACACTTTGGCCGACCGGCGGGAGGGGCCGGTCGCCACTTTCGAAGTCGAGGAGATGAAGCTGATCCTCGCAGGGGCGATAAACCGACTCGGCGACCGCGAAAAGATAGTTCTCAGTCTGTATTACTACGAAGGTTTGACGCTTGCGCAGATCGGCCAGGTACTCGGGGTCACCGAGAGCCGCGTGTGCCAGATCCACACGAAAGCCGTGATGCTTCTTCGGTCCCGCTTGTCGTCGGTCGACCGCTAACGGCCCTGCTGCAGCGGGGGCCGGAGCCGCCGGAAACGATTGATACTTTATACAGCTATAGGCGGTATAAAGTATCAATCGTTGATGAAAGGTGCTCTAAGCATCGGGACGATAGCTCGACAAAAGGGCGTTTTCAGCATAAAATGACCCCCCAGACCGGCGCGTAGCAGCGCCAGCATTGGGACAACTCCGACTACGTGCTATCGTCTGTCGGACCGTCGAGCCGAATAGCTCGACGGACAACGTATGATCTGCGTTTGAATACCCTCACTGGTTCCGCTACACCCACGGTCACCTCCCCTGCTGGAGGTGCAGTGGCGGAGCCTTCTACCTAACCGCTGGGAAGGAGCAAAATCGTGGCTGTAGTGACTATGAGGCAACTTTTGGAGGCAGGAGTACATTTCGGCCACCAGACCCGGCGTTGGAACCCGAAGATGAAGCGCTTCATCTTCGGTGAGCGCAACGGCATCTACATCATCGACCTCAACCAGACCCTGGAGAGGATCGACACGGCCTACTCGTTTGTACGCGACCTTGTGGCAAACAACGGGAGCATTCTCTTCGTAGGTACGAAGAAGCAGACGCAGGATCCGATCTCGAGTCACGCCGTGCAATGCGGAATGCCTTACATCAACGAGCGTTGGCTCGGTGGCATGCTCACGAACTTCTCGACGATTGCCGGTCGTGTTTCGAAGATGACCGAGTACGACAGGATGCGCGCTGCTGGAGACTTCGAGGCGATGCCGAAAAAGGAAGCGCTGATGCTGACGAGGGAGCTCGAGAAGCTCCACCGTAACCTCGGCGGAATCCGCCACATGACCCGCCTTCCCGACGCAGTCTTCGTCATCGACACGAAGAAGGAGCACATCGCGGTCACCGAAGCTCGCAAGCTCGGCCTCCCGATTGTCGCTGTAGTGGACACTAACTGCGATCCTGACGTGATCGACTACGTGATCCCGGGCAACGACGACGCGATTCGAGCCGGGAACCTCATGTGCCGCGTGATAGCCGAGGCTGTCGAAGAAGGTCGCTACATCGCCTCTCGTAAGGCGTCCCGCTCGGGAGCGCCAGCCGCAACGTTGGAGGCGCCGCGCCAGCTGACCCCCGAGGAGGAGGCTGCCCGGGAGGACCAGCAGCGCCAGGCCCGCCGCCAGGCGGCGATCGCCCAAGCCGAGCGCGAGGCGCGCCTTGCCGCTGCAGTTCGCGCCGCCGATGAGGCAGCATCCGGAGACTCGGACGCTTCTGGCGCGACTGCGGCCGACGCTTCGTCGAATGGTCAATCGTCGGCGGCGCCAGAGCCCGCCGTGCCTGAGGCGAGTACCACAGAGACGGCAACGGTGAGCGCCGATGCTGGCGGGGAACTAGAAGTCAAGTCAGAAGAAGAGAATTAGGAACAACACGGATGCCGAGTTTTACTGCACAAGACGTCAAGGCGCTACGGGATTCGACCGGCGCTGGAATGATGGACGCTAAGAGGGCGCTGTCGGAGACCGACGGGGACGCCGCAGCTGCGACCGCTTGGCTTCGCGAGCGCGGGTTGGGTAAGGCAGCGGAACGTTCCGATCGGGAGAACTCCGAGGGAGCGGTCGCAGTTTCAGTAGAGGCTGGTCGCGCAGCGTTAGTCGAGCTCAAGTCGGAGACCGACTTCGTAGCGAAGTCGCCCCAGTTCGTAGAGCTGCTCGATGAGCTTGCCCGCAGGGTCGCCTCCGAGGGTGAGGGTGCGGTGGACTCGATGAAGGATGCCATCGACGATCTCCGGCTTTCGCTTCGGGAGAACATCGAAGTCGGACGGGTCGCTCGCTTCGAGGCTCCCGAAGGGCACCTGCTCGACTCGTACATCCATGTGCAGAATGGTCGGGGTGTCAATGCTGTCATCGTCGAAGTGGACGGAGGAAGCGCCGACAAGGCGCACGACCTCGCGGTGCACATCGCGTTCGGGAAGCCGTCGGTCGTCAGTCGAGACGAGGTGCCCGAGGCCGATGTTGAAGCTGAGCGCTCGACACTCGAAGCCCAGACCCGCAACGAGGGTAAGCCTGAGGCTGCGCTGGCGAAGATTGTGGACGGGAAGATCAACGGATGGTATAAGCGAACCCCGGGTGGGGTCCTCTTAGAGCAGCCTTACGCCAAGGACGACAAGATGAGCGTCGAGCAGTTCCTGGGTGGGGTCGCCGTGATCAGGTTCGCGCAGGTGATTGTCGGGTCCTGATCACGGGCCCTCCGGGCTGCCTGTGTGACAAGCGCCGCAGGTCATGTTGCTCGCCGCCGGGTCCCGGTTGTTGTGACATCGCCGAATCGCGACCGCCGATATCTGGGCGCCACTAGGCTCATCGGACTGTGAATGCTCGGCCCCCTTGGTCCCGTGTGCTGCTGAAACTTTCGGGAGAGGCATTCGCCAGCGACGCGGCCGACGAGACCATTGACGGGGTGGTCGTTGACAGAGTGGCCGCCGAAATTGCCGAGGCTCAGTCGTCCCTGGGCACCCAGCTCGCTGTCGTTGTCGGTGGAGGGAACATCTGGCGCGGCGCGCGAGGCTCCGCGTCGGGGATGGACCGGGCGAGCGCCGACTACATGGGAATGCTCGCAACCGTGATCAATGCGCTGGCCCTCCAGGATGCGCTCGAGCGCAAAGGGCAGCCAACCCGGGTCCAGACTGCGATCGGAATGTCTCAACTGGCGGAGCCATACATCCGGTTGCGAGCGATCCGACACTTGGAGAAGGGTCGCGTGGTGGTCTTTGCGGCAGGGACCGGAAACCCTTTCTTCACGACGGACACGGCCGGAGCCCTGCGAGCAGTCGAGATCGACGCTCAGGTGCTTCTCAAAGGCACGCACGGGGGTGCAGACGGGGTCTACGACGCCGACCCGAACATCGAGCCTGGAGCGCGCCTGCTAGAAGAGGTGGGTTTCGACGAGGTCCTTGCTAGGGACCTTAGAGCGATGGACTTGACAGCCATCACACTCTGCAGGGAGAACGGGCTGCCGATCCGGGTTTTCTCGATAATGGCCGCTGGGAACCTGCATCGCGTCCTGCGAGGCGAGCGGATAGGTACGCTTATTGGATAATGGATGACAACTATGTCGACGCCGTCATCGAAGACTGCCGGGACAAGATGGATAAGGCGGTAGGCCATGTGCGCGGTGAGATGTCGAGCATCAGAACCGGCCGGGCCGCCCCGGTCCTCGTGGAGAAGCTGCGGGTGGAATACTACGGCTCCGAGGTGCCGCTCCAACAGCTCGCCGGGATCCAGGTCCCGGAAGCGAGGATAATGGTGATATCACCGTATGACAAAGGTTCGCTTCGAGCGATCGAGAAAGCGATCCAGAACTCTGACCTGGGGGTCAATCCGGGCAACGACGGCTCGATCATCAGGCTCAACTTCCCCCCCCTGACCGAGGAACGGCGAAAAGAGATGGTGAAAATCGCTCACCACAAGGCAGAGGAGGGTCGGGTTGCCATACGCGGTTGCCGTAGAAGCGCCCGCAAGGACCTGGAGGCCCTCGAGAAGGACGGGGACATCTCCAGCGACGAGCTCGAAAGAGCCGAGAAGGAACTCGACAAGGTGACCCAGGAATACGTCGCGGAGGTTGATCGGATCCTGAGCCACAAGGAAGACGAGCTCTTAGCGGTCTGAGGAGGACAGCATGAACGAGCGTGACGAAACAACGGCCCGGCAGGAACCAAAGCCGGGCGAAGGAGTCAGGATCTTGAAGGCCGAGGAGGCGCAAGCGGCCCTCGATGCAGGCGAGGCGGCAGGCCGCCGACCTGACGACCAGCTTCGATTCGGGGATGTCCCTCCTGCTCCGACCGGCCCCCGGCCAGTGCACAGGTTCCCTTTGCCGGATTCTGTCAACCCAGCGGAGGCGGTCTCGTTGCCTCCCTTGGCTCAAACCCGCAGTGAAGGCCCGAGCTCTCGCCGTGTTCCACCACCCGGCGAGCTTCGCAGTAGGGCGTCTGAGCCTGGGGACCGGCACGAGGGCGCTGGGAAAGTTAATGTGACAAATGGAAAACCACGAAAAGAGGACGATGTGACACCCCCGCAGGATGGCCGTTCGAAACGCTGGTCGTCGGGGGACGGGGGCGGCGAGGGCGCGCCGGTGAGTTTGGCGCCATCAGGATCCGATGACCGTACGACCGAGCTGGCGCTGGGCGGCTCCGTCGCCACGGACGCCAATGCGCCGATCTCGCTCACCAGCTCTCACACCGACATGCTCCACTGGACCGACCCGCCGACCGGCGAGGTGCCCCGGCTGCACTTAGACGACAACCTGACATCGACTGGCGAGCACGGCGACGATTTCGAAAGCTGGAAGGCGGGTTCTGGGCGCGAGGCGCACTGGCGCGACGAGCGCAGTTGGTACGAGGAGGACGTCCTGTCCGATCTCGCCGGCGACGAGCCGCCTGTCGGGGCGCTGGACTCGAGCCGAAGTGAGCACTCGGATCTGTACTCCTTCGACGAGGACTTCGAGCGGGTCCGCTCCCGGACGGGGCCCAATCAGCTGATCGACCTCTCAGACCATGAGGACGACAATGCCGTCGCGACGAGTTCCGCCTCGACGAGTACTTCGTCGAGGAGCAATCTGCGATCGAGAGGGCGCGCGAGGGTCACGGGCAGGGCGAGCGTCGACGATTCCCCGCCCACGGTCGGAGGACCAGAGGTGGAGAACCGGATTGAAGCGCCGGTCGGCCTGCGAGGCGGTCGATCGGTCGGGACCGCGCGAAAGCCGGGAACGAGGCGCGTGACGTCTGGCGGTTCCGAGCCCGCAGGAAGCCGCACGGGACCGAGCCGCGTCGGCCCGAGCGGTGCTGGGCAGCGTCGGGCCCCTGGGCGTGCCGCGACGGCGACCGGTGAGCCCCGCGACGACCTTCGTGGGAGGGCGTTGGTGGGAGGCGGCCTGGTGGTCGCGTTGATCGTTGCGTACGCCGTCGGGTCGAAAGGTCTGGTCATCCTTGCCGGCGCGGTCTGCGTTGTCGCAGCCGCAGAGGCTTACAGAATGGTTCAAGGAGCAGGGTTCAGCCCGGCGACGCTGCTGGGCCTCGTCGCAACGGCCGGATGCGTCCTAGGCGCCTACTGGAAAGGATCCAATGGGGTCGTGGTCGTCACGGCGATCGCTTTCGCAGGGACGATCTTGTGGTACGTGCTCGGAATAGTCGAAGCGAGACCACTCGTGAACGTGGCCGTCACGATCATGGTATTCGTGTGGGTCGGCGTGCTCGGATCGTTCGCCGCTCTCCTTCTTCGCCAGTCCCACGGCAAAGGCGAATTCCTCGGGGCGGTGCTCGTGGCGGTGGCGGCCGACATTGGCGCATACTTCGTCGGGCGAGCGATCGGCAGCCGTCCGCTGGCCCCCTCGATCAGCCCGGGCAAGACGCTCGAGGGTTACCTCGGTGGGGTTATCGCTGCGATCATCGTGGGCGCGATTGTGGGCAAGGCGATCACCCCGTGGGGCGGTATGCGCCACGGTCTGGTCCTCGGTCTGCTCGTGGGGCTCATCGCGCCGGCGGGCGATCTCTTCGAGTCCCTCCTCAAGAGAGACTTGATGCTGAAGGACTCAGGGACGATTCTCGGAGGTCATGGAGGTGTCCTAGACCGCTTCGATGCCCTTCTCTTGGCGCTCCCGGCGGCCTACTTCGTAGTCATCAGCTTCAAGCTCTGAGCGAATTGCGGACGGTAAGTCTGGTCGGCTCGACCGGGTCGATAGGCCGCCAGACGATCGATGTGCTCGGAAGGCACCCAGACAAATTCCGCGTCGTATCGATCGGGGCGAACACTTCGATAGCCCAACTGGCGGACCAGGCACGTCAGCTTCTCCCTGAGCGCGTTGCGTTGGTTGATCCCGAAGGAGCGGGCGAGCTCGCGAGGATGTTGCCGAGTGGTGTCGAGCTTCTCGTGGGCGAAGACGCCTTGGTGGAGATATCGAAAGGGGCCGACGTCGTCGTCAACGGCGTAGTCGGGTTTGCGGGACTTCCGGTAACCGTGGCAGCGCTGCGCGACGGTCGCCGGTTGGCATTGGCTAACAAAGAGTCACTGATTGCCGGCGGTCCGGTCGTGCAGGCGGCCCGGATGACGCCAGGGGCGGAGATCATTCCAGTCGACTCGGAGCATTGCGCGATTCATCAATGCCTTCGCTCGATATTCACGACCGAGCAAATGGAGGCGCTTCCGAAGGCGGTCGGCGCCCCGCTGCGACGGATCGTGCTAACCGCCAGCGGGGGACCCTTCCGGGGGGTGTCGCGCCGGTCGCTCGGGGAGGTGTCGCTTGCTGACGCACTGGCCCATCCCACCTGGTCGATGGGCCCGAAGATTACGGTCGACTCCTCGACTCTGATGAACAAAGGTTTGGAGGTCATCGAAGCGCACGAGCTGTTCGGGGTGGACTACGGCGATATCGACGTCGTGGTGCATCCCCAGTCGATAGTGCACTCGATGATCGAAACCGTAGACGGCGCTACCATCGCCCAGCTTTCAGAGCCGGACATGCGCCTCCCCATCGGCTACGCCCTCGCTTACCCCGATCGGCTTACGACGCCTTTCGGCGCGCTGGACTGGCGTCGAGTCGGCCGGCTCGACTTCGAGCCCCCGGACCGTGAATCCTTCCCTTGCCTCGACCTTGCCTACGCGGCGGGGCGCCTTGGCGGGTGCGCGCCGGCGTGGCTCAACGGCGCCAACGAAGTAGCAGTAGCGGCGTTTATCGGCGGATCGCTCCGCTGGATTGACATTCCGGCCGTGATCGAGGACGCCCTCGATCACTACAGTCTCGGAGTCCCCGGTAGCGTGGAGGACGTGCTCGAAGCAGACAGCTCGGGAAGGCATTTCGCCCGCTTGGCCGCCGACCGACTCTCTGGCATGCAACGGTGAGCACTACGGTGCCCGGTCGCCACGATCGGGCAGTAACCGACCCCGTGAACGTCAGTGGCGCCGGACGCGGGCCAGCGACCTCGGGGCCAGCGACCTCGGGCCCACTGCAGGTTTTGCGTCTGGCCGTAGTGGTCGCGTTGGTCGTAGCGGCCGGGTATCTGGGCGGATACGGCGAGACGGTCCTTGCGATTCTGTTTCTGGCGTTGTGTATCGTCGCCCACGAGTTCGGCCACTACGTTGCGGCGCGCACAGGCGGAGTCAAAGTGACCGAATTCTTCTTCGGTTTCGGACCTCGCCTCTGGTCGGTCCGCCGCGGGGAGACCGACTACGGCGTGAAGGCGATACCGCTCGGCGGATACTGCCGGATCGTAGGGATGAACAACCTCGAGTCGGTCGACACCGTCGACGAGGCGCGAACCTACAGACAGGCGCCGTTTTGGCGAC
Organism: Actinomycetes bacterium; assembly: GCA_021828685.1. Classification (GTDB taxonomy): domain Bacteria; phylum Actinomycetota; class Acidimicrobiia; order Acidimicrobiales; family Palsa-688; genus JAJZAM01. The sequence goes on along the minus strand of JAJZDJ010000047.1, from coordinate 889 downwards.
GATTCCTGATCGACGTCGCCGGATCTGGGATGCACTTCCTCATAGCTCTCGTGCTGCTTTTTTCCATGTTCTTCTGGACTGGTGACCAGAGCGGCTATCTCACCAGCGTTCCCGCCAGCAACCCCATCGTCGAGATACTCGGCTTTCAAGGCCAGTCCAGCCCGGCCGAGCAGGCCGGTTTCCAGATAGGCGACCGGATCGTGGCCGTCGACGGCACACACTTCGCCACTTGGAGCGGCCTGGCGTCATTTATTCAGGCGCACCCTGGCGTGAGGCTCGATTTCACAGTTCAGCGCTCCGGCCGTGATATCAACCTTTCGGCGACGCCCATCGCTGCTGACACCGTGCACGGGGCGGCGGCGGCGGGCCTTCCGAGCGGGAAGGTCGGCGTGCTCGGGATCGGCGTCAGCTCGGTGATCCACTCGTCTTTTACCTCGTCGATAAGCGAGGCGGGAGGGGCGTTCGTGTCGATGTCGGCTCGCACCCTCGGCGCGTTAGGCGGCCTCGTCAGCTTCCACGGGATCAGCTCCTTTGTCAACGAGCTCTCGAGCCAGAAGGCGGCAGCCACAAGCAGCGAGCGCTTCACGACTGTCATAGGCCTGCCGAGCGTCATCAATCAAGCGTCGCAGAGCGGCCTGCCGAGCGTACTGTGGCTGTTAGCGCTCATAAACATCTCGATCGGTCTGTTCAACCTGGTACCACTATTCCCCCTTGACGGGGGAAGGGTTGCCGTCGACATATATGAGGGCGTGCGAAGCGTGCGCCGTCCCTACAGGGTGGACATGGCCAAGTTGCTGCCGGTCATGTACGCCGGGCTCGCGGTGATTGCGGTCTTTGCGATCGGGTCGATGTTTATCGACCTGCGCAGCCTAGCCAGCTAGGCAGGTCC
>JAJZDJ010000280.1 GCA_021828685.1 Actinomycetes bacterium | reverse complement strand
CCGCCTTGAACGCAGGTGAGTTCCAGCAGGCCGAGTCACTGTTTCTCGAAGAGGCCGAACGCTCTCTCGGCGTCGTTCCCCAGCGTGCTGCAATCGCCTACCGGCAGGCTGCCCTCGCCGCCCGGCGCACCGGGAACCACAACGGGGCCGACCACTGGATGCGCCTGGCCGGGCGGGAATATCTGCACGTCAGCGAGGACCCGAAGACGCCTCTTCCGTTCGTTCGCGAGTCGGCGCTGATGGCGGCCAAGTGCTTCATCAGCGTAGAGAACCTGCAGGTGGCTTCGAAGGGGCTACGCCGCGCCCAGGCGATCGAAGCAGTGCTGCGCGCAGACGAAGACCTCATGGCTCCCGCTGCCGCCGGCGTGGCTGGGCGCCCAACTGATACGAAATCTGTCGGGGACGGCCCCAAACGCGAACCCTCGGCCCGCGCCGCATCGCTCCGAATGGCCGGCAGTGCCGACCCTGTGCCCAACCCGGGCCCCCCCGGCCCGGAGGTGGCCGCAGCAGCCACGAGGGCTGGTGGCCGGTTCGTCCAGGCATGGAGAGTCCTGCGAGGCCGCGCGCCCGACGGCTGGACATGACCTCGGCCCGGTCGGCTTTGGCGCCGGCCGACGTGCTTGTCGAGCCCCCGACATCCGACTTGAACCTGCCATCCCTTAGCGAACCGGCTAGCGGACGAAGCCCGAGCGGTGTCACCGACGTCCTGTTGACCACCGAAGGCACCTACCCCTTTGCGACCGGCGGCGTCAGCACCTGGGCGCAGCAGCTGATCAGCGGGCTGGCCGAGGTGCGCTTCTCCGTGTACGCAGTGGTGGCAAACACCAACGCATCTGTCCGCTATCCGGCTCCTGCGAATCTCGAATCGGTCATCCACGTGCCCCTTTGGGGTACCGAGGACACCTCGGAGTTCAGTCCGCAGCCGGGCTGGGTGCGTCGGCGGTCGGCTCAGCCTGGGCGACGCTTCGCCCTGGACTTCCTTCCTGCCTACGAAGAGCTGGTGATCTCGGTCGCCCTCGGGGGCGGCGGTCCTGACCGGTTGGTAGCCGCTCTCTGCGCGCTCGCTGATTACGCCGAGTGCTATAGCCTCAAGTACGCCCTCCGGGACGGCCGGACCTGGCGACTGTTCCGGGACACCCTGGCGGCTCACCCGCTGTACCGGCGCCTGTCGACCTACGAGGCCGTCGATCTCGCCCGCTCGGTGTACCGCTACCTCGCGCCTGTCGACTACCCGGCCCGGGCGCCGCAGGTCGTGCATGCTTCGGCCGCAGCCTTTTGCGCCATCCCAGCCGTACTTCTACGCCGGCGGCGCAATGTGCCCTACGTGCTCACTGAGCACGGCGTCTACTACCGGGAGCGACTGATTGCGCTCGGCAGGCGTCTCGGGGACAGCCCCTACCGGGTGTTCCTTACCAACTTCTACGGTGCGGTGGTGGCGATGGCGTACGCCGAGGCCGATGTGATCGCGCCTGTGGCGCACTTCAACGCTGCCTGGGAATCAGAGCTCGGGGTTGACCCCGCCAAGATCGTGCCGGTTCCTAACGGGGTCGATCCTGAACGCTTCCCGCTCGTACGGACGGCTGGAAGCGGAGACGGGCCCCTGACTCTCGTTGCAGTGGCCCGCCTCGAGCGCCTCAAGGACATCCACACGCTGCTGCGGGCTTTTTCCATTGTCAGGGGGCGGATACCGGATATCCGTTTGCGCATATACGGGCCGGAAAGCGACCCTGCCTACGCTAGGTCCTGCTACGCGCTTGCCGAACAGCTCGAGCTCGGGGAGCGCTGCAGTTTCGAGGGTTCGACGTCTGATGTCGGGGGGGCGCTGAGCGACGGCGACATAGCGATCCTCTCCAGCATCTCGGAGGGCTTCCCTTTCGCGGCTGTCGAGGCCCTCATGGCGGGCCGTCCGATGGTTGCCACCGAGGTCGGCGGCGTGCCGGAGGTCGTCCGACCGCCCTACGGGATATTGGTGGCACCCGGACGCCCGATGGAGATGGCCGATGCCGTCGTGGCGTTGGCCTCCGACCGTGCGGCCCTGGGCCGGCTCGGCGAGCAGGCCCGGAAGGCGATGCTCGACGCGTACACCCTCGACGTCTTCCTCGACCGCCACCGAGCGCTGTACGAGGAGGCGGTGCGCCGTGTCCGGGATCAGTGACGTGGATGGAACGGAGGCGATCGCCGGGCCGGTCGTAGCGGACGAGGGCATCGGCAGCGTCGTCTACGACAACCTGCACCTCGAGGCGCGCCGGGTGCTCGAGCGCAATCCGGAGCCGCGAAACGCGCGGGACGTGGCGGTCGCCCTCGAGTCGATGGGACACAACGCTTCGAGCGCGCGCGACCTCGGCTTCGACAGCGTCTTTGCCTTGGCCCGCAAGGTGTTCGACTTGGCTTACCTCTATTGGGTTCCCCGGGGTGAGATCAGGATCGAGCCAGCGCCTTCATGGACCAGCTCGCTGCGTGACTTTCTTGCCGGCTCTTGGTATGGGCTGCCGTGGATCACTTCGGTCCTGGCCCTCTTCGTTGCTCGGGTGGCGCTGTGGTCGTCACTCAACGCCGATCCGCAGGTCGCCACCATGGTGTCGCTGGCCTTCCTGAGCGCGGCCCCTCTGGCCGGGGCGTGCTCTCAGGCCCTGGCCCGCAAAGGCACGTTTTATTACCTCCAACGGAACTTCCCTCTGGTGCGTTGGGTGATGGTCCGCTTCGCTTGGCTCGGAACGGCCACCGCCGCCTTTGTGGTCGCGTCCGCATACCGACTCTACGTGGTGCCCAGGTACGGGGCGACCCTCGGCCGGGTCTACCTTGAGTTCGCGGCAGCGATCTTCGCCTACCTCCTCGCTGCCGCCCCGATGTACATGCTTCGACGCTTCGCCACTCTCGCTGTGGCCAGCGGGTTGGCTATCGGACTTGGCGTGCTCGTCGCCGAGCTGGGCGCCAAAGGGCCGACGGCTACGGCACGCGCCGGATCGATAGCGCTGTCGGTCGGTGTTGCCGCCTGCGTCCTGGCGGCGGCGAGTCTCTACAGCGTCCAGCAGGTCGTACCAGTGGGTGATCGGGCAGAACGTCACGGGGTGAAAGCGCCCGAGTTGCACGTCGTTCTGTGGCAGAGCGGGCCCTATGTCATCTACGGTGTCGCGTACTTTTCCCTGATTCTGATCGACCGCTTCGTCGTCGGGCTGGCCTACGGCGACAGCCTCGGGGCCGGCCGGT
>JAJZDJ010000279.1 GCA_021828685.1 Actinomycetes bacterium | reverse complement strand
ACAGTGTCGGCGCAAACGGCAAACCTTTTTCCCATAGGCATCCGAAGCATTATCGGTCCCCTCGCCAAGGTGGTGCAGTCAGAGATCGACGCCGCCCTAGTTTCCGGCTTGCTCGTGGCCACGGCTGCCCTTGACGCTTTCAGACTGCACAGGTTACCACGCACGTGACCCCGACCCGACCGACGTCGTCGCTATATCCGCGTTTGGAGCGACCGGGCCGTCTTTTACCTCCGCACCATCGAAGCCCACCATCAACGTGAAAAAAAAGGGGGATGGGCGTTGCACCAACTTTCGCCAGACCCGGGATCTTGCGGCCACGCCGGGCGTTGATCGCTTCCCACACTTTGGGGGCGGCGCCGTCCAGGTCGAAGCGGTAACGGTTCGATGACGAAACGGTCCGGCCTCCTCGAGGCATCCGCCTGGCTCTGAGTAAGTCTCACCCACCGGCTACCGTCACTGGCAACCTCCGTCGTCGACGGCTCGGCGAGACAGTTCCATAGAAAGCGTACCGATCCTCTCTCAACATGAGCAATCAGCGAAAAGTCAAAAGCTCAGCCGGTAACAGTCGTGTCCCCGTTCGAAAATCTCAGCAGGGACGTCCTGGCGAACGTCGGCCGCCTAAGCGGCGCGCCGGGCGTTCCCGCAAACCGCTTATCGCCGCTGCCGCAGCGGTGCTCGCCGCAGCGATCGCCGTCGTCGTCATCGTTGCCACCACTGGATCCTCCGGTCCTCAGCTAGGCGGGCCGCCCGGACCGGAAGGCGTCACCTTGGAAACCGGCACACCCCTCGCCGCTGCAGCCGCGGTCCCTCCCGCCCAGGGCAGCAGTTCAGGCGTGGGCTGCGGAGCGGAACAGGTAGCGACCCACACCCACACCCACCTCGCCGTATTCGTCGACGGCGCTCTTCGTCCGATCCCGCCCGGCGTCGGGATGGTCGGAACACTTCAAAGCCAGTCAACACCGCAAGGCACGTTCGTCACCGGCAGCTCCACTTGCCTGTACTGGCTGCACACCCACGCCCAAGACGGCATCATCCACGTCGAAGCGCCGGCCGGGCGCAGCTTTTTTCTTGGCCAATTTTTCGCTGTCTGGGGCCAGCCCCTCAGCCAGAATCAGGTCGGCCCAGCCAAAGGACCGGTGACTGCATACGTCAACGGAAAAATCTGGACCCGGGCGCTCGCCGACATTCCCCTCGCAAGCCATGAACTCGTCCAACTCGACGTGGGAAACCCGATAGTCCCGCCTCGCGCGGTCAGTTTTCCGAGCACCCTGTAGGCCGGGTCGGGCGCGAACCAAGCGGGGCGCGCGGATCCGCCGAGGAGGCGACGCCTGGGCCAGCCTGGGGACGAGTCTCCACGTGGAGACTGCCAGGCACCCGAGATGGCGCCCTTCAAGGATGTGTCAAGCGCAGAGGCACCCGGAGATGAGGCGTCACGGCCCGGATTGTGCAGAGATCGCTGTGGAAGGCGAGACCACGTAGAGCACGGTTGGCTTCGCACGCCTTGGCGTGTCGGTTCCCCGTGGACCCGGAACGCCCGTCTGCCTTACTTCCATGTTCGAAGATACTTCCCTGGCACAGGGAACTACAGCTACACTTAAAAGTATCGCCGAGCTGAACCAGCTTGAGACGAGGGTCCGGCGCGTCCTCGCCATGACTCTGTCGAGCGCGCTACGCGTGGCGGTGGTGCGCCGGGGCGAAGGTCCGGGATCGAGTTTCGAGGTGACGGTGCAGGCCGGCGCGACGGATCACCGGTTCCTGGCCGGATGGGCCGGAGAAGGCTGGCCTGGCGACGTCAAGGAGATGGTCGGCCTCGCCCCTGGAGTTGAGGTGGCCTTGGCAGCCAATCTCTCAGACGGGGCGCGGGACTGGCTGGCCCGGCGGGGCATCGGATGGGCGGACGAAGCGGGCCACGCCGAGATCGTCCGGCCCTCTGGACTGTTGATTTCCCGGGAGCCCGGATCGCAACCTTCCCGGGCCGCTCAGTCTTCGACAAGGTGGTCACGTTCCACTCTCGCCGCCGCCGAGGCGGCGCTATCCGGGACGGTCCCTACGGTCGAGAAGATTGAGAAGGCGACCGGTCTGTCGAGGAATTCTACGGCGACCGCCTTGCATAAGTTGGAGCGGCTCGGGTTCTTGCAGCGTCCTCGAGCTCTGCGCGGGCCCATGTCCGGTCGACAGCTCGCAAACGCCGAGGCCCTTCTCGCCGCCTACGTCGATGCGAGCGCGGACCAGCGCTCGAAGTCGCCGAAGCTTCTCGTCCACCGCCTGTGGGTAGGTGATGCTCTGGAAACGCTCCGGACGGAGATCGCGCCTGCGCTGAACGCGACGAAGGCCAAATGGGCTACCACTGGAGTCGCAGCGTCGATCCTCCTCGCCCCCTATCTGAGCGACGTAACGACGCTCGGCATCTACGTGGACATGGACCTGTTCTCGGACAAGGCACGCCTGGCCTCCCGGCTCGGGGGCCGCATCGTCGAAAGGGGACAAGTAATCGAGGTCCGCCCACTCCCGACGCCCACGACTGCGACAGGGCCCGTAGTCGAGGGCATCCATATCGCCCTCCCTGTCCGGGTCTACGCAGACCTCCTCTCCAGCGGAGGTCGAGCTGCCGAAGCGGCACAACACCTGAAGGAGGTGCGCCGTATCGGATCCGGTACGTAGCCGCCGAGCTCGGGAGCTGGCGGAGGGCGCTCTCGTCCGCCTCGTGCGAGAGTACGGGGACATCCCCGAATTCGTCCTTCTCGGAGGACTGGTGCCGGACCTTCTCTGCACCACTTCTGCGCGGCGACATGAGGGAACGACCGACGTCGATCTCCAGGTCGACCTAGAGATCCAGGGTGGCTCCGAGAACGCAGCCCGCTCGGGGATTTCTTCCCGGCTCTGGTGACCGATCCTGGCCCAGGACGGCTCCGGCGGCTCCCACCGTGAGTCAGCAATCTCGGTCAGAAGCGAAATTGACCGATAAACTGGAGCTTCGGGAGGCGGCGTAAACTTAGCGACGCGACGGTGCGAACGGGCCGGTCACCCCCGAGGAGTTCGGCGGCTTCTACTCCGACCGACTCGGCGCCAATCCAGAGGAGGTCCCGATATGACAACTCCAGGGACGCCGGGTGGAGCCGGTCGTTCACGCTCTGGCGAGGAACTGCTCGAGGCGGCCCGGCGACGTGAAGCGCAGATCCGTCGGCGGGGCCGGGTAGCAGCAGGCGCTGTGGCAGCTTGTGGAGTCG
>JAJZDJ010000278.1 GCA_021828685.1 Actinomycetes bacterium | reverse complement strand
CTCGACTACGACCCGAACTTCGCCGACTCGAGCCAGGTGTCAGCCGAACGCGGCGAGCACGACACCTTGGTCAACGAGCTTGTAGGTCAGCTGGCAGAAGTCGACCACGCGCTCACCAAGTTCGAATCCGGAGGCTACGGCCACTGCGAGAAGTGCAGCAGGCCGATCGGCGACGCTCGCCTCGAGGCTCGCCCCGAAGCGAGGCTCTGCATCGACTGCGCCGCTGCCAGGCGTTAGCCTACTCAGTTCGCGCGGCTGAGGCGGTAGCGACTGCCTCAGTTCGAAGCGACTTCTCGTTCTCCTGGCGGCGAGCGGGCTTCGGGACGGCGACTGGGGCCACGGCGTTACCGGCGTGGTCGTGGACTACCACCTGATTGCGTCCGTCCCGCCCGCCGCAACGAGGCCGACCGCCCGGTACGCCCGGCGCAACGTCGCCGATGCCACCTTGTTAGCGGAGCGGGCGCCGCTTCGAAGTACGTCGGCGACGTAGTCGGGGTCTTTCGAGATCTCACGGAAGCGCTGCTGGATAGGCTCGACCACCTCCAGGACTGCCGAGGCAACGTCGGCCTTCAAGTCGCCGTAGCGGGTGTAGTCGAGGGCGACCGTCTCGGGGTCGTTGCCTCGAAGGGTCCCGAGTAGCTCCAGAAGATTAGACACGCCCGGCTTTGTTTCACGGTCGTAGCGCAGTGCACCTGGGCCGGCTTCGGTGTCGGTGACCGCTCTTTTGATCTTGCGCTCGATGTCGCCCGGACTATCGAACAGCCCGACGACCCCGCCTGGGTTGTCGGTAGTCTTGGACATCTTTCGGGTCGGGTCTTGAAGGTTCATGATCCGCGCTCCACGTCCGGGTGGGGCTATCGCCGCTTCGGGAACCACGAAAGTGTCGCCGTATGTGGTGTTGAAGCGCTGCGCCAGGTCGCGGGCAAGCTCCAGGTGCTGGCGTTGGTCGTCGCCGACCGGCACACGGTCCGCGTCGTAGGCGAGGATGTCGGCAGCCATCAGGCACGGGTAGGTGAAAAGGCCGACCCTCGACGCCTGCTCGCCCCCTTTCGCGGTCTTGTCCTTGAACTGGGTCATCCTGCTCAGCTCCCCGTAGCTTGCGGTGCATTCCATGATCCACGCCAGCTGGGAGTGCGCCGGGACGTGGCTCTGCAGGAACAACGTGCAGACGTCCGGGTCGAGGCCCGCAGCCAGCAGCAGGGTCGCCATCGTGATCGACGCCGTGCGCCGCTCGGAAGCGTCACCGGCGACGGTGAGGCCGTGAAGGTCGACGACGCAGTAGAAGCAGTCGCCCCGGCTCTGGTCCTCCACCCAGTAGCGCAACGCCCCGAGCAGGTTGCCGAGATGGGGCTCGCCGGTCGGCTGTATCCCTGAGAGCACCCGTGGGAGTGTCGAATCGCCTGATATGACCACCCGCACAGGCTAGTTCCGCGTAAGTCGCCTCGGCTTCCAATAGAGTCTCACCATGCCCTATACGGTTAGCACTCCCGTATTCGAAGGGCCCTTCGACCTTCTTTTGCACCTGATCAGCCGCGAGCAGGTGGAGCTTTGGGACATATCATTGGCGGACATCGTCGACGGCTACGTCTCCACCCTCGCCGAGCTCGACTCCGTGCTCGACCTGGCCACCGCGACCGAGTTCCTCCTCATAGCGGCCGTCCTTCTCGAGCTGAAGACCCGGAGGTTGCTTCCCGGTCGCGCCGATACGGAGCCCGACGAGGAGCTGTCGCTTTGGGAGGAGCGGGACCTGCTCGTCGCACGGCTACTCGAGTGCAAGACGTTCAAGGACGCGTCGCGAGAGCTCGCCGCCAGGATGGACGGGGCGGCGCGAAGCTGGCCTAGACGTGTCGGGCCGGGGGAGCGTTACCGGGACCTGAGCGAGGACGTGCTGTCCGGCGTCAGCGCCGAGGCGCTTCGCGACGTCATGCTCAAAGTCCTCGAACCCAAGCCGGTCCCCAGGGTCGAGCTCAACCACGTCGCACCGATAAGGGTGAGCGTCGGAGAGACCATCCGAAGCTTGTTGGGGTCGTTGCCTTCCCAGCCACGCGTGTCTTTCAGCCAGCTGGTAGCGGGTCTCGGCGAGCGCATCGAGGTGATCGTCTACTTCTTGGCGCTTCTCGAGCTTTACAAGCAGGGCGCCGTCGACTTGGAGCAGGCGACCACCTTCGGGGCCCTGCACGTCGTGTGGCTCGGCGTCGCCGCCGAAGCGGGCGTTGTCGACCCCGTCGAGGAATACGAAAGCTACGGTGTGTAGGTGACAGAGGACCACAAGGCAATCGAGGCGATCGTCATGGTCGCCGAGGAGCCCGTCGAAGCCGGGATGCTCGCACAGCTGCTCGAGATAACCCCGTCCCGGGTGACCGAGATCTGCGACTTCCTCGCTGAGTCCTACCGCCGGGACGGCCGGGGGTTCGAGCTGGTCCGTGTCGCCGGCGGCTACCAGTACCAGACGACGCCCGAGGTGGCGCCCTACGTCGAGCGCTTCGTCTTGGACGGCCAGGCGGCGAGGCTGTCCGCTGCGGCGCTCGAGGCGCTGGCGGTCGTCGCCTACAAGCAGCCGGTGTCTCGCGCGCAGGTCGCGGCGATCCGCGGGGTCAACGCGGATGCCGTGATGAGGACGCTCGCAGCCCGCGGGTTGATAGCGGAGGTTGCGAAGGACCCCGGTCCGGGGCAGGCGGCTCTTTATGCGACGACCACCCTTTTTCTCGAGAAGCTCGGCCTTTTCAGCATCGACGACCTTCCGCCGCTCGCGGACTTCGTGCCTGGAGCCGAGATCATGGACTCCCTCGAGCGCAGCCTCCTTGCCGGCCCCCGCAGGCAGGATCCGAAGGTCGCGGCGACTGAACGGATCGACTTGAGAGCGCCCGACGACATTCGAAGCGACGTTGTCGAACCCGACCTCTGAGGCCGGAAGCGACGCCCCGGCAGGGATACGACTTCAGAAGGTCCTGGCTGCCGCGGGACTCGGCAGCCGCCGGCGCTGCGAGGATCTGATCTCCGCCGGCCTGGTCGAAGTCAACGGTACGACGGCTGTCCTCGGCCGGCGCGTCCAACCCGACACTGACCGCGTGACGGTCGAAGGGATCGACGTGGCCACAAAGGCTGGACTCGTCTACTACGCACTCAACAAACCCGCCGGGGTGGTCAGCACGGCGAGCGACCCGGAGGGACGCCCTACCGTCGTCGAGTGCGTCCCCGCCGATCCGAGGGTGTTCCCCGTCGGGCGCCTCG
>JAJZDJ010000277.1 GCA_021828685.1 Actinomycetes bacterium | reverse complement strand
GAGGAGCCGGACCTTTTTAGCGACGTGCGACGCCAGCTAGCGAGTCGTCGACCCCTCGACTTCCTCGCCGAAGTCTCAGGTATCTTGGCGGTCGTAGACCCTCGGTCGCGAAACCCGTTCGAACGCGCTTCCGCCAAGGACGACTCGCACGTGACACTCGACGAGCTGATACGCACTTTTGCCGACGTCGAGTGCACGGAAACCACCGCATTGCTTGCCGGGATCGGCGAGCTGGCACCTGACGAGATGCTGCGAGCGAAAGGCCGCTACGCCGTCGCCGCCAGACGCCACAGGATCCCGGGATGGCTCGCAGACCTGGGGCGAAGCGAAGCGTACCGGTGCATGGAGATGGTCCACGTGCTCGGCGACGGGGACGACGTGATCGTGGGGTTGAGACTTCCCGACCGCAGCGAGCTCACAGTCGTGGTCTACATAGACCACAACCTGGGCGGCCTGGTCAAGGACGCCTTCGTCCTGGCCGAGCGGATCGACGCGGTCGTTGCGACAATGAAAAAGCGCAATCCCGATTTCGCCGACACCGAATGGCGCGACCTCGACCCCGCCGACGCCAGGTCGAGGATCACCGACGCAGTCCACCTGGCAGCCATAACTTTCCCGCCGCTCGAATCCGACACCTGGCCGGCGTGCAGGCCGCTCGTCGAATGGACCTGCCGGCTGCTACCAGAAGGCGGCAGCGGCTACAGCCGCCCCGAATGGGACGAGAATGCGTTAGCAGCGCTGACAGAATCCTTCTTCGATTCGCCGTTCGCCGAGGGACTCGACAGCGCAGACCGGCGTTCCCTGTTCGAATCGATCCTGTGGTTCGGTACGGACTACGGGCCCGGTGACCCGCTTCGTTGGAGCCCCGTCGCCGTCGAAATCATCCTCACCGACTGGATACCCCGAAAGATCGTCGCGCCAAGCGAATTCCTCGAAGCCGCCCCTGCCCTTCTTCGGGCGCTGATCCGCTACAGCCATCACGAGCGAGGCATCCGAGCAGGCCTCACCGAGGAGACTCTCGAAGCTGTCGACATGTTCGAAGCGGAATACCTTGAAGCGATACATTCCGACCGCCCGCAGGGACCAGCGGCGCTGCTAGCCGCCATGGACGCCTTCAATGCCCGAGGATCGCGAAACGACGACTTCGACGACGACGACTTCGACGACGAAATCGCTGGGTTCGATTACCGCCGGGCGTGGCGCCACTCCCTCGTCGCGACGCTCGGCAGCGAAGCCGCTCTCGGCGCGCTAGACGACGCTGCACTCCCCGACGAGGCACTCCGATACGACGGGATACCGAACGACATTGTCAGTCGTGTCGAGGAGGTCGCCGCGTTGGTCGACCGCTGCTGCGACGAACTGCTCGACATCGAGTACCGGACTGCGTGCAGACGACTACTCGCCAGGATAGCGTCGGGCGACCCCGACATTTTCAGGCGCAAAAGCCGTTCCGACATTACAGCTGTCACGATCTGCTGGATCATCGGCAGAACGAACAACCTCTTCACACCCCCACGGGCCGTCATCACAGCAAAGGCAATCTTCGAACACTTCGGCCTTACCAAGCCGAAAGTCTCGACACGCGCTCTAACGCTGTCGCTAGGTGCCGGGATCGACATCGCGCACGATTTCAACCTCGCCGGAGGCTACCTAGTGGGCGTCCCCGAAATGCTGGTGTCGAGCCGTCGCCGCCACCTCATCAAGCTTCGCGACGTCGACTGGTCCTGACACAAGCTCTTGGCTTCCAGGTAGGCTATGCCGCCGACAGCCGGCGGGACCGACGCAGTCCAAGAGGGTTCTACGGATCCGTTACCGCTCGGCCAGCCTGTGCACGAGTCTCCACGTGGAGACTGCCGGTCGACTCGGTCAGAGTGGACGTACTTCGAAACGTCCTTCGAGATGTGCTGCGAGGGCGGCCATGTCTAGTGGGTCCGAGGTGAGGATCTCCACCGGACCCCCCTGGGCAGCAGCGCGCTCAGCTGCTACGGCCACGCACGCGTCGACTACTGAGGCTCCAGCTACCGAGGCGCGCAGCTCGGCGGCTCGGTCAGCTCCCCGCCCGTCCAAAACGTCGTCATCGGAAACGAGCCGGTTAGCAGACGCAGCGAGACCGGCCCGGCGGTCCCAGCCGGCCTCGACCCTGACCGCACTGGGTACGACCGAGCCGCCGTCGGCGGCTGCCAGGGCCTCGATCACCTGGCGGCGCTCAACAGCCGGGCCGCGAAGCAGGGCGCTGACGGCCTGGTTGTCCAACACGAGGTGACGACCGACGCGTCGGCGCTGCACCATCAGGCGCTGCGCCTACCCACGCCGGCCGCCAGCAGCTCGACATACGCGAGGACATCGTCGACAGTGTCATCAAGGGCCGTCAACGCCCAGTTGGGTTCACGGCGCTCCATTTCGGCGGCGACCTCGTCGACCAGGCCCAGCTCCCTGGCTGCGGGGTGGTCGGTGCCCGACGCCCGTCGCTTGACCACCTCTGCGAGCCTCGGTATGTCGCCGGGGAACGCAGCGAAGTGCGCGTTGAACGCCGCCTGGCGGGCGAAGCCACGGATCCGTCCGATCAGGGCCTCCCGGGTAGCAGCACTCACCGACGAGTCCATGCCCAACTCGGTGGCGATCGAAAGCGCGTCGTGGAGAGCCTTCGGCAGGCGCAACGAGGTCGCCTGAAGCCGACCGTCGCTTTCCAGATTGCCGAGTGCCTCGAACAGATCCTCGATCGTCACGCCCACCGGTTAACCTCCTCACGTCTCTGCAGTACATATCGTACCGCACGCACGTTCATCACGCTATTCGTTTTCCACGCTTGGATATCGGCCCCGAGGAATTGCTGGAGGGACCGCCTTTAGGCGTGAAACCGACCCGGAAAGATTGCGGGCGAACGTATGTTCTGCTAGGATGATCGGAGGTTTCGGGGCCCGCCTGGTGGTCTCCTTGGGTGTCGTTTTCTCCTTGGGAGGTTGTGTCGATGGGTTTCGAGCCGGTTGGTTTGGAGTCGGCTGTTTCGAGCGCGCTGGATGCTGTGTATGAGATGGTGGAGGCTCGTGGCAGGTGGGGATTCGGCATCGGGGAGTTCGGAACCGATGAGCCCGGAACCGATGAGCCCGGCGGTGGCGCGAGCGGGGGCGGGTGTGTGGGTTTGGGTCGGTGGCTTGTCGAGAACCGGGAGTGTCTCGATCGTGGGGAGGCGGAATGGTTGGAACGTCTAGCTGCGTTCGACCGCGAGCAGCTTT
>JAJZDJ010000276.1 GCA_021828685.1 Actinomycetes bacterium | reverse complement strand
AGAAGGCGGCTTCGACACGATGCCGGAGCTCGTATCTGACGGTCTGCTGGTAGCCGGTGACGCCGCTGGAATGACGCTGGCGGCGGGAATCTGGCTCGAAGGAGTCAACTATGCGATCGGCGCCGGGCTTGCGGCAGGCGAGGCTGCCGCTTCCGCTTTGCGCCAGGGAGACGTTTCGGCTGCCGGCCTGGCAGGATACCGCCGTGCGCTTGAAGCCGGGTTCGTGCTGTCGGACCATTCGCGGTTGCGACGTGCGCCGGGCCTTGTGCTTTCCGAGCGGGTACAAGGCTCCTATACGAAGCTGGTTTGTGACGTCGCTGAGGGTCTTTTTACGGTCGACAACACGGCGCCCAAGCCCGGGCTTCGACGGCTCTTTGGCAGTGCGAGGCGAAGCAATCGGGTGGCGCTTCGCGATCTAGTGAAGGACGGCTTCGATGCGGTGAGGACGTTCAGGTGAACGTCTGGGTGGAAAGGTACTCGCTAGCGGAGCGCATGGCGACCGTAGAGTTCCGCGTGTCCGCTGGCGCCCACATAACTGTCGATTCAGACGTGTGCAGGTCCTGCACGACACGCGAATGCGTCACCGCCTGCCCCGCGAACCTTTTCGCCGTGACTTCAGACGGCGGGATCCTGTTCAACTACGAGGAATGCTTCGAGTGCGGTACCTGCTACATGGTCTGCAACAGCGAAGGAGCGATCACGTGGCGCTACCCGGAGGGCGGCCACGGAGTGGTCTTCCGCCATGGCTGAGCGGCGCTTCGTGGTGGTCTGCCTAGCCCCTGACGACCTCATGGTCGACGTCGATGCAGTCGCTGGGCGCGTGACGGTGGACGAGCGTCGCTCGGCGTTGAGCGCAGCCGACGGCGCGGCGCTAGAGCACGCGCTTCGACTTGGCGAGATCTGGGAATCCGAAGTGGTCGCCTTCGCGGTGGGGCCGCCGCAGATCAACGCCTCGCTGCAGGAGGCCGCCGCTCTTGGAGCGGATATTCGTCGCATCGACAGTGTCGGCGGCGTCCACGAGGAATGTGGCGGCGCCAGGGCCCTCTCCCCCGCTGAGATAGCCGGAGACCCAGCCCGAGTGGCGAAGCAGTTGGCGACCGAGATCCGAAGGCTCGGTTCTCCGGAACTGGTAATTTGCGGTGACCGCTCAAGTAGGCACGGGATTGGAACGCTTCCTGGGGAGCTCGCAGCAGAGCTTGCGCTGCCGCAGGCCCTGGGGTTGGTGTCCCTACAGGTGTCATCCGACGGGACTTTGATGGTGGAACGGCGCCTCGACAGTGGTTGGCGGGAGCGAATAGTCGTCGACCGGCCAGCTGTATTGTCAGTGGAGGCGGCGGGTGTACGCCTTCGAAGAGCGCCCCTCGAAGCGCTCGTCGCGTGCGCCGACTTCGAGATCCCCGCCGTGCCGGCATCGTCACTGACACCTCCTCACCCGGCTCACCCGGTTGTGCAATTAGGGGCACCCCTCGCCTACCGGCCTCCTCCGAGACGCGTCGAAGCGCCTAGCGGAGACGCCCATCAGCGCCTTTTATCGATCACAGGTTCAGAGCAGACAGCAGCTGTCGCCAGCCGTGTGATCGGACCGCTCACGGCGAGCGAAGCCGCAGACGAATTTCTCTCGTACCTCCGCCAAAACGGCTACGTCGAAGGGTAGAAAGGCCGTCTACGCAGGAATGGTGGGAGTCGCTGGCGTCGTCCGCAGCTTCTGTGGATCCGGCGGTGCTGCGACCGTCACCTTCTCGCCCCAGCTGCTGAACGTGTCCACGGTAGAACCGTTCTGGGTGTCCCCGTAGGACAGCGACAGCGGCAGAAATGGGTAGGTCGTCGAAATGGTGAGCGTGGCGCGGTCCCCGGCACCGGACCTGCTGTTGAAAGCGTTCTGGGGGATAGCGCCGACGAGCGCTATCTCGCCGGGCGCGGGAGACCTTACTACTCCAAGCGGGCCACCGAGGTCGATGAGACCGTCTACGAGGGTGGTGAGCTGAAGCTCCTGGATCGCCGCTTGTATCGGGAGGGTCGTGTGTGGGACTGCAATCCAAAGACCGGAATACCGGGTGGCGCTGCCTGACGGGAAGCCGAACGAGCGCAGGCTTGCGTCATTTCCCAGCATGTAAAGCTGCCCGTTTGCAGACAGCATTTGCAGCGACGTCGACCCGATGGCGGCTTGGAGGCTTCCGCCGGCCACCGACACGTCACCGATTGCGTGCGCCGACAGCGAGCCGCGGCTGTCGGCCTCGAAGATGTGCGTGGAACCGGAGCGTATCGCTGCCGCGACGCTTGTCTGCAGGATCTGCGCAGCGCTCAGGCCGGCGAGGCTCGGGTGGACTTTCGGTCGCGTCGATTGGTACGCGTAGAGCCCACCGGCTGCTACGGCCAGAGTTGCCACCATCGCCGCCGCCAGCTTCGCCTTGGAGGCCGGTCGTCGGATCGGATACGGCGCTGAGGCGGTGGGCATTGCAGCTTGGAACATGTACGGTGCGCCGCCGCCGTCAGGGGTCGGCTGATCGCTCTCCGATAGCGTGTCGACTTCTGGGAAACGGCTGTCGGGATGCTGCACGCCCCAATCACCGGCCGGCCAATCACCGTCCGGTGAGTCCCCGACTTCGGCCGCCTCTTCAGGGACCCTCGCCGAGACGTTGAAAGCCGCGAGGAAGTCGAGAAGCGCCCCGCTCGCCCGGTCATTACCGTCGAGGCCAACTCCCAGGCTGCCGTGAGAACTATCGTCTGTAAGTGACATCGCGAAAGTCATTCGGGCGCGCCCCGCACTAGCTCAAGCCGTGACGCTCCAAGAGGCGCCACGTTTCGTGTTTGGACACCGGCGTACTGTTTTCCGGGGAGCGGTATGAGCAGGTCGAAGCGGACCGAAGGGGCTTGCCTCAGGGCTCCGAGGGATCATGGTCCAACCCGGCTAGGAGCGACGCTGCCTTGTCGACCTGGCGTCGAGCCTGAGTGATGCGTCGCTCGGCGTGATCACGCTGCGCCCCGGCGTCGATCGCGTGGCGGAGCCGCACGATCGCCATGTCGGCGAGGTCCTCGGAGATCGATTCCAGGCGCGACACGATGTCTGCGGGATCGACGCTCATGACAGGCCGGCCCGTTCGGCGACGATCTGCATGGGGTGGATTGCTTTGACTCCGCCAGCGCTCAACCACAGCGAGCAGCCGGGGTTGGCGCTGGCCACTACGTCGGCGCCGGCGGCAGCGATGACGTCAAGCTTCGCGTCGCGTATCGCTCC
>JAJZDJ010000046.1:3173-19518 GCA_021828685.1 Actinomycetes bacterium | reverse complement strand
CCCAGTGCCTGCGGTCGACGAAGTCCGGGAGCACGGCCATCAGCGCCGTCGGGCGGCGCAAGACCGATCAGGCCATCACCGACTTCGTGGCGTCCGAGGGGGCGACCGGCCGCGATGCCATCGTCCTTGCCAACAAGCTGCGGGCCTTCCTCATCCACAACGGGATCTTCATGCAGGGGGCAGCTGCCATCGACTGACCGGCCTCCAGTGCCTTCGCCATCGGTGGCCGGCGGGTAGGCATCCACGCTGGTGATCCCGGTCTCCGCAGGAACGCCGCCGGCAGCCGCCTGCCTCACCGTCGAGCGGTCAGCACGGCGCACCACGACACCACCGAGCGCTCGCACGGTTGTCGGCGCTCGGAGCGCGCACGCCCGGCCGTGGCAGATGGAGTCAACACCACGTGGTGGCCACCTGCTGCAATCGGTCAAAGGCACGGTGAGCTATGAGCGCCTCCCGTCAGCTCGCGGCCGGCGCCAGTGTCACAGGTATGCACACACGCCTGACAGAAGTCGGCCTATCGGCCGGCGCTGATCGCTCCCACAAATCCATGGAAGTTGCCGAGGGCCACGGTCACGCCCCAACGCCCAACTCCTGGCTACTCGCCACGGAACCGCGAACCGAGGCACTCGACGCCGGCACGGCCAGTTCCGTCAACTCGCTCGTCGCACGCACGCATCCCTCGGTCGCGCACCGCGGGGCCGAACCATTCCCTCAGCCGAGGCCAGCGTCCCCGATGGCCCGACATCGAGCACTCAGCCCACCCAGCGGGGCCCGGATTCGCAACGGTCGGGGCGGTGCCCTCAAGCACCGCCCCGACCGCACGTACACGCTCCGTCCAGGCGCCACTCGGCGCCTGATTGAACAGCGTGCCGCGAATCTCGTTCGATACGTGGCTCAGTAACCCAGGCTCGCAAACTTCGAAACGTTGCTCTTGGTAATGAACAGCGTTCCTGGCACCGCCGGATCCTGCGCCGTCAACGGGTTGATGAAGTGGGCAACGGTCTTTCCATTGTAGGCATTGACAACCGCGTCAACAGCGTCGATCGCGGTCTGCCTGGGCAACAGAACGAAACTCATCTGCAGCTCGCCAGACTGGATGTACTGCTGCGATGTCGTCGCTCCACCAGCATCGTAGATCTTCACCTTGCCCATCAACCCTGCCGCCTTGACGGCAGGAATGATTCCCTGGGTGAGTCCAGAGTAGGTGGACACGATGATATTGATGTTGTGGTTGGCCTGCAAAATATCTTGCATGGCCGACAAACCCTGCGGAGTCGTGTAGTTGGTCGCCTCGTTGGCCACGATGTGGAACTTCGGGTTCTTATCGAAAACCGACTTCGCAGCGGCATTGTTGTTGATCGTCAACGGGTTAATCGCCGGTCCAGTAAGGATGGCTACGTTTCCACCATTCGGGTTCTCCTGCGCGATGTACTGATAAAACTCTGTCCACCATGCGGGAGTCTGACCGCCAATGTTGGCCACCGTGCCCGGCAACCATGTAGCGTCACCGTTGGCCGCCGACAGGTTGCAGATGGGATTCGTAGTCGTGACGACGAGAATCTTCTTGGCAACAGCCTGCTTCACGACGTTGCACACGGACGGCCCCGAGTTGGCCTGGACGATCCATGCATTGAATCCCTGAGTTAGGGCGCTCTGCATCTGGTCGACCTGTGTCGTGACACTCTGAGCTGAGTCGAACAGCTGGAACGAAGCTCCAAGCTTTGCTGCCTCAGCGGACGCTGCACTATTGGCGACCGTGAAGTACGTGAGATTGGTCCCTGCCGTGAAGTAGGCGATCTTCAGGCCGGGCTTCGCTGACGACGCACCCGAAGACGCTCCTGAATTCGCGGTCGACGTCGCTGGCGTACTCGACGACGTGCTCGAGCATGCCGCCAACGATATGGCAGCGATACCTAGAAGCGCCATGATTTGCGTCGATCGCTTGAAGTGACCCTTCTTATGTTCATTGCGTTGTTCGGCGTTGGTATTCATGTGACTCCCCCTGCACCCGATGTGAGTGCCTAGCTGCTTGGAATGTCGGCGATTCGCTTCAGCATCGCCCTACTTTGACGTCTTGACCCCCTTCTTCCCTTCATGTCGATAGCGACGGCTCCGATAAGAATTACCCCCTCAGTGAGTAGCTCCCAATTCGAATTGATGTTCACGCTGTTGAACAGATTCGCCAGGGCAGCCAGGGTCAGGAATCCGACCAGCGTCCGCCACATCCCGCCTTCGCCTCCGCTCAGACTGGTCCCACCGACGACGACCATTGCGATACTGGTGAGGGCTGTCGATGCTCCAATGTCAGCCTGACCGACGCCGATTTGAGAGGCGAGAATGATCCCACCTAGGGCTGCCAGCAGCCCCGTGAGCACGTAGCTGGCACCTCGCACAAGGCCGGTGTGAACTCCCGAGAGCCGCGTCGCCATCTCGTTCCCACCGATGGCGTACGTATTCCGTCCGAAGGTCGTCCACTTGAGCACGCACCCTCCAACAATCATCACCACGGCCAGGATCACGACTGTCCACGGGATACCGAAGATCGAGTCAGTACCTATGGCTGAGAAGGACGAAGTACTTACGGTGATGGGAGCAGACTTGGAATAGAGGTAGGCCAGACCACTGAACACTGATGCCATCCCCAGGGTGGCGATGAAGGGGTTCACTTTGAGAACGACGATGATGCCGGCATTAGCGACTCCTCCGATAATGCCAGCCATGAGAGCCACGATAAGGCCAATGATAACTCCGTGGTGCAGAGCGACTCCAGCATAGAGAACGCCCGATAGGGCCTCCATACCTCCTACTGATAGGTCAAACCCTTCACTGATAATTACGAACGTCATCCCGACAGCGATGAGCCCGATTGATGAGTTCTGGCCGACGAGATTTCGAAGGTTTGTCCACGTCAAGAAGCCGTGGTAGAGGATCTCCGATACCGCAAGGAGAGCCACCAAGAATCCGACGATTGCGAACCTGGACCAGCCCCTGCGCGAGCCGGAGCGCATGGGAAGGAACCGTCTGTTGGACGGGTAGGTCGTCCCAGTGAGATTGGTCTCGCCGCCAACACTGACCGGCGTCACTCCTGTGTTATTAGGTGCTGAATACATCTTTTCCCCCACTGTTTCCTTCGAAGGCGATCCGGAGGATGTCATGCACCGTCCAGCGCGGGTCACTTCTTTCCAGGTCTGCTACAGACCGTCCGGCCGCCATGACTACGATACGGTCGGCAATTGCAAGGACCTCTTCGAGCTCGGACGAGACGAAGACGACAGCCAATCCTTCTCCGGTGAGCTGGCGCAACAGCGTCATGATCTGAGTCTTGGCGCCGATGTCGATGCCCCTGGTGGGCTCGTCGACGAGTAACAACTTGACTCCCCGTGCCAACCACTTGGCCATAAGGACTTTCTGCTGGTTTCCCCCCGAGAGAGTGCCCACCGGTTCGGATATCCTCGCCACCGGTGCACCGACGCGCTCCAACGCCTGTCGCATGGTCACGCCCGCTCCGAGATCGTCCTTCGAGGTCGACTGTGCCCCTAGGCGCATGTTGTCCCGGATGCTCCGACCGAGGACCAAGCCGTTCTTGCGGTCCTCGGGCAACAGGGCGATCTGGAGGCGAAGCGCTTGGTGTGGCGTCTTTGGAAGGGCGGCGTCAGCCCCGTTCACCTGGACGTCGGCCACAGCTGAAGGCTCCAAGCCGGCTAGGCACCGCAGTAGGCGGGTGCGGCCAGACCCCATGAGGCCGGCAAGGCCGACGATTTCGCCGGCATGCACGGTCATCTCCTCGAGACAGAGTGTTCCGCCGGGGAGCGACAGCCCACGGACGGTCAACGACCAGTT
Source organism: Actinomycetes bacterium (assembly GCA_021828685.1). Taxonomy (GTDB): domain Bacteria; phylum Actinomycetota; class Acidimicrobiia; order Acidimicrobiales; family Palsa-688; genus JAJZAM01. Next base: position 15,678 of record JAJZDJ010000046.1, on the reverse strand, counting down.
CGGGTTGCGGCGAGGCGCATCGATGTTCTCGTCGGACGAAGGCCGAGGGGTGGTGGGCGATGCGTAATTCGCCCCGTCGGGGGTGGGACCAGGCTGCACGTCGACCGCTAGCGTTCCTTGGGCAGCCGACCCGGCAATTGCGGCGATCAGCTCCTCTCGGCTCCACGAAGCTGTCGGCTGCGTTCCGACCAGTCGACCTTCGGCCAGGACTGTGACTTCGTCGCACAGTTCCTCGACCTCGTCGAGGTTATGGCTGATGAACAGCACCGTGAGCTTCTGAGCGCGCAATTCCACCATGATGCGATGGAACGATGCCCGCTCGGCTTCCGAGAGAGCGGCGGTGGGTTCGTCCAGCAGCAGGATGGCGGCGCCGGAACTGACGCAGCGCATGATCTCGATGACCTGCTGCTTTCCCACTGGCAGGCCACCGACCGGGTCGTCGGGGTCGATGCTGACTTCGAATCGGTCTGCCAGATCGGTGAAGCGCCGCAGCATCTCCCGACGGTTGACGATGCTGGTTCGATTCGGCATATGGCCGAGGAACACGTTTTCCAAGGCGGACAGTGCCGGAACCACTCCAAGTTCCTGGAAGACCGCCGCCACCCCCAGCCGGCGACTGGCGCTGGGACGCCCGAGCGGCAGTCGCTCTCCGGCCACCCACACGTCGCCGGCGTCGGGAACGAGCCCCCCGGTGATCGATCCGACGAGCGTCGACTTGCCGGCGCCGTTCTGGCCCACGAGGCCGTGGATGTCGCCGAAATTGCAGTGCCAGTCGAGGCTCTGGAGAGCCACCTGACCTCCGTACGTCTTGGTCAGGCCTCGACAGGTCAGCGCATGGGACCCCGACGGTGCCTCGGATCCACCGGACGGCATCGCCACCAGGCCTCGGCCCCCACGGCGGTTGCGCACACCGATCACGAACGGTGCTCCGTGTTGGGCGCGAGAGATCCATCCCCCTCAGATCCCGACTGACCTGTCGCGTGCACGCCGACCTCGCCCAGGGCCGACAGGATCTTGTCGGTGTCCTGTCCAAGCGTCGGAGGACCGAAGCGCGGTTCGGCCGGGGTGTCGGAGAACCGCCACGGCAGCCGGACCACCGGCACCTCACCTAGCAGCTCGTGCGTGACGGTGGCAACGATCCCCGAGGCCTCTGCTTCGGGCGAGGTGAGGACTTCATCTACGGTACGCAGCGGTCCGCAGGCCACACTCGCTGCCGTGAGCATCGCCAGGACGTCATCGCGCTTCCGACTCGCCAGTTCCGCTTCGATCCGTGCCGCCAATTCGGTCCGATTGGTCACCCGGTCAGCATTGGTGGCGAAGGCCGGATCCTCCACCCATTCCGGGTGCCCCAGGCACTCGGCGATCCTGGCAAACTGCGCCTGGTTGCCTCCGGCGATGGCAACGGGTGCGTCTTCCGTCTGGTACACCTCGTATGGCGCGACCTGTGGGTGGGCGTTTCCCATCCTCCGAGGCGCCCGATTGCTTGCCAGGTATGCCTGGTTTGCGTTGACCAGCAACGAGACTTGGGATTCCCACAGCGACACCGAAACGTGTTGCCCGGAGCCTGTCTGCTGACGGTGCCACAGCGCAGCGAGGATGCCGCTCAGGAGGTACAGGCCACTGCTGAGGTCGGAGATGGGAATACCGACCTTGTAGAACTCGCCGTCGACGGGGCCGTTGAGCGACATCAGCCCGCTCGACGCCTGGGTGATGAAGTCGTAGCCAGGTCGGGAGTCGCCTTCGGGGTAGCCACGGACGGAAGCCGTGACGAGCCGGGGGTTCGACCGGCGGAGGTCGGCCAGGTCCAGGCCCCAGCCTTCGAGCGTTCCGTCCTTGAAGTTCTCGACGACCACGTCGGCCCACTCGAGCGCGAGCTGGCGAACAACCGAACGGCCCTCGTCGGTGGCGAAGTCAACGGTCATACCCCGCTTGTTCCGGTTCACCGAGAGGAAGTAGGCCGACTCGCCTTCGACGAACGGTGGCCCCCAAGCCCGGCAGTCGTCCCCGGCGCCGGCCCGTTCGACCTTGATGACCGTCGCACCAAGCTCGCCCAGGGCCATGGTCGCGAACGGAGCGGCCACGATCCGGGAAAGGTCGAGTATCCGCACGCCCTGGAGGGGACCACCCGACGTCGTGTCCAGTTCGGAAAGCAGGCCAAGCGAGCTCGTGAGATCGCTGGGGGCGTTGGCGCGAGCCGACGGGTCGACCTGCCGCCCAGGGTCCCCGTTGTCCACTGGCGTCACCGTGCGCGCTCCGGTGCTCCGGCGGCAAGGCGGGGCGCGACCGCGTCGCGCCAGAGGTCGATGAAGCCTGGAGGATCGGGCACCAAGGCCGTGAGCAGGACCTGCTCGACGCCGAGGGCCTCCAACGCCTGAAGACGGGAGACGACCGTTGCCGGCGTCCCGACGACGGCGAATCTATCGGCCAGATAGGGAATGAGGCCCAGCTCCGCGACAAGCTCGGCGTTGCGGGTCTCGCCGACCTGCTCGTGCTGGTGGAAGGCGTACTCCTGCTGGAGACGGGCTACTGCTGGCTTGAGGTCCTCGGGCAGGTCCTTGCCCGACTTGGTGAACCGGAACGCGTGATTGGCGCTTGCGGCCAGCGCCATCCGGATCTCGTCGAGGGCCGATTGGTCATCGCTGCCGAGATTGGCCTTGGCGAAGAACCAGACGTCGAGGTCGGCGAGCGACCGTCCAGAGCGCTCGGCCCCGGTAGCCAGGCGCTCCAAGGCGGCCGTCACATGTCCAGGTCCCAACCCGGATCCGACGATGACGCCGTCGGCGATCATTCCCGCCAGTTCCAGTGTCCTGGGCCCCTCGGCTGCCATGTAGATCGGCACCTGGCGACGGGACCAGCCGACATGGATCTGGCGCCCGCGGAATTCGACGCGCTCGCCTGCGAAGAGGCGCCGGAGGGACAGGACCGCCTCGTTCATGTCGGCGAGACTCACGGCATGCTCGCCGAGGTTGTAGACAGCGCTGTCTCCGGTGCCGAGTGCCAGGATCGCCCGGCCACCAGATAGTTCGTCGATTGTCGCCATCGCGCTGGCCGTCACGGCCACATGCCGTGTCACGACGTTCGACACACCAGGGACAAGCTTGATCCGCTCCGTCGCCTGCGCTGCCACAGCCATCGACACATACAGCTCCCGGAACAGCGACTGGGAGTCTGCGAACGCCAAGACGTCAAAGCCCGCTCCTTCGGCGGAGGCGGCCAGCCCTCCCATGTCCACTGGATTTGGCGGTGCGACCAACACGCCGCAGCGCATCACAGGCCCATCTCCTTGGCAATGATCGACCGGTGGATCTGGGAACTGCCTGCCCCCACCATGGACTGCTTGCCCTCCCGCCAGTACCGCTCCATGTCCATGTCTGGCAGCTGGGCGGCCCCGCCGAGGATCTGCATGCCTTCGCCGGCGACCTTGTAGAGCGTCTCCGAGGCACAGAGCTTGGCCATGCTGACCTCCTTGGCTGCGGGAAGCCCGGCTGCCAACCGGATCGCCGCCCGCTGGACCAGAGCTGTCGCCGCGTCCACGTCGGTCTGCATCTGCGCCAGGGTGTGCTTGATCACCTGGAACGACCCGATCGGCTTTCCGAACTGGACACGCTCCTTCGCGAAGGCCACGGCATCATCGACAGCCTGCTGAGCGTTGGCGGCGTACAGCGTGGCCACCGAGATCCGCTCCAGCTCCAGGTGCTCCATGATCAGGCGCCAGCCGTCTCCTGCGGCACCGATGACGTTGCGTGCCGGGACGCGTACGTCTTGCAGGTAGATCTGGTTGGTCCCGGTGGCCCGGCGGGCAACGGTGGGCAGTCGGTCCATTGTCAGCCCGGGAGCATCGTTTGGCACCAGGATCAGGCTGAGCCCTCGGTGGCGTTCCCCGGCCGGACCGGTCCGGACGAGCATGCAGATGACGTTGTTCTTTGTATGGGCGGCCGAGGCGTACATCTTGTTCCCGTTTATGACGTATTCGTCGCCGTCCAGAACAGCCTGGGTGCTCACAGCGGCCACGTCCGAACCAGCCTCAGGCTCCGTGATCGAGATTGAAAAGCGAACCCGACCTTCCAGAAATGCTTGGAGATACTGCTCCTGCTGATCAGCGGTTCCATGGCGCACGATGTTCATGACGCAGAATGCAGGAATGGCGAATACCGTGCCGAAGTCGACGCTGAAGCGCCCGAGTTCCCACAACATGAGGAGGTAGGCGATCAGATCGAAGTCTGCGCCTCCGAATGACTCGGGCACGAGCATGCCGAGCCAGCCAGCTTGTACTACCTTTTCGTAGGCTTCATACGGATACTCTCGGGCCCCGTCGCAGGTCCTGACATACTCACGAGGGATCTCCTTGGCAGCGAAGTCACGGACTACCCTCCGCCATTCGAGGTGGTCTGAGCTCAAGAGTGCGTCATCCATCGGCATGCCCTTCGGTCGCGGGGTTCGTGGTGGTGCCGCCCAGCTGAAGTGCATGACGGCGGACAAGAAGCTTGAATATGGCCGCCTGTACTACTTCGTCGTGTTGGTTGTGCACCTCGATTTCCAGCGCCACGACACCGCGCTCGTCATCTTTCGGCGTCTTTTCGATGACCCTCAAGGCAGGACGAACCGTGTCACCAATGAACACGGGGCGTAGGAAGCGCAGGTGGTCGACGCCATAGAAGGCGATGATGTAGCGATAGTCCCAAGTCACGAGCCCAGGTATGAGGCTGAAAGTCAGACTCCCTTGAACCAGACGCTGTCCGAACGCAGTGGCGGCGGCTACCTCAACGTTGGAGTGAATCTCGAGCCAGTTCCCGGTCAAGTAGCAGAAGTTGACGACGTCTGTCTCCGTAATCGTCCTGCCCCGGCCGAACCAGCTCTCTCCGACGGTGATGTCGTCGAACGACGCGGTGATCACGACGCCTCCTCGATAGGCATGCGCAGCAACGCCGTTGCCATGGCCTTGCCGGTCTGATCGAAGCGAGTGGTGCGGGTGGCACCACCGCCAAGCGCACCTCTCATGACGACGTTGACGGCCTCGATGTTGTCAAGGCGATACACGGCGATGTCGCCCGAGACGAGCCCAGCCAGGTGGCGCCCCACGGCGTCGGGAGTGACGCACCGCAAGACGAGCGGATAGAGGTCCGGCCGTTTGGCCATGATCCCGACATTGCATACATCGCCCTTGTCACCTGAACGTGCGTAGGCGATATCCGCCAGCAATTCCATCAGTGCACCTCCTCGACGTTCCAGATTGGACGTACGGCGGCGCGGGGAACCAGCGTCGGCCAGAGGCCGATGACCGGCCTGGGCGGCGACGGTGTACCGAACGCCGTCCCCAGTCCACCGACCGTCCACAGGTGGGTGACTTCGCGCCGAACGACATCAGCCTGCTCACGGGTCAGGGTCCGAGCCGCCACCCGGAGACAGAGCTCGTCAGGATCCATGGGCATCGGTGGAGCAACGTCACCGTGCAGCGAGTCGACGCCGAGGAATCGCATATCGAGCGCCAGGGGGTCGATACCCGCTTGCGCAAAGCGGTGTTGAAGGAAGTCGATTCCGCGTCGAGCCTTGCCAGGAGCATCCGGCCAGGAGAAGACCACCTGACCTTCGCCGATCCAGCCGTCGCGATAACCGATCTGCGCCTTGAGTGTGTCGGGTCGGGCGCGACCCGACATGCCGGTGAGGCGGACTCGGTCATCACCCAAGTCTTCGATCTGCAATGTCGTGAAGTCGCCGATCCCGTCCGGCATGAGATATGAAGCCGGGTCGTGCGTTTCGTACAGGAGGTGCTCTTTCACCGTCCACTGATTCACGATCCCGCCGCTACCGGGCGTCTTCTCGAGCACTGCGCTGACGCCGTCGGTTGCATCGGTGACGTCCAGGATCGGGAATCCGATGTCCCAGGGGCAGCTTGCCGATTCCCACACGTTGGACATCCCACCGGTGACGCATTCGGCACACTCGACAAGGTGACCCAACGTGATGGCAGCGCCGATGCGGTCCCAGTCGGGATCCTCGAAGGTCCACCCGAACTCGTGCATGAGCGGTGCCACGTAGAGCGCGCTGTCGGCCACTCGGCCGGTGATGACAACGTCAGCCCCATCGGCCAAGGCGCCCACGATGCCCTCTGACCCGATGTAGGCGTGGGCGGCCACGATGTCGCCTCGGACGCGGTCCAGCCCCCGCTCGCCGGTGTCGAGGTTTTCGAATACCCAGCCGTCGGCGGCCAGGTCGTCGAGCTGACCGAGGATGTCGTCACCTAACACCGTGCCGATGCGCAACCCCGTCAGGCCTAGCTCGGCAGCGAGCTTCGCGACCGCTCTCCCGGCGGCGGCTGGATTGGCCGCTCCGCCGTTGAGGATGAGCTTGATGCCGTGCTTCCGTGCCGCGGGAAGGATCAGGCGGAGCAGCGTGAGGAGATCCGGAATGTAGCCCTTCTCCGGGTCTTTCGCTTTAGCTCGCTGGAAGATGCTCATGGTCAGCTCGGCTAGGAAGTCGAAGCCGATGTAGGACACTTCGCCACGTTCGGCCAGGGCCACAGCTGGCTCAAACATGTCTCCCCAGTAGGCCGAGCCGGAACCGATTCGGACGCGTTTCGTCATAGAACGTCCTCGCGTCGTTGGTGCGTCTGAGACACGTACTCGTCGAAGGCCCCGATGTGTGCCCCCATCACGGCTCTTGCCCGGCTTGCGTCGCCCGCACGGATTGCCTCCATTACTTTGCGATGGGCTTCCACGGCGGCATGGAGGGCATCGGGTCCGTAGTGCAATTCGGTGGTCTCGGCGAAGAACAGCTCTCGCATCGCCCGTACGAGCGCACTCAGGATCTTGTTCTTGCTCGCGCGGAGAATTAGCAGGTGGAAGTGGATGTTCTCCTCGGCGAATTGGCGAGGGCGCTCGACCATCCCCTCCGTCCGTTCGACCGAGGCCTCCATGGCTGCGAGGTCGTCGTCGGTCCTCCGGGTGGCGGCGAGGTCTGCGCAGTAGCCCTCGATTTCCTGACGGACCTCGATCAGCGATGCATGAGGAATGCGGTTGCTCGCGATCAGGTTGTCGAGGGCCCTGGCCAGCAGTTCGTAGCCGACGTGACGGGCGAACACGCCACCTTTGGCTCCCTGCCGGATCTCAATGAGGCCACTCTGGCTCAGGTGCTGCAGTGCCTCTCGGATCACCCCCGGGGCAAACCCGGTGTTCTCCGCCAGTTCTCCGACACTGAACAGCCGGGTCCCCTCGGCCGGGTGCTGGCGAAGGATTGCCAGGCGAAGCTGTTCGGCCAGTGCAGGCACCGTCGACTCGTGGCCGAAGGGTTCCGGCGTGAACGTGAACGGCACCGTGGAGTTCGTATCGTTCGGAATCATCGGATGATTACCTTCTTTCGGATCAATGTCAAGGACCTGTGGGCGGATGTTGTGGTCGTGTCGTTCTCCGTCCGACGTTCCCGTTCGGGAATTCCAAGCCGCACTGGCCCGACCAGCACTTTCCCGTCGCCAGGGCGACCTCGACAGCCATCACCGCGACCGCGGTGACGACGCTGAGGCGGCCCGTGCTGGTGGCGCACCACGACCCCGGGCGCCGGGCCGTGCCAGCGGTAGGTCCGCGTTGTCGGGAGGCTTGGCATCGACCGCGCCATTCGCGGATGGGTGGAGACCGGGAGACACCCCGAGCGGCGAGCGGGTCCGGCGCCACGACAGCACCCACGCCAGCCGTTCCCAGTTACCGGAGTACCTTGTCCACCGCAACGTGGGCAGGCGTGAGCTCCGAGACTCGTCGGGTCGACGTCCCGAGCTTGCTGGCACCCGTCGAGCGGTCAGCAGGCACTGACGGATCAGAGGCCGCGCCCGGAAGGTGGCGACGTGGCTGCGTGAACCGCCCTGACAGCTCGCGAACCAGCCGCCCCGTCCCACCACGGGCCAAACCTAGGCGCCCAGCCAGGCTCGGCGCGCGGCGGGGTCAGGGAACCCGGTACTGGAGTATGTCGACAGGCGCCAGTTCGCCGACGTCGCCGGGGGTCGGCGGCTGCAGCACGCCGCTCGCCACCAGGCGGCCCTGAGCCGCGAGCAGGACCAGGTGGGCCCAGGTCTCAGCCACGGCCAGCATCTTGTTGAACGGGTCGAGCTCGTCCATGGCCCGCTCGCGCCGTGTCCAGCGCAGCTGGCCCGCCACCTCGAAGGGGGTGGATGCCCCGCCCGCCACCGCCCGTTCCACCTCGTCGAGGCGCCGACCGTGGTGGTCGACCAACTCGTCGACGCGAGCGTGGACGCTGGGGGCCACCGGGCCGTGGGCGGGAAGCAGCGCGGCGTCGGGCAACTGACGGACCTTGGCCAGGGACCCGAGGAAGGCACCCAGGGGGTCAGGGGAGAGCGCCGGCTCGAATCCGATCGAAGGCGTGATGGCGGGCAGGACGTGGTCGCCGGCGAAGAGCAGACCGGCCGCATCGTCGTGGAAGACGACGTGGCCCCTGGTGTGCCCGGGCGTCTCGACCACGGCAAGCCGCCGGCCCGAGGTCAGGTCGAGCGGACCTTCGAAGAGCCACTCGTCGGGCGGGCTCCAACCGAGGGACGCGTGGGCGCCCCCCTGGCGAACGGCGGCCAGCAACTCGGCGGCCACGGTGGCCGCGCCACAGGACCGAAGCAGCTGCAGCTGCGGCGCCAGCGGCACCCATTCGGGCGAGGCCAGGACGTCGAGCGTGGCCCGTTCGTCGTGGCCGAGGCGCACGGTGGTCCCCAGCTCGTGGCGGAGCGCGACCGCCTCGGAAAAGTGGTCGCGATGCGCGTGGGTAACGAGGATCTGGCCGATGTCGTCCAGCGAGCAGCCGATGGCGGACAGTCCGGCGGCCAGAACCGGCCGGGTCTCGGGGACGTCCCAGCCGGCGTCGACCAGGGCCACACCGTCCCCGTCCTCGATGGCGTAGACATTGACGGCCCGCAGCCCGTCGTTCGGTAGCGGCAGCGGGATCCGGTAGACGCCGGGGGCCACCTCGAAGGTGCCCGGGACGGTCCAGTCATCGGCGCCCTTGGCTGGGGATGGTGTTCGGTCGACAACCATCGACCGTGTCTACAACCGTGGCCGGTCTCGGCACCAATGCACGGTTTACGTCCCCTGATGTGACGTCACGTGGAGGGTCCGCCTGAAGGGCGGACAACGATCGACGCCGAGGCGACCGAGGTGATCGGCGGCGAGCCGCACGAGCGGACCCTGGCCCGCACGGCCCGCAGGAACGGGCACCGTCCCCGGGTGCTCTCGACGCAGGCCGGCGACGTGGGCCTCACGATCCCCAAGCTCCGCAAGGGGAGCTTCTTCCCGTCGGTCCTCGAGCGCCGACGCCGGATCGACAAGGCCCTCTACGCGGTGGTCATCGAGGTCTACGTCCACGGGGTCTCCACGAGGAAGGTCGACCACCTGGTGGCGGCCCTGGGGGTGGACGTAGGGATATCGATGTCCGCAGTGAGCCGGATCTGCGCCGAGTTGGACGAGACGCTCGCCGCCTTCCGGGGGCGTCCCCTCGACCACGTGACCTTCCCCTACCGGTTCGCGGACGCCACCTGCGTGAAGGCCCGGGTCGGGGGCCGGGTGGTCTCCCGGGCCGTCGTGGTCGTCACCGGCGTCACTGCGACCGGCGATCGGGAGGTCCTCGGGTTCGCCATCGGAGACTCGGAGGACGGGGCCTTCTGGACCGAGTTCCTCCAGAGACTGCGCCAACGAGACCTCTCCGGCGTCGAACTCGTGATCTCCGACCACCACCTGGGCCTGAAGGCGCCCATCGCCAAGATCTTCGTCGGAGCGTCCTGGCAGCGCTGCCGGGTCCACTTCAAGCGCATTGACCGGCCCTCAAGGCCGGTCAACGGATAACGTCCTCGCCAAGGTCCCCGCGCCCAGGCCCAGATGGTGGCGGCCGCCATCCGGACGATCTTCGCCCAGCCTGACGCCGCCCACGTCGCCCGAAAGGTCACCGAGGTGGCCACGACCGTAGAGGAGCGCTTCCCGGCCGTCGCCGACCAGCTCACCGACGCCGCCCGCCGCCTCATCACCGCCGTCTGCATGGAGCTGCACGACGAGTGGTAGGTGTCTGAACGCCGCTACCTGTCCGAGGAGTCCAAGGCGTTGCTCACGCAGCGCACCCCCACCAGCGAGTTGGAGGTCGCCTCAGCAGGCGCCTGATGGCAAGGTGACCGTCACGTCGAACCTGCTCGGCTTCGAGCAACACCACTCAGTCGGACGCGATCGGCGCTACATGCGTTCATCCGGAAACACACTGAGATTCACCCCCACGGCCCCACCGAGCGGAAGACCCTCCCATTCCGCAAAAGACCGCTGGCACAGGTTCCGCCCAATCGTCGCATCGCCGACTCCCCCCGGATGCAGCGGCGTGGACAGTACCAACGCACACGGGGAAATGCATACAGGCCGTTGCCTACGCATGCCCTGGCTATGAGATCGTCGATCGTGCACGAAGCGACGTACGGAGGAGGGGCCATCGGCAACATTTTGATCTGTCGCTACCCGTGACGACAGATTGTGATCGGATGTCATGTTTCGCCAAGTAACAGGTATTACCGGCTACGGTAGTCGGCAGATCAGTGTGCTTGCCGCCGCAACTATTTTCCACACGGGACACACGACACGCTGCTTGACTTCTGTCCAGTGTTGATGGAAGATGCCCCGACTCAATTGTCAATACATCTACGGCGGGCAGTGGGCGGGCGGAAATGCGATGCGTCTCCCTCATGCTGGTCGTACAACCACAGAAGGAGACTTTGTGCCTATTGTCACGGAGCACGACAGACGTGTCATCCTCGGAGTACATCGAACAAAGCGACGCATCCTCGGTCGCTTCTCACTCATAGCCGCCAGCGTCATCCTCGCTTCGACGCTCGCGGGCTTCGTCATCCCAGCTCAACCGGCAGGAGCATCAGGAACCTCGTCAGTTGCCTCAACTGCTTCGTGGGCACTGGCTAATGTGCCTGGTTCGTGTCAGACATTCTCCTTCAACGGACAGCAGTACACGGGCTACCAAGGATGGGGTAACAAGTACCCGAATGGCAGCTGTTCCTATGGAAGCGCTGCTTATGAATGGTGCGCCGCGTTTGCAGGTTGGATCTGGTGGGCATCGGGCATTCCGGATCCATATGGTGATCTCACTACGGGTGCGGGCAGCTTCGTGACGTACGGCCAGCAGAACGGCACAATTGCGTCTGCCCCTGCTGTCGGAGACGCCGTCGTCTTCAACTACGACAACACGACCTCGCAAATTGCCGGGTATGCGGATCACGTGGCGCTGATCGTTGCGGTCAGCGGTGACCAAGTGACGTCGATCGGCGGCAATGAAGGCAACGTTGTGCAACAAGATACGTGGAGCGCATCGGATCCGTCCGCATACTGGCCCGCTTGGCCTGATCAAATTCCGGGAACGCCGGTGAAGGTCACCTACGTGGCCCCCGTCACCGGTCAGGCTCCCGCGAATCCGGGCACTCCGGTCGCGACCGGCTCGGGTTCGACCCAAATCAACCTGTCGTGGGGCGCCTCGCCCGGCGCCACCGGATACAACGTCGTGCGGTGGGAGAACGATAACGGAGCCATTTCCGCTTCCGAAATCGCCACCAACGTGTCTGAGACCTCGCTCGTTGACACGGGCCTCACGCCCAGCGCGGAGTACGCATACTCCGTTGACGCGGAGAACGCCGCCGGCACCTCATCGTGGGTGGCCTCCAATACGGTCGTCCTGCCGCCTCCGGCACCCGGCGCTGCAGTCGCCACCGCCACCGGTTCGTTGACGGTGCATGTGGCGTGGGGTGCCTCGCCTGGAGCCACCGGATACAACGTTGACCGCTGGTCGCTCATCAACGGGAACCTCACCGTCATCGGCATCGCCTCCGATGCGAACGAGACCTCGTTGACAGATACGGTCCAAGCTCCCGGCGGCACATACGCGTACTCGATTCAAGCCGTGGCCGCGGGAACCACGTCATCTTGGATCGGTTCCAACGCCACCGTGACAGGAAAGGCCGTGGGCATCACTCGTGCGTCCACCAGCAGCACAACTCCTGGTTACGACGTGATGACGGCAACAGGCCATGATTACGCATATGGATCGGCCTCTTATCAGGGTGGCGCTTTTGCCAGTCTCCCGTCCGGCTGGAGCATCGTCGGGGTTGCCTCGACACCTGATGGCAAGGGGTACTGGGCACTGAGCAATACCGGCGCCGTGTACGCCATCGGCGATGCCTCCTACCACGGTAACGCGAACCTCCCGAGTGGGTGGTCGGCGGTGGGCATCGCTCCGACTGCGGATGGTGGCGGCTACTGGATCCTCTCGAACACGGGTGCCGTCTACTCGTTCGGCGACGCCACCTACCACGGGAACGCAAGCCTCCCGAGTGGGTGGTCGGCGGTGGGCATCGCCCCGACTGCGGATGGTGGCGGCTACTGGATCCTCTCGAACACGGGTGCCGTCTACTCGTTCGGCGACGCCACCTACCACGGGAACGCAAGCCTCCCGAGTGGGTGGTCGGCGGTGGGCATCGCCCCGA
>JAJZDJ010000046.1:0-3163 GCA_021828685.1 Actinomycetes bacterium | reverse complement strand
CCGACTGCGGATGGTGGCGGCTACTGGATCCTCTCGAACACGGGTGCCGTCTACTCGTTCGGCGACGCCACCTACCACGGGAACGCAAGCCTCCCGAGTGGGTGGTCGGCGGTGGGCATCGCCCCGACTTCGTCGTCTGCGAATGGCGGCGGGTACTGGATCCTGGCGAATACCGGATCGATCTACGCCTTAGGTAACGCAACTTACGAAGGTGGGTCTCAGTCCATCGTGTGAGCCCAGCGGTGCAACAAGCGGTCGCGCAAACGATCCCAGATCTGAAGCTCCCGTCATCGTGATGTTGCGGCGGTGCGCCGACGTCGAGATACACATCGGCGCTGGATTTCCGGGGTCGGCTGCATGGGGCAAGCGTTCGAGCAGAGCGCCAGTCCTGCGACCGATCTGATGGACCTCACGGGGGTTGGGCCGATGCAGTTCGGCTCAACCCCCTGAGGTTTGTCAGCCTCATCACAGTGAACCGGTCCAGGATCCGTGGACACTCTGACGGTTGGGTATCTCATGCCGCAGTGAGCTGAGAGTGGTGAGCGTAGTGCTCGTGTGGCCCGACCCCCTGAGACTGGTCAACCCGTGACGTGAGCCCGTTGCCCAGACTGCTGGGCGAAGGGAGGATCGTCACGAAGGCACGACGCAGGCACACGCTTGACCAGATCGTCCGTAAGCTCCGGGCAGGCTCAACCGGTCGATGCAACACCGGGCTGCTGGAGCGAGCGTAGGCGTTCGCTGAAGATCTCGGCCGGGGTCTTCCAGCCGAGGGTCTTGCGGGGCCGGTTGTTGAGCGCCAGGGCGACGGCTTCGAGGTCCTCGGCGGACCAGCGGGACAGGTCGGTTCCTTTCGGGAAGTACTGGCGGAGCAGTCCGTTGGTGTTCTCATTCGGCCGGGTGGCGGTGAAGTCGCGGTCGACGAGATCCGGAGACCAGGGAGCAGAGGGGCCCGACCGGGTGGTGAAGCGCTTCCTCTCCCGGGTCGCCCTTCGGATCCCCAGCTCACGCATGATCCGGGCCGTCTGTTCCCGGCCGATGTCGATGCCGGACCGGCGCGCCGCCTTCCAGAGCTTGCGCTTGCCGTAGACGGAGAAGTTCTTGATCCAGAGCGCCATCAGCATCACGCACAGCTCGGCGTCCCGGACGGCCCGGGCCGATGGCGGCCGGGGCTTGTGGGCGTAGTAGGTCTGGTGGGCGATCTGGAGCTGCTCGCAGATCGGCTCGACCCCCATCGACGCCCATCGGTCTCGTTGTCCCGGTGGGCGTCGATGCAGGCGGCTACCTCTCCGATCGGCGGTCGAGCTCCGCCCCGAGGAACGATGCTGCGGACTCGAGGATGTCCACGGACCGCTTGAGTTCCCGATTCTCCTTCCGGAGCTCGACCAACTCCTTGCGCTCCTCGGAGGTGAGTCCGCCTGTGGCGCCGGCGTCGATCTCCGCCTGCTTCACTCACTGGCGGAGCGACTCGGTGCCCACTCCCAGCTGGCGGGCAACCCGAGAGGCCACTCCGTGATCTGACGGCTCCTCCCGCCGGAGGGTCTGGACCATCTTGACGGCCCGCTCCTTCAGCTCAGCGGGATACCGCTTCGGGGCCGGCTGCTTCTTGCTCTCGTCTGCCATGTGTCCATCCTCGTTTCCAAGTGATGGAGTGTCCACGGATCCTGGACCGGTTCAGTCGTTGACGACGCCGGGCGGTTCGCCGGCAGGGTCCGACCGCCACGACGTCACATGAATTGCCCGTCCGGCCACGGCTGTGGCGCGCTCACCCCCGCCCCTCGGCCGCCGCCAGCACCCACTCGAACGGCGGGATCGGCGTGTTGTACAGCTGGGCGGACATGCCCATCACGTTCACCACCCGCAGTCCGGTGGCGATGTCCCAGTAGGGGTTGCGCTCCGCCGCCTCGGAATCGGTCGGCTCCCGCCCCACCGCCGGGTCGGCCACCACCCGCTTCAGGTAGGCGAGCAGGTCGTGCACGTACGGCAGGCTGAGGTCGCTGCCCAGGATCTCGCCGTCCGGAGCGAAGGTGGTGGCCACCGGACCGCTCACCACGACCAGCGTCACCGCCCGGTAGGGCACCAGCACCACGGTGAAGTACTTGTCCGGGTCGAAGACGAGCATCTGCTGCTTGGCCGAGGGCGAGAACTGACCGATGTGACGCCGGGGCGGGCCGACCGGCGCGCCCGGCCAGGTCCGGGTGTCGAGCCACGGGCTCTCCAGCAACGTCGGCAGGAAGTACGGGTCGACCACCCGGAACACGCCCTGGGAGGCGCGCTCCATCCCGAGCTGGGTCTGGTCCCGGCGGACCGGCCGGCCGCCGATCAGGTCCACGTCGTGGGTCACGAACCCCCACAGCCCACCGAGCAGTGCCTGGTCGGACAGGGCGGCCATCAGCGCCTGGCCGGGAGCGCCGTCCGGACGGGGCAGGAACGAGCGCAGCTCCCGGTTGTAGGCGACGACGCCGCCGATCCGGCCGGGGAGGGCGGCGAACATGCTCACCGTCATCGGTGACGGTGGCCAGGTGGTGATCTTCCGCCGGCCGCCGCCGAACCCCGGTCGCGGCTGGTTGCGCTGGATCACGCCGGCATAGACGAGCATGCCCACCCGCATGTCCGGATCGTCGGGCCAGTGGCACCAGTGCAGTCCGTAGTGGGAGATCTGCGGGTCGTAGTCGCCGTGGACGCCGGAACCGAGGTGGCTCCCCAGCCGCAGGGTCGTGCCGGCCATCCGTGCGCCGAGGCGGTTGACACCCGAACCGCTCAGCGATCCCACCATCTCCAACCACGCCGGGTAGTAGACCGAGGAAAACGACGGCGCAGCGTCCGGCACCATGCCCGCTGCCGCCATGGCCTGGTCGACGGCGAAGGCCGCCGACGCCGCCGGCGGGTCCGGTTGCGGGCGCAATTCCGGTTGGAACGGCTGCTCGCTGACCATGACGCCTCTCCTCCCCTGCCCCCGCCCCGGGCCGGCCCGCCCGGTGGGGCATCCGACAGGACTGCCCATCAGGCTGGCCCGCCTTCCCGACGGACCGGCCACGCCCTCCCGTCCCCGGGCGCGACTGCGGCCAGCCAGGTCGCACCGTCGCCTGGCTGGCCGCAGAGCCGGTTCCCGCTTCTTCGTGCCGTCACTCGCGTGCTCGAACGCACGTCGACGTCGCGAACAGCA
>JAJZDJ010000045.1 GCA_021828685.1 Actinomycetes bacterium | reverse complement strand
ATGCCACCGTACGCGCCGAAAAACGGCGAGCGGCCGACGACCAGGCCGAGGACATCCTGTTCGTGACCTTCTACGGGAACCCCGTCGCGTCGGGAAACCCTTGGCGACGTGAGCTAGAAGGCCGCTGGGCGGCACGTCGGGGCAGCTATCGGGTGCTGTATGCAATCGACGAGAGAGCTAGCATCGTCACCGTACTGGCCGCCGAGCACCGTCGCCAGGTGCATCGCCGACGCTGAAACAGCGTCTCTCGTCTACTAACGGCTGGCCATATGAACACGCCGTCGCAGAACACCGGGGCCGCGCCGGGTAGGAAGACGAGCAGCGAAGTGCTGGTCCGCGTAGCCCGCAGGTAGGCCCCTGCTGCCAGGGCTGGCACGGTGCTGCCAGGGCTGGCACGGCCAGGAAGTCAAGTTCGGCTCCGAGCTCAAGCTCGGTGATCGGCACTTTGTGGGGCGCGCCGTCGGAGGCTACGGCGGCTCACGAGGCGACCCGAGTCTCGGAACCCAGCGAACGCAGCGGTTTCTGCGCTGCCGTTACGAGCACGTCAGGTCGGGAAGTCCTTGGAGGCCCGCCGTCGGGAGGTCTCAATCAGCGGCCCCGGCCCTGCGGGCTGATCAGCTCTACGTGGCGACCTTGTGCCATGGCAAGGATGCTCATGTCGTCTGGGTCAGATGTAACGATGTCGTCGCCGTCGTTGGATACGAGCACTAAAGCGGCGTCGATCACGTCTGACTGCATGACTGCGGCGAGGAGTTCACCGGCTGCACGTCCCAAAGCCTCATCGAGCGGGCGGACATCGATCCCGGCGAGCGCGCGCGAGAGCCGGGCCTGACGGGGACCGCCTCTCCATGCTTGAGCGAGAACTCCTGCATGTGTAACGGGCACGTTGCCAGCTGAGTTGGCGGCTTTTAGCCGGATCCACATTGCCCGCTCTCCGCGGTCGAGGGCGATGAGAGCGCCGGTGTCGAGCACGATCGTCACCGAGCAGCCCCCCGAAGGCCTTTTCCCGACGCCGGCTGCTTTGGGCTTGTTCCTCTAACTACTACTGCTTCCTCGCGATCGATGCGTGCCTGCGCCGCCATTTCGGCGAGGGTGATCTCGCCGTTGTCGGACTCGTAGCCGGCGATCGCCTCTGCGAGCGCTTCTAACTGTCGGTCCCGCTCGGCGCGGACCGTTAACGCTTCGTTGACCCAGGCGCTTAACGAGCTGGCACGTCCGGCGGCCACGGCCCGGATGCCGGCTTCGACAAGAGCGGGATCGACGGTCACTGTCAGCCGTTCCTTCGTCATAGTCATACTGAGATTATACAACTGTCTAACTTACCCCGTACTCGAGTGCCCTGGAGCTGGTCGAGCGTCTCCGCTCACTTCCGCCGGTGCCGACCACGGATGTCGACCACAGACGAGCACTCGAAGTCCAGGCGCACTAGCGGCCCGAAGTGCGCACAGTGCCGTCCCCCTTTTCTGTGCCTGAAACTTCGGCAACGGCAGAAGTCCGGAACTTGACCGTGCTGCACTACGACGCCGACTTCGAGCTCGTTACCCACTTCACCGGCCAACTCCATGAATGGATCGCGGCGCTTGGTACCGCCGGATGATTAGACAAGCGTCTTCAGGCCTTCCGGCAGTTGGCGTTTCTGTTCGGGCCGCCGCCCAAGGTCATCTGGCTTCGGTCGGCAACGCCAACTCGGCGGCGACGTTCAAGGTGCTCGACGAATCCTTCGCCATCGCTAACGGCAACATATCTGTCATGGCCCGAAATCTACGCAGCTACCCGATGCTCGACCACCTCTCATTGCCTACGCCGGCCAGGTGACGCTTTCGGCGTCGCTGATTTGGTAGGCGTAGCCTTGTTCGGCGAGGAAGCGCTGCCTGCGCGCGGCGAAGTCCTGGTCGTTTGTGTCTCGTGAGACGACAGCGAAGAACCTGGCTTGGCGCCCGTCGGCTTTCGGGCGGAGTACTCTGCCGAGTCGTTGCGCTTCTTCTTGGCGGCTGCCGAAGCTGCCCGAAACTTGTATCGCCACGGACGCTTCGGGGAGGTCTATGGAAAAATTGGCGACTTTCGACACCACGAGCACTTCGATCAGGCCTTGGCGGAACTGGCTGTAGAGGTGTTCGCGTTGGCGTGTCGGGGTCTTCCCGGTGAGAACCGGGGCGTCGAGGCGCCGTCCGAGCTCTTCGAGTTGGTCGATGTACTGGCCGATCACGAGGGTCGGCTCGCGGTGGCTTACCGCCAGGTCGCAGAGGCGTTCGACGACGGCGAGCTTCGATCGGGCGGTAGCGCCCACCCGGTAGCGTTCCTCGGGATCGGCCAGCGCGTACGACATGCGCTCCTCGTCGCTGAGCGTGACGCGTACCTCGGTGCACACTGCGGGGGCGATCCAGCCTTGGGCTTCGATGTCGCGCCAGGGGGCGTCGAAGCGTTTCGGGCCGATGAGGCTGAACACGTCGGCTTCCCGGCCGTCCTCGCGCACGAGGGTTGCTGTGAGGCCGAGACGCCGGCGGCTTTGGATGTCGGCTGTCATGCGGAACACCGGTGCGGGCAGGAGGTGCACCTCGTCGTAGACGATCAATCCCCAGTCCTCGGCGGAGAAGATCTCGTGGTGGGGGTAAAGACCGCCGCGCCGGGAGGTGAGGATCTGGTAGGTGGCGATGGTGACGGGACGGATGTCCTTGCGTTCTCCCGAGTACTCGCCGACGTCGTCGGCTCGCAGCGTCGTGCGGGCGAGAAGCTCGTCTCGCCACTGTCGGGCCGCGACGATGTTGGTCACCAAGATCAGGCTGTGCGCCCCCGCCTCGGCCATCGCGGCGATCCCGACCAGGGTCTTGCCGGACCCGCAGGGCAGTACAACGACGCCGCTTCCCGAAGCGCTGAAAGCTTCGACCGCGTGGCGTTGGTACGAGCGGAGGGTGAAAGACTCCGGGCCTGCCACCTCGATGTGAAAAGACGCCCCGTCCACATATCCGGCCCTGTCGTCGGCGGGCCAGCCGGCTTTGACGAGCGCCTGCTTGAGCCGCCCGCGTTCTGAGCCGGGGACCACCACAGTCGAGGCGTCGATGCGGGCCCCGACCAGTGGCGCCACCGTCTTCGCGCGCAAAACCTCCTCTAGGACCGCAATGTCGCCGCTTCGCAACACCAGCCCGTGGCGGGGGTCCACCTCGAGGACGAGGCGTCCGTAGCGGTCCATGGTCTCGGCTACGCCCACGAGGAGCGCTTGAGGGACGGGGTAGCGCGACCAGCGCAGGAGCGCGTCGACCACCTGTTCGGCGTCATGCCCAGCGGCGCGGGCGTTCCACAAGGCGAGCGGTGTGACCCGGTAGGTGTGCACGTGCTCGGGGGAGCGCTCGAGCTCGGCGAAGGGGGCTATAGACGCCCTGCACTCGGCCGAGTCGGGATGTCCGACCTCCAAGAGCAACGTGTGGTCGGACTGCACGATGAGCGGCCCCTCGTTTAGAGCCAAAGTTCCTCCTCGTCGGCTGTGAGGATCCGCGCCCACTGGATTCGGTAGATGACAAGCTCGCCGCCACCGTGGCGGTCAATGTAGCGGAGTCTGACCTTGCCCCTCTTGATGTCGAGGATCTCTGCGTTGAACTCGCTCTCGCGCCCTTCAGCGTTGATGTAGCTGATGCGCACCATCCAGTCGCAGCTGTACGCGTTGCGCAGCAAGGATTCGACGCCGGCGGGGTCTCGTGCTATGTGGTTCGGGCGTGCCTCCACCTGTTCGGAGGGTCCGCGAGGGTTCATGAT
Organism: Actinomycetes bacterium; assembly: GCA_021828685.1. Lineage (GTDB taxonomy): Bacteria > Actinomycetota > Acidimicrobiia > Acidimicrobiales > Palsa-688 > JAJZAM01. Next base: position 15,793 of record JAJZDJ010000045.1, on the reverse strand, counting down.
GATGTCAAAAAGTCTGCTGCTACCGCCCGAAGTGGCGCCGCGGCGGCCGGCCGGGGCAGGCCCGGCCGATCCGACACTGTCCCCGGGGTTCCCCCGCCGGGCGGCGGTGTCAGGTCCAGCGGGGCCAGGTCCCGGGGGGACCTTCGAGTCGCCGGGTGTCGGGCTAGCAGGGCGGCGGAGGCGTTCGACTGCTTCGTCGAGGTCCGCCTCGGCGAAGCGTAACTCTCCGCTCGCCGAGGCGGCCCGCTCGAGCAGCCCTGCTATGGCGGCGGGATCAGGTTGCGTGTCGTCGCCACCTCGCGTGCTCGCAGCGTGCGAGCCTTTGCCTAGAAGGACTTCGAGCAGACTTCCCATATCGTCGTCATCGAACTCGTCGTCGTCGTCATCGAACTCGTCGTCGTCGAAGCCGAATTCGTCGACTTCGAAGCCGAGCATCGTCAGGGCGCGCTGGCGGTCGGTGAGCGCCGTCCCGGCGGGTCCCCCGAAGGATGCGTGACGGTCGATGCGGTGAGCTGGTGGCCGGGTCACGCTGACCGTCCCATCAGCGCTCTCGGCGCAAGGCATGAAGCCGGCTTCTCGGAGAGCGGAGACGACTTGCGCCGCGGGTTTGCTGCAGACTGCCACGGTCGGGGCCAGTCCACGGAGGCGCAGCGCGGCGACTTTCTTGGATCGCCCTATCTCGGCGAGAAGTGCCGGGTCGTCGCAGCGAACATATGATGTCGCAGCGCCCACGCGGACCTGACCGTAGCGGCGTCCGAGGTCCTCGACGAGGTACGCGAGCGGCTGTGGTACCTCGGTCGTGGCGTGTGTGGCAAGGAACTCCAAGATGGCGGTGGCGGATCGTCCGGCGTCGAAACCGCGCCGCAGGGACACTTCGGTGATCCGCCAGACGGTGGCATGCCCAGCGGACTCCACGTCGGCTATCAGGTCCAGTTCGCCTCGAAGTTGCGAGGTCGCCTCGCCGGGGGCGGTGGCGGTGAAGTCGGCTTGGAGGATGATCCGGTCCACCTGTGGCGGCGCCAGTGACCCCAGCGCCTCGGTGGCAACGTCGACTTGCCCGGCGGTCAGGTCTCGCCCGAACTTGCTCAGCGCCCCTCCGGCCGACACACCGACGAAAGCCGACTCCACGAGAAGGCGTCCGACGATGTCGCTTGGAGGATGGCGGTCGTCCTCCCATGCGCTCGGCATCCGCCAGTTGACCAGTGGGGCGACCCCTGCCGGGTCGTAGGAACGCCCGGGGACCGGCTCGGCGAGCGTCTGGCATACGAGGAGCCGTTGCAGCGTGAAGTCGGGGTCGAAGGAGCGCTCGAGCAGGGGCGGGATCACCTTGGCGTCCTCGCCGGGGGTCCCGGCGGCGCTCAGGTCGAACGGGGCGTATAGCCACGTCTGAGCGAGAGCGGCCCAGCGCCGCGGTGCGTCGAGCTGGCCCCACTCGTCGTAGCCGGCGGTAGGGGCCGCTATCTCCTCGGCGCGGTCCCAGTCGACGAGGCCGGCGGCTGCTACGAGCTCTACCATCCACGCGACTTGGTCCTCGGGTCGCTGCAGCAGCTTCGCCAGTCTGCGTACCTCGCGGACGCCTAGCCCGCCGGATCGCAGCAGCTTGGCGGGAGTGGTGCTCCACGCTTCGCAGAGGGCTGTCGCGTCGGCGACGAGTGCGAGCGCAGCCTCCGCGCACTGGCGGTCGACGCTTTCCTGGTCGACGGCGCGCGTAGCCATCTCGGGCGGCGTGGCGTCGAAGGAGGGGAGTGGGCGCCCCCCACGCAAAGCGAGGCCGACCTCTCGTGGCATGACCGCTGTGGTGTAGTCGACGGAGACGACCAGCCCGCGTTGCAGGCACCACCCGGCGGGGTCCTCCCCGCGGTGTCGGAACGAGAAGACTGCCGACGGCAGCTCGAGAACCGGCCAGTGCATGCTCGCCGTCTGTAGAAGCTTCTCGGTTCCTTTGGGTGCGCCGTTGAGGGCGGCGGTGATGATCTCGAGCTTGGAGAGGCCCGCTGCCAGACGGTTCACGAGCGCAGGTTTGGCTCCGGTCGTCGAAAGCCCGAGAAGGCTGGCGATAGACACAAGCTCCGTGTTAGTGAGACGCTCTAGGAGATCCGCGGCTGGCGGTCCGAGATCGCAAGGGCAAACTACCGCCTCGCACAGGCCGGGATTGACCTCGACGTCGTCGCCGTCGAGCAGTACCATCCCTGCGCGTCGTAGACGGTCGAGATGAGGGCTGACGACTTCGGCGGGGCTGCGCAGCGTGGACGCGAGGCGTTCGGAGCTGACGGTAGGGCCGAGCACGCACAGCACTTCGAGGAGTTGGCGGGTAGCCATGTCGACACGGTCGTAGAAGATCCCGGCGCTCTCCGGGTCGATCACCATTTGGGTCAAGCCAGCTATCGAGGACGCCCCGCTGAGCATCACATCGGGACGTTCACGAAGAAGTCCTTTGACGTCCGAGTCGGTCAAGGTGCCGAGAGCTGCCTCCCACCTCGTGGTCGCTGCGTTTTGAAGTTTTGATGGCAGCTCGGCGCTCCCGTCTCGGCGCTGTGGTATGTGGTATGGCAGCGTTCGCTGCTCACGAATCTGAGCTCCGACTGTAGCCGCCGCTGCGGGCGCCCGGCCCACCCGCCAGGGCGGCCCTCGCAATCTGTGTCGGTGCGGACTAGATCGCGTCCCATCGAACAAGCCAAGAGCCGCCATCGTGTCACCTAGCACCAGTAGCATCGATTCGTGGTCGACGCGAACCGAATGAGCCGTACCAGTTCGACGACGTTCGGGCCGGGCGAGATTGTGAGGTTGGCGCTCGATGGTCGTCTACGCGTCCCCCGGTTCCAGCGGTCTTACGTGTGGGATGAGCGCAACATCACGGACCTCTTCGACAGCATCTGGAAGGGTTTCCCGATCGGAACTCTTCTGCTCTGGGAGCGGGACGAACCAGCGGGGCGACTGACCTTCGGCTCGATCAGCGTGGATGCGGCCCGGACCGATCGGGCGCTTGTCGTCGTTGACGGCCAACAACGACTTACGACCCTCGTCGCCGGTCTCGGCCCGGCATCGCTGCCGCCCGATCCGCGCTTCGAAGTGTGGTTCGACCTTCGGGCGGGCAGGTTCACCCACGCCCACCACAAAGTGGTCCCCGAGTTCTGGCTTCCGGTGAGGGCCGCACTCGAGAGCCGTACGCTCCTCAACTGGCTCTCCAGCCATCAAGACGCCCTCGAACCAGGCGATGTTGACCTGGCAGACGCTATGGCCGGCGCGCTGCGCGACTACAAGGTGCCCGCTTACGTGATTGAGCAGGACGACGAGCAGCTTCTTCGTGAGGTCTTCGACCGAACGAACTCGGCGGGCAAGCCCATCAAGCGGGCCCAGGTGTTTCACGCCCTTTTTGGGGGCGGCACGGACTCTGCGAGCGCGGCGGCTGTCGTCGACGATCTCCGCCACCTGGGTTTTGGAGATCTCGACGAGCAGCGCATCATCCAAAGCCTGCTGGCAATCCGCGGCGGGGACGTCGCGCGCGACCTTCACGGTGAGTTCGCGTCCAACGAGGATCCCTCGATCTGGTACGACCAGACCTCTGAGGCGTTGTCACGGGTCATCCGGTTCTTGCAGGGTCTCGGCGTCGCGCATGTGGAGCTGCTGCCGTCAGCTTTCGTGATCCCCGTTCTCGCTTCTTTCTACTACTTGCACCCAGTGCCCGATACATACACCGAGGCCCTGCTCGCCCGTTGGACATGGAGGGGATGGGCGCACGGCTACGGTCGGGCGGGGCAGACACCGGCACTGCGCCAGGCGGTCAGGTCCGTCAATCCGGCCAAGCTGGACCCGAGGTCTGCACCAGGCGAGTTCCAAGCCGTCAGGGCCCTGTTGACGGACGTCTCTGATCAAATGCCAGCGGTGGTGGGCGTTGGCTTCAACTCCAGCTCTGCAGCGAGTCGCTTGGCCTTGCTGGCCATCGCAGCGTCCAAGCCAAAGGGTCCGAACGGTAATGTGCTGGATCTCCCTGCCCTGTTCGCAACACATGGCTCTCGGGTCGTGTCCGTGCTCGCCCGCGGTCCCGCCTCCGAGCTGGGGCTTCGGGCACTGTGGGACCCGAACGACCCGCCGCTTTCGGGGGCCGAAGATCAAGAAGTGCTTGCCAGCCACGTCATCGACCGCCAAGCGGCGGCGGCCCTGCGAGCCAAGGACATCCCGACGCTCACCGCGCACCGAGGCGCCGCGATAAAGGTGTTGGTCGAGAACTTCCTTGTCCACAAGCTGGAACCGCGACTGCCCGTAGTCCCCCCCCTTGACGAGCTGTGGGTGCCCGACCCAGCGTGAGCGACGCTATCCCGTCAGCCTTGCAGGTCGACCTCCAAGACTCTGAGGGTCGGTGGATAGCGGGCGGTCGCCTCGTCCGTGACGGCGAGACGACTGTCTTCTCGTCATTCGAAAGCTATTGGGAAGCGCCTTCGAGGCCGGTACTGGGGCAGGTCTTCGAGCAACGCGGACCGTCGTGGCGACCGTCCGCGCGTGCTGCGTTACCAAGCTGGTTTTCGAACCTCCTTCCAGAGGGAACTCTGCGGGACACGATCGCTCGGGCAGTCGGTGTCAAGGCGGAGCGCGAATTCGCCCTCCTCGCTCGCATCGGCCGAGACGATCTCCCTGGTGCTCTTCGCCTCCATCCGGTCGACATCGAGGCGGACATGTCGATGCCCGACGACGAAATCCCTGCGGTCGAACACGCCGACGCATCTGGTTCCATCAAATTTTCTCTCGCTGGCGTGCAGCTCAAATTCTCGTTGACAGAACATGGGCGTGGTCTCACCATCCCAGCGACCGGCGAGTCGGGTACATGGATCGCCAAGCTTCCCGATGCCCGCGTCGGCTACGAAGGGGTCCCCGAAGCCGAGTACGCGGCCATGCAGCTGGCCGCCGCTTCGGGCATCGACGTGCCTGAGACCCGACTCGTCGATGTCAGCGGCATCGGCGGTCTGCCGGAATGGGCCAGGACCAACGGCTGGGCGCTCCTCGTGCGGCGCTTCGATCGTCGCCTAGCCAGCAGCCGCGTCCACGCGGAGGACCTCGCCCAAGTCCTCGACGTTCGGCCCGCTCGCAAGTACGAGCGGGCCAACTTTGAGACGGTCGCTCGAACGGTCGCAGCTCTTAGCGGTGCCGAGCGCGTCGGGGAGGTGATCGACCGGATTGTCTTGAATATTCTCGTCGGCAATGGCGACGCCCACGTCAAGAACTGGACGTTCATCTACCCGGACGGCAGCCGCCCGCAGCTCAGCCCCGCCTACGACATCGTGCCGACGGTGCTCTACGTTCCCATGACGATCTTGGCCTCAAGCTCAATGGTTCGCGTTCGTTCGCCGACGTCGATCTTGCGGCGTTCGGCCGACTCGCCGAGAAGGCGGGATGGGACGGCGGGCTTGGCCGCGAGCGCGCCGACCGGGCTGTTCAACGGGTGCTTGCAGCGTGGCCGGTACTCGGGGAGCATCTGGGTCGGGACGCGCTACGCCGCCTGACCGAACGGCGGGACACCCTGCGAAAGCTCCTGCCCTGAGTACGTCGGCGATTGCACCGGCCACGCGATCGAGTTAGTAGTCGTGCTCCCTAAGTTACGGCGCTCGGCGAACACGCTTTCGGGGATCCGATCGTTCGTGCGGGTTTGGCGGGCCCGGTTTGCTAGGTGCCCTTGACGCGTTTGGGACTATGAGGGTGTTGATCAGGTTGGAGGTGAAGTCGCTTCGAGTCATGTGGCCGGATAGCAGGTAACCCTTGAGGACCCAGGTGTGACTCGATGCTACGAGCATGGTCGCGAGGTAGAAGGGGTCGGTGCTTTTGACTAAATATCCGTCTGCGATCGCTTCGACGATTACCCCTCTCAACAGGTCGACGAGGTCGCACTCGGCGTCCTTGGCCATAGTCAGGCCGGCGGCACTCAGGTAGCCGGACTCCCGGTACCAGATAAGAATCTCGTCGGGGTGCTTGGAGGCGCTGTCGACGAGGAAAGTCGCTCCACGACGTAGCCTCTCCAGCGACGACGCGTCTCCGGCGAGTGCCTCGGCAAGCCCTCGGCGCCAGACCTCGTGGCCGTGTTCCATGATGAGGAAGAGGATGTCTTCCTTGCGGCGGATGTACTCATAGACAAGCCCCACGGACATTTCAGCGGCGTCGGCTATCTGGCGGACCGTCGTCTTGGAAAATCCCTGGGTGGTTACCAACTTAATGGCAGCGTCGACGATCTGCTCTCGTCTGACCTCGACGAGGCGGTCGTCGGCGACCCTGGCTACAGGTCTCTTAATGATGGCGGAAGCGGATCGTTCTGCCACTGGATCTCCTCGTCGAATCGGAGCTTCGGCTCTTAACACCTGTGGATGGTAGCAGCGACTGAGCGTTCAGTCTGGGTCCGCTTCGATGGCGATGGTTTAGGAGTGTTCGACCGGAGGATCGTCGGCGCGGTCTCGGACTCTTGACACGTGCGCCCCGGTCTCCTATAGTGAGCGAACGATCAGTCAGTGAATGAGTGATCAGTCGGTCTGCCTTGTGGGAGGGCACTCCGGTATGGGGACTCGACGGTCTAGATCAAGGAGAAGGTCGGACCCGGTTGCTGTCAGGCGAAGAGAAAGAGAGCGTGCAAACAATGTCGCAAACCCTTAGGTCGGTGGCCACATCAGGAGCGAGACCGTTGTCGCCAGCGGACACTCGGCTTCTGGAGATTATGGAGGAACATTCTCGTGCTGAACGCTCCGCTGACATCGAGGCAGTGATGGAAACCGTGTCGACGGCCCCGGTGTGGGAGTTCGGCGGCCGGTGCTTCGAGGGCCGGGACTCAGTTCGACGCTTCTACGAGGCATTCATCAAGCATCTCGGCGAACTCGCTCCGTTGGAGTACCGCTCCGTCGTGTTCGGTGAAGAGACGGTAGCTACAGAGTTCGCGTGGATCTTCAACACCGCGAATGGCGGTCGAAGCTATCCCGCGTCAGCGGTGATGGCGTTTGACGGTGAGCGCCTACAGGCGGAGCGGATTTATTGCGCTGCGCCGGAACTCTTGGCGATCGTCGACGGCTGGCTTGAAGGAGACGAGGGACAAAATCAATGACTCTAAGTGAGATTGAGAACCCTCAAGTCACCCGTAACGGGGCCGTGCGACGACCTGAGGTCGACAACGACTTCCTCTGCCGGGTTGGTCCCGGGACGCCTATGGGCGAGGCCCTGAGCCGCTACTGGTGGCCTGTCGGCGTCGATGCAGACTTCGCGATACCCGACAGCGACCCGCGCCACGTGCGTCTGCTTGGCCGCGACTTCGTGGCCTTTCGCGACACTAACGGCGTCTTGGGGTTACTCGACGAGAACTGCTGCCATCGTGGCTCGTCGTTGGCACTGGGACGTGTCGAAGATTGCGGCATCCGTTGTCTGTACCACGGCTGGAAGTTTGGTGTCGACGGGACGATCCAAGAGACACCGAACATGCCCGACGGAAGGTTCAAGGAACGAGTCAAGCAGCCCTCATACCCGATTCGCTCGGCCGGCGGGCTCATCTGGGTTTACGTCGGCAGGCCTGATACGCAGCCTCCGTTTCCGCAATACGCGTTCATGGACGAGACTACTCCCGACAAGCAGCCGATCCGCTACCTGATCGACTGCAACTACGTCCAAGTCATGGACGGTAATCTTGACACTTCCCACGCCTTTGTGCTTCACACTGATCTCGTCAAACAATGGTCTAGGAACACCTCGTCAGAGGGAACCCTTGAGCGGAATTTCAATCCCGAGCAGACAGTCCCGCGCCTCGAGTTCCTCTCCACGGACTTCGGCTTCTACTACGCCGGCATCCGCACCGGGGGCGGCGTTCCTGAAGGTAAACGCCACTTGCGCATCACGGCGTTCGTTGTCCCGCACATGGCACTCATCCCCGGAGAAACCGGCCGGCCGCTGTTGTGGGCTCCCATAGACGACGAACACACCTGGCTGTTTCTGGCCAATGTCGACGCCGAAGGGATGCGCAAAGCCAATATCGGCTTCCCGGCCGACCTGGTTGATCCCGACGGTCATGTCAGGATGAACCGGGCCAACAACTATGGTCAGCAGCGCGAGACCATGCGCGGAGCGAGCTTTAGCGGCCTACGGACCACTCTGGCCGAAGACGCTGCCATGCAGGTGTCGATGGGACCCCTCTATGACCACTCTCGCGAAGTCGTCGTCCCCGCTGACCGGGCAGTCCTCAAGGCGAGACGATTGCTCATCGAGTCGGCGCTGAGAGTCCAGGCGGGGGAGGAACCGCTACGCTGCGACCCGGCCGGTATGTCGTCGATAAGGGCGGTCGAAGCGCTGGCGGACATCAGCAGACCGTGGCAGGAATTCGTCGGCCACGACGCGCCCACGGGTGACAGCGAGTCCGACGACAGCGAGGACATATCGTAGATGACAGCGCCCGTCTCAGCTGCGCAGAGTGCTCCGTCTCTCCGACTTGACGGGTGCGGTTTCGTCGTCGTCGGCGCCGGTAACGGCATCGGCAGAGCAACCGCTCACGCACTGCGCTCGGCTGGCGCAGAGCTGTTCTGCGTCGACATCGACGAGGGACTAGCTAAAAGCATCGCCGATGAAGTGGGCGGAACGGCGTGGGTTGCTGACGCCCGCGATCGGGCTGACGTGACAGCGACCGTAGATGCCGCTACAGAGGCGCTAGGAAGGATCGCTGGATTCGTAGACATAGTAGGCCAATCCCGATACGCCTCCTTGTTGGATATGACCGACGAGGACTTTCACTGGACGACAGGAATGGTGCTCCGGCATGCCTTCCTTTTCGCGCAGCTCGTCGGCCGGCTCATGGCGGCGGAGGGCGGCGGATCGATGGTCTTCGTGTCATCGATTGCCGGTGTTACAAGCGCTCCGCGCCAGGTCGCGTACGGTGCAGCGAAGGCTGGACTGAACTCGTTGGTGAGAACAGCGGCCGTCGAGTTGGGCGGGTCGGGGATCCGCGTCAACTCCGTCGCTCCGGGCACCGTCGCTACCCCTCGGGTACTCACGACCTTGACCGAGGAAGTTCGCGCCGGGTTCGCCCGCTCGATTCCGCTGGGTTCGCTCGCGGAGCCTTCAGACATCGCCGCCGCGATCCTCTTCCTCTCCTCGTCGATGGCCCGCCAGATCACAGGCCAAACCCTGCTCGTCGACGGCGGCGCAAGTGTCAAGTTCCCGTACCCGGCGGAGCTCATGCCGTGACTTATCTCTCACGTCGGCTGCTTCGGCCGCCCGCACAAGGCTCGGTCACACCTTGACCGAAGTGGTTTTTGGAGGCGCGACATCTCACGGTGTCACCGCGGTTGTCCAGTGGCAGGACTGGCTCGGCCGTGCCGAAGACGACGCGAAGCTGCCGTTGTACAAGCAGGGTCGACGTCGCAGCTACCAAGACCTCGCTGAAGAGGCCGGTGATTCGCTCTCGGCGCAGCTGCAACCTGCAGTACTCGAAGAGCGCGGACGGATGATTCAGGGCGCACTCGATCGGCTTCGGCGCGATATCGAGGCGGCCCGGCTTGATGTGCTTGTCGTGATTGGTGATGACCAAGGGGAGGCATTTCCTCCGTCGTCTACACCCACGCTGGCTATACACACCGGCGAGCAAGCCACGGCGGCGCAAATGCCCGTACCCGATGACGCCGCGCCGTGGATGCATCGGGCGGTAGCCGGGCTCGGCATGGACCGAAGCCGTCCGTTACCGACCGCCGGAGAGCTCGCTGTCCAGGTCATCGGGAGCTTGGCGAGGCAAGGTTTCGATGTCGCGCCTTTCAACACCGACGTTACTGGTCGCGGGCTGGGGCATGCTTTCACGTTTCCCCACCGACGCCTTCTCTTGGACGGTCCGGTTCGCCTCCTTCCGATCCTCATCAATACCTATTACGCCCCAAATCAGCCGACCCCGGCCCGGTGCTACGCGATCGGCGCGGCGCTCTGCCAAGCGCTTAAGACGGCCGGCACTTCCGACCGCGTTGGAATTTTGGCCTCTGGCGGTCTTAGCCACTTCATCGTCGAGGAAGATCTTGACCGCAGCGTCCTCGAGGCGATCGCACGCAGCGACAGGCATATTCTCGAGCGTCTTCCAGCGGAGCGCCTATTGGAAGGATCGAGCGAGATCCGAAACTGGATTGCCGCTGCTGGAGTGTTCGCCCAGCACCCCGTCAAATGGTGCGAGTACGTCCCAACGCGCCGCAGCCCTGCGGGGTCCGGCTGCGGCAACGGGTTCTTGACCTGGCAGGTCTGACACGCGGCCCGTCGGCGGCATGGCTGACTAGAAGTTTCGTGAGTCCGCAAAACAACCAATGAAGGAGTCAAATGTGAGGAACCGAATCGCATCTCTCGCATCGGTAGCGATGGCCGCCCTGCTCGTTGCGAGCTGCTCGTCGGCGTCGAAGGCGGTGTCGTCCAACACCGCGGCGCCGTCGGCGCCCACCTCGTCGACGCCGACATCGTCGGGGAGCGCAGCGCTCGCATCAGCAACTGCAGCGGTGCGGCAGGACGAGGCAATACCTACGTCGCTCAGCGTGACAGCTCCCCTTCCTTCGAAACCAGCGACAGGGAAGACGATTGTATATATCAGCTGCGAAGTACCGGAATGCACACTCGTCGGCCAGGGAGTACAGCAGGCAGCTACTGCGCTGGGCTGGAACTATCACCAGCTGCAGTCGACAGAGTCCAATCCGGCGTCGCTCGTGAGTGCGCTCACGCAGGCGCTGCAGTACCATCCTGTCGCAGTCAGCTTCGTCGGCCTGCCAGAGGCCGTATGGTCGAGCGTGATCCCAGCGTACGCAAGCGCGAAGGTGGCGCTTCTTCCCACCTTCACGGGACCTGTCACGGTCAATAGCACGGTACTTGCCAGCATTGGCCAACCTAGCCAGCCTTCCTCAGGAAAAGCGATTGCAAACTGGGTGATCTCAAACTCGTCGGGAAAGGCACACGTCCTGCTCTTCAACGTTCCCTCCTACCCAATCCTCGGTCAGTTCAGCACCTCGTTCAAGCAGGTCCTCTCGAGCTGTGCCGGCTGCACGATCACTCACTTGGACGCCACCATCCCCCAGGTCGACGGCGGTCAGGCGGTACCGCTGATCGTCTCCGCGCTCCGACGTAACCCCTCGGTCAACTACGTGGTATCGACGCTCGGCGCATTTTCAACCGGGCTGCCAAGTGCACTCGCGGCGGCGGGGATAAAAAATATCAAGATAGCCGCCGGCTCCGGGACGGTCCTCGACCAGCAGGCCATCCAGCAGGGAACAGAGAACGCAGTCACGACTCAGGGCTACTTCTACTCGGGTTGGCTCGTCGTCGACGCTGCGGCCCGCTTCAGCGAAGGCGTCGCCTTACCAGCGAACTACGGCGCCATCCCATTCGTACTGCTCACCAAGTCCAACCTCACCAAGCCCGCTACCTCTTGGGACCTGCCAACGAACTACCAGACTCTATTCAAGCAATTGTGGGGTGTCGGCTGAGCGCACCGGTAGCAGGGGGGCGCGTTATGACGATGCAGCTCAGCGAAACCTACAAAGCGAGAAAGGATCCTCCCACAAATGCGCTCAGGAAATCGACCGCAGGGAGATGCAGTGCGGCAAATGCGCAAGTTGCGTTCGATCTCGGAATTGACGGTTCTTGACTTGGGTCTCGGGATGGCTCCGGCTGTCGTCGCGCACTTTCTTCGGGAGCACGGTGCCAAAGTGTTCCGGGTCGAGCGCGACGACGACCCGTTCTATGCGGTATATCCCGCCTACAGCGTTTGGCATGAGGGAAGCCGAAGGGTGGGACCAGTCGCACTTAGGGAGTTGGCAGAGCGCGCAGACATCTGCATTACCGGAGGAGAGGACTGGCCCGGGCTGGCTCCGCTGCCGAGTCTCTTCCGGCCGGGCGTCAGCAATGAGCGTCTGATAGTTCTCGACATTCAAGGAGACATCGACCCCCGTCGTCCGACACCTGCGGTCGATCTGCTGGCCGCCGCCAGCTCAGGGCTATGCTACGAGCAGCATAGCGACAGACCGATAGCGTTTGCGTTTCAGGCACCGACCTATGGAGCTGTGCTGCTCGGGTTGGCCGGATTGTTCGCCGCGCTGCTCGAGCGCGAAGTGACAGGGCTAGGAAAGACGGTTCGCACGTCAATGCGGCGCGGAGCGACGCTATGGTGGTCCGGCTTCTGGTCGTCCGCTGAGCATCCAGACGCTGCCTTCGCAAATGTCATCCCGAAAGACGTTCGCCCCCTTATATTTAAATGCAAGGACGGACGCCATGTTCACTTCGTTCTTGGCTCGGCGGGCTCAGTGGCGAAGCTGTTCAGTTCGCTTGGCATCGAGCTAGCAGTGGACGCCGACGATCGCGGGTTCCCGAACCCGGCGGGCGGCCCGCGAAACTACTTCTTCCCTGACATGGACCTCCTGCAACGCCACGTTGAAGAAATAGACCTACAAGAGTTGCTCGTAAGACTCAGGGCCGCCGGGATCGCAGCCGAAGAAGTGAGCAAGCCTGGCGCGATTTGGGACGACGAGCAAATAATCGCTAACGCCATCGTGAACACGACTCCATGCGGATGGAGACAGGTCGCCAGCCCCGTCTCCTTGGAGATCAACACCAATAGCCAGGATCCGACAAGGACTCGATCGCCGATCCCGGGACGCCCCGCACTTCGCATTCGGATAGTCGATTTCGGTAGCTTCGTTGCCGGTCCCTATGCCTCCAAGACGCTGGCCGACTTAGGCGCTGACGTCATCAAGGTAGAACCTCCTGGAGGGGACCCGACGCGGGCTATGATCCGGGACTTTTCAGCGGCAAATCGAGGAAAGCGGAGTATCTGTATCGACGCCAAGAGCGAAGCTGGGCGCGAGGTCATGAAACGCCTATGTCAAGATGCGGATGCTGTCCACCATAACTTCCGAGCCGACGTTGCCAAACGCCTCGGGTTGGACCCGTCGGACCTGCGCAGGACCAGTAGTGACCTTATGATCATGCGGACGTCAGGATACGGCACCCGCGGACCGAAGTCGCGATACCCCGGCTTCGACATGGTCATTCAGGCGTGCTCTGGCCTCGAATACGCAGCCGCCGGGCAAGGAAACCCACCGATGTGGTATCGGTCTCCGGTCGTCGACTACGCGGCGGGCGCAGTCGGGGCCATCGCGACGTTGATGGCCTTGTTCGAGCGGCAACGCGTCGGCGCCGCAGTGACCGCCGACGTGAGCCTGCTCAGTGTCGGCATGTTCCTTGGTTCTGAGGTCGTGCAATCACCCGACGGATCCTTTATGGGAATGCGCGAGTTGGACACACGACAGACCGGCTTTCACCCTGCGGAAGCCCTTTATCAGACGGCAGACGGTTGGATTGCGATTGCCGCGCGGTCCAAGGAGATGGCAACGCGTCTCGCCGCTGTGCTCGGGGTCGAAGGGGAGTTGTCCTCTCGTGAACATTGGGACGAATCTGCTAGAGAGACCGTCGCGGTGCGGATCCGGATGCGGACGACGCTGGAATTGCTCGACGAGCTCTCCAAGACGGACGTATGGGCAGCCCCCTGCATCGAGCAGGGATGGGCTGCGCTTCGCAACGACTCGGCTCTCGGGTGCGCGAACCTCATCGGTTCGACGTCCACCGACCAACGAGGCACTGTCATTTTCGTGGGTAGCCTGCTCCAACGAATCGGTGACCTGCCTGCGCCCAATACGGCGGTGCCTGATCTGGGCGAACACACGAGCGCCATTCTCCTTGAAATCGGATTCACGGAGCGCGAGATTGAGGATCTCTACGACCGAGGCATCGTTTACTGATAGTGAAGTCACTGCGAGAGACCGAGGCGCGTTGGTTCGCAGTCGCTTAGAAAGGCGCGAAAGTTGACCGAGACGACATCTTGGAGTCCATATACCGACGAAGAAGACGCCGCGCGGGCGACCGTCAGATCCTTCTTTGACCGCGAACTCGAACCGAACGCTGAGAAGTTTGTCGGTAACCTCGACTACGATAGGGAGTTCTGGCGCAAGGCGGGCAAGGCAGGCATCCTGGGAGGGGCAATTCCCCAGGCGTATGGTGGCCCTGGCGCAAGTGACCTCATGACCGTCATAATCGCTCAAGAACTCGGGCGGTCCGTTGGTGGGACCGTCGTGGGCAGTTCCCTCAGTGCTGATGCGATCACCCATATCTTGATGACGGCGGGCTCGGAGGAGCAAAAACGCAGATGGGCGCCAGGGATACTGGCGGGAGAGGTGTTGCAGTGCCTGACTCTGACAGAGGCTACAGCTGGAAGCGACGCGACGGCCATCCAAACGACAGCGGTTCGGGAAGCCGGTACTTACCTCATCAACGGCTCAAAGGTGTTCGTCAGTAACGGGAACAAGGCCCACTTGGTGTATGTGGTCGCCAAGACCGACCCCAGCTTGGGCGGACGCGGGATGAGCATGCTGATAGTTGAGGCGACGACCCCCGGCATATCACGCAGGCCCATGGCGACCATGGGCTGCCCAGCCTACGATCTGGCGGAGTTTCACTTCGACGACGTGCGGGTAGACGCTACGAGCTTGCTCGTGGGCGAGGGACGTGCGATGGAGATCCTACTCAGCCTCTTCGCGCTAGACCGCATGGAAGTTGCGGCGCGCGCTCTTGGCGAAGCCGAACTCGGGTTTCGGCTCGCGCTCAACTATGTCAAGCAGCGGCGAGCGTTCGGTCGGGAACTGGTCGACTTCCAAAGCATCCAATTCAAGCTGGCTGAAATGAAGACAGAAGTAGAAGTCGGACGCGCTTTTCTCTGCGAGGGAATTCGAAAGCATCGCTCTGGCAGTTTCGGACTAGCGGAAGGGGCAATGCTCAAGCTGTGGATCTCGGAAATGTCCAGTCGGGTCATCGATTCAGCCCTACAGATGTTCGGTGGCTCCGGCTACATGGAGGAGATGCCGATTTCTCGTCTCTACAAGGCGAATAGGCTGCACCGAATCTACGCGGGAACGTCTGAGCTACAAAAAGTTGCCATCGCACGCCAGCTCTAACGCCTCTGTGCATTGCGCTTGAGCGCTCGCGCTGGTGGACTGAAGCCGGCATCTCCGAAGGGAAGGGGAGCCGGAATCATCCCTGGGGCTTCTTCCGCGCGGGAGAAGCCGGTGCCGATCAGGCGTCCCGTCCAGCGGAAGCGCCGGCCGCCCGCTGACGCAGCTCGCGAGCTATGATCATCCGCTGCAGCTGATTCGTGCCAACGAAAATCTGCAGGGCCTTGGCATCTCGCATCATGCGCTCCACGGGGTGATCCTGCGTGTAGCCCGCAGCGCCCAGACACTGCACGGCATCGGTCGTGACCGACATGGCGACGTCGGTCGCGAAGGCTTTCGCCATGGAGGACAGCTCGGTTCGCCGGGGACCGCCGCGGTCTACCTCCGCTGCTGCCGCGTAGGTCAACTCTCGGGCTGCCTCGACGTTCATAGCCATATTCGCCAGAGTGAAGGAGACGCCTTGGAAGTCGAACACAGGACGACCGAACTGATGTCGCCCGAGCGCGTAGTTGATCGCGTAATCGGTAGCGGCACGTGCGACGCCTACCGCTTGACCAGCAGCGGAGGGCCGGCCCATGTCGAACAACACCTGGACGGCATGGAAAGCCCGTTCGCCTGCGATCAGGTTGCTCGCGGGGACCTCCACGTCGTCGAGGGTGACCTCCCCCAGCGAAGCGCCGCGAAGGCCCATTTTGCGCTCCTCCCGGGTCACGCTCAGCCCGGCTGCCTCGTTGCGGTCGACCATTAGAATCCTCAGACCCTTGGTCTTGCTGCGCGAGTCGACCGTGACAAGCAGCGCGATGACACCTGCCTCGCCGGCGTTTCCG
>JAJZDJ010000275.1 GCA_021828685.1 Actinomycetes bacterium | reverse complement strand
GAGTTGCACGTCGTTCTGTGGCAGAGCGGGCCCTATGTCATCTACGGTGTCGCGTACTTTTCCCTGATTCTGATCGACCGCTTCGTCGTCGGGCTGGCCTACGGCGACAGCCTCGGGGCCGGCCGGTACGTCTACCCGTCGACCTACGAGGGTTCCTTGGACGTGGCCCTGCTCGAGTTGGTCCTCCTGCTCGGCTTCGTCCACTCGTCCATGGAGCGATTCGCCCGCCGCCTGGAGCCTTTGCTGCGTTCCGTGGCGCTGGAGCACTGGCGTCAGGCGCGTCTGACCCTGGTAAAAGAGTGGCGTCGCAGCGTGACGACGCTTGTCGTCGCCGCCGGGCTCACTGCTGCGGCGTTCCCGACTCTCATTCTGGCCGTGCTACCCGGGTCGCTCACCGGAGCCATCCGCTCCCCCGGCGGAATGACCGATCTTTATCTGGCATCCGCTGCTTACGCAATGGTCCCGGTCGGCATGCTGTGCAGTCAATACCTGTTCTTCCTCGGCCGGCCCCGCATGCCCGCGCTCGGAGCCGGTCTTGGGGCTATGACCAACGCCGTCATCTCGGCAGTTGCATCGGCGAATGGCCAGGTCGCTTCCGGTGTCTGGGGTTTGCTGGCCGGCGTTACGGTATACACGTCAACCGTCCTGCTGGCGTCGTATGCCGCGCTGGCTAGAGGCGAGGAGTCGTTCTATGCATCGTTTTGAACGGCGAAGCCAGACTGCGAAGCCGAGATCGCGGGGCGTAACGCGCTCTTGGGGCTGGTCGTCGGTCAGGGTCTACCCCTTTGTCGCGGTCGCCGCCGCTGTCGGGCTCGTCGTGTCGGCCGGCAGCTCGGCGCAGCCGGCCAGATCGGCAGCGACAGGAGTGATCGGCTCGGGTGGGGCAACCCTCGTCGCTGCCGGCACGAGTGGACGGTCCGGGGTCTCCCCTGCCTATCGCGACGTGTCGTTTGCTACGGCGAGCAGACGGCCGGTAGCTATCCAGGGGAGCACGTCTCTGGCGATACCGCCCTATTCGGGGTGGGAGGCCAATGGCAGCGCAGGGGGGGCAAACGCCGTCGCGTCGGTGTCGGGCGGCCGCCTTCGGGTCGCCGTGGTACACAGGGCGGCACGGTACTGGGGCTGGTTCCTCACTGCGACCGCTCCGACACCGGCCGCATGCGTTTTCAACTTCGCTGCCGGCTCACCTCCAGCGGTTACCGTGCCCGGAGCGCATGGCGAACTGGTCATGGCCGTGCAGACGAGCGACACGATCGTCACGGGCGACATCGACTACGTGGTCGTCGCCGAGAACGTCGACGCCGGGGGCGCCCGCCACCTGGTCGTCGGCTACTCCCTCGGCCACCTGGCCCGAGCCCAGGAACACCTGCTTAAGTCCGTCGCGTGGCAACCGGGGCCGCTCCAAGTCGCGATCTCGACGAACGGAACGAATCGGTTGGAGGTCTGGGTCAACGGGCAGATCTTCTACCGCTCCACGTCACTCGACATGGGGATCGTAGCCCCATTCGAGCCGTACCTCGAGGTTCAGGCTCAGGGCACGCCTTACACGGTTTCGTTCTCCGGCTACTCGAGCGTGTGTCGCCCAGATGTAGTCGTCGACAATCTACCGACAGGCAGCGTCGTGTCGCTCGGATCGCAGAGCGCCGTCGCAGAGGGTGGCCACGCCACATTGCCGCTGCCTGAGACCTCGGGCCCCGTCAGCGGCCGTCTGGAGGTCCGCAAACCGGGTCAACGCGCACCGGTGGTGTTCGCCGCCCACACCTATTGGCCCGGTGACCGCTACACGTACCGGTCCGCTCGACTGTCACGTTCCTAGCAGCCGGCGTGTTTGAGTGCGACTGCAACTGACAGTGCAGCTTGGGTCGCCTCGAATCCCTTGTCCTCGGTGGAGTCGGGCAGGCCGGCGCGGTCGAGCGCTTGTGCCTCGTTGTCGCATGTGAGAACCCCGAAACCTACGGGGGTTGCGGTGGAGACCGAAACTTGAGTCAGGCCGACTGTCGCAGCCTGGCAGACGTATTCGAAGTGCGGAGTGTCCCCGCGGATTACCACACCCAAGGCGACGACAGCGTCGTGTGACGGCGCCAGCCGGGCCGCTGCTGCGGCCAGCTCGAACGCGCCGGGCACGCGAACGATAGTGGGGTCGGCAGCGCCGGCTTCGCGTACGGCTCGCAGGGCTCCTGCGAGCAGGCTGTCGGTGATCGTCTGGTGCCACATGGCAGCGATGACGGCGACCCGGAGACCCTCGGCGTGGACCTCGAGACTCGGTGAACCTTCCTTGCTCACAGTACGGCAAAGGCCGTGGTGGTCAACACGAAAGGGCCCGGTGTTCGGCGGCTGGGACTGCTCGGCACGCGCATGTAGTTCACGACTGCAATATACAGCGAAGACCGCCGTGCCAAGGTATCATCGATCGAAGTGGCGCCGAACGTGCTGCCATTTGAAGAAAATTTTTCCCAACAAAGTCTCAAGGAACCTCCAAGCCGAGCAGGGTGGCGGAGAGTCGAAGTTCGAAGTCGAACAGGTCCGGCGCCGGATTCGTATTCACCCCAAAATGGGCGAACACCTCCGAGCTGATCACGCCGAGCATGTGACTGTACGCGAGTAGCGCCATCGCAAGCACCTCGTCAGGTTGGCCGGTCAGCTCGGGGGGTCTAAGTTCGCCAAGCCAGGTCGCTAAGGGGGCTGGCAGTGGACTATGAGGCAAAGGTTGCCCTCGGTCTCGTCGAGCTTCAGCGACGACGCCGGCAAGTCGGAGGGCGACCCTGGTTCCAGCAGGGATGGTCGTGGGAGGCGCAGCGTAGCCTGGCACCGGAGTCCCGTAGAGGAGGCCCCAGTCGTGAGGGTTCTCGATAGCCCACTCGCGCATCGCCCGGCCCATCGCAAACCATCGCTGCGAGAGAGGTTTGCCTGGAAGGTCTGCGCGTTCCACCGTGTCAGCAAGACGCTCGAAGGCTTCCACGATCAGCGACGTGAGAAGCGCGTCACGCCCGTCGAAATAGCGATAGATGCCGGACGGGGACAGCCCTACTCGGCGGGCTACGGAGCGCAGGGACAACGCTGCCGCTCCAACCGCTGCGAGCTCGTCGCGGGCGGCTTGCTCTATCTCCGAGATCAGCGCAGCGCGACTCCGTTCGCGGCGGGAAACCATGCAAACAATATACACAATAAGAACAATGTTCTTGACATGCACACTGATCTCGTTTATAACAGGGTGCATGTCCTCATCTGCTTCATCTCACTACCGCCGCCCTGGGGTGGCGACCCGCCTGACCAACCGTCTT
>JAJZDJ010000044.1 GCA_021828685.1 Actinomycetes bacterium | reverse complement strand
CCACAGTCGGCGGCCCCAGCCGCTTGCAGCACATAGGCCGAGAACGGGACCTTCGCCTGGCTCGTGTAGCCGTAATGGAACCCGCCGAGCGGATTCGGCCGCTTAGTCTTCTCGGCCAGGCACTCGTTCTCGCCGGCCGTGTCAACGAAGCTGGCGTGGAGGTGTTCTGGCCAGAGATCCTCAGCTTCGTACCCGAACTGATGGTCCCCGGGGTTCAGCACCATGCGGTAAGAGAACACGCGCTTTCCTTCAGCCCAGGCTTTGGTCTTTTCGTTGAATCCCTTCATCATCGTCATGCACTGCTTGCCGTCAGCGTCGTTGTCGAAGAGCACGGCCACCGGATGCTCGGATGTGGCGTGCAGTAGCAGTGCGCGCGCGACCGCAGCCATTGCCCCACCAGCGGCATCGATCGTCAACCCGTCCAACAGGTCGCTACGACCGGTGACTTCGGCGGCCCGGCGCAGCCAGTCCTCATCGGTGTCGCCCTCGACAACCAGCACTGCCCGCTCATCCGGATGCGCACGTGCGGTGTGATCGAGGAAGCCTGCGAAGAGGGAGTTCCTGAAGAGCCCACTGAGCGCCTGTTGCATCGGCTCGTCGCCCCGCCTTTGGTCGTGGACGACTGTTCGGCCTTCGTGGTCCTTTCGAATGGCCACCACCTGGGCATCGGGTTGCCGCGAGATGACATAGGGAGAATGCGTAGTGATCAGAACGGAGACGTCTTGGCGGCTCGCAAGGGATTCGAGATCATCACGAAGCGCTTCTTGCGCCGCAGGGTGGAGGAAAGACTCAGGCTCCTCGACTGCGAAGAGGATCGATCGGCGGCTCGACACGGCCAGGTGTTGTAGCATTGCGACGATCAAGCCACCCCTTACACCCGTTCCCTTGTCGGCAAGATCCGTCACCGCGACGTCCGAGACACGGACACTCATGGACGTAAGCGTGTCCTCGAGGCTGCGCACGTTGGGCTGGAGCTCCGCCGCCTTCACTTCGGGAAACAGGTCAGCCAGCTCTTCGGAGATGCGGTCGCGTAATCCGGCAAGGACGCCGCTCTGAAGTGATTGAACGTAGTCGATGCGACTCTTTTCCGCTGCCTCGAACTGGGGACGCAGTTCGTCTCGAAGCACCGTCTCAAGAACCTCCCGGAAGCGCCCGCGGAGGAGACTGTCCAGTGACTCGCCCGAGCGGATCATGACGAACTGGAGACACCTGTCGAACTGTTCGAGCGCCGCCAGTGTCACAGCGTCCTCGTATCCGAGCTGCTTCGCGCCGGCGCCGCGAGCCACGAAGGTTCGGCGCCGCACTCCCCGGCTGTCGGCCCCTTGCTCGATTGTGACCCGTAGCCGCACCTCCCCCATCGACGCGTAGGTCTTGCTCCCAGGCTTCACTTGCTGCTCGTACTGCTCGAGTCGCTTGAGGAGGGTCTTCTCGCGGCTCGGAACCGCGGCCAACGGAACTTGAAATGTCAGCGTGACAACCGGTTTCGACCAGGCATCCCATACGGCCGGCATATCGAGCTGCCGATTGAATTCGAACTCGGGATCGAGTGCGAGTGCGAGCGCTCGGAGAATATTCGACTTGCCTGAGTTGTTCGGCCCAGTAATGGCATTGACTCCATCGGTCACATCCATATGGAAGCTCTTGTCGCTCGTGTAGTCATGAAATAGGGAACGGTAGTTCTTGACCTGCACCCGCGAGAGTTTCATGCCATATACCGCGACGGACTGAATGACGTCGTTACCCCAATAGTTGACGACCAAGACGGCAATCCTGCAGACATCCCGCTTGGGGAAGACCGGCTCACGGCCCGGTACAAAGTGGCCGAGGCGTCTTCGTTCATGTTGGCCCCTAGTGCCCGCGTGAACCCCTCGTGCAGGTCGTTGCTGCAACGTGGACGAACCCCAATACTCCGCAAATTAGTGATTCCTGATGGGTTATGCGGACTCTCGCAATCGTAAACCGTACCGACGCGTGAGCGATCTTTTCGCCACGGGCCTCCGTATCTCATGCCAGCACCGTTCGGATGAGCTCGTGTACGGAAGCTGAGTCGATGCCGCCTCCGTCGTCGTCAGTCGTCACGAGAAGCATCCCCCGCTCGCCGCCACCCTCGGATTGCGGTAGCACGCCATTCTGGGCGTACCATTTGACCTTGCGCTCCCACGACTTCTTGTACTTGGGCACCGACAACATCCCCAGGTGCTCCCACAGGTAGAGCTCACCAGTTGCCGCATCTTCGATCGTGAAGTCGGGCAGACGTTGAGTGCCGTCGTCGCCAACGAACGGGGCCTCGTAGGAATACGGGATGCCGTTGGCGACAAGGGCGTCGGCGATGATGACTTCGCTCTTCGACCTGACCAAGGTGCCATCAGCGGTGCGGTGGATCAGTCGGTCTTCCAGGTAGCGACCCTGCACCTCAATGGGAAGCGGTTGGTCGAAGAGGTTCGTCAGACGGCCGGCCGTTTCAGAGTTCCCGACAGACGAGTAGGCGAGCAACTCTGCGAGCGGACCTTGGTGAAGGACGACAACCTTCTCGGTTTGCCTGGTCAGTGCCGTGTAGAGGAGCTCTCGGGAGAGCATGCGGCAGGGATTCGGCACGATGAGGAAGGTCGTTCCGAACTCCGACCCCTGGGACTTGTGGATCGTGACGGCGTAGGCTAGTTCGAGCTTCCCACCACCCTCTTCGGGCAGATCTCGTGGCCAGAACTTGTAGCTGAATCCGGGCTGCGTGCTGAACTCCACCTCCAGGTTCTTCGGAAGTGGCCCGCCCCTATCCTTCTTGAAGTAGCCGACCACGACCCCTATTTCACCGTTGGCGATGTAGCGCAACGATTCGGTCGGCGGGTCGACGTCGGTTCGCTGTTCCGGCCACACATGCTTGTGTCGGTGGTTGACAACGTTCATGACCTTGTCGCCGTACACGATGCCTTCGGGCCCCATCGGCTTGGGTGTTCGGCGACCCCACCCAGTCATAGTGGCGAACTCGATCGCCTTGCTACGGAACTGGCGTTGGACGCTTCGATTCAGCTCCGTGACCCCGTGGGCGCCGCCCCTCACCGGTGAGAGCACTTGCCAGGACTCGACGACCTCTCCTGCACCTCGCCGGCCCTTCCACGCGTTATTGAAGAAGACGCCTCCGTTCTTCCCGCGCACGCCGCCAAGTGAGACGCCAAAGCCCTCTTCATCATCTGGGCCGCCGATCATCTCGATCTCCTCGCAGAGAAGACGAAGCAGAAGCGGGAAGACGTCTGGCTGGTCGGTCCACCGTTCGAATCGCACCGTGTTGCTCGACTCGCCGGCAAGGATCCGTGCCCACACCTCGTCAGCGAGGGCGCTCGGCGATTCACCCCCGAACCACTCTGCGAGCGCGAGATCGTCTCTTTCGGCACCTGCCTGGCGTCGCCGCACGGTGAGCTCGGCATAGGACGGCCCGACTCGCGGAAAGGACTCTCGAGCCCCGCCGCCGAGGAACGCCACGAGGTCGACGAAAGGTCGGCCTGCTCCGATGGGCGGCAACTGGCGCGGGTCACCGACGAGGATCAGTCGCTGAACGTTCGTCACCGCGTCGAGCACCGCGTCGAGCTGTTCTTCAGTGAGCATCGATGCCTCGTCGATGATCACCGTTCCGAAGTCCGCCGCTGGCGGCTTGTCCGAGCGGCAGTAGGCCCCGGTATCTGGCAGGTATCGATCTGACCGAACGAGGAACTCAGCGATTGTCCGCGCCCTTGGGCTGTCGCCTGCGCGAGCAAACCCCTTCTCCAGCTGAACCCGTGCCTTCCCAGTCGGGGCCAGCAAGAGCACGCCGCTCGCCTTGACCGAGGGTTGCCGGCACAAGGCGGCAAGAAGCGTGGTCTTTCCCGTACCTGCCGGGCCGATCAGAACTGATGCTCGGGCAGCGGCAAGTTCTGTCAGCGCAGCGACCTTCTCCGCTCGGGCGAGGAGTTCTTCTGCGTCGGTGGGATCGGGCGACCCAAGTAGCTCATTGAGTTCGGAAGCCCAGTCGGCCTGGACGACGTGCCGCTTCTTCGCCTTGGCCCGGTGGGTGAACTCCGTCCGGATGCCATCCCCCACCAGCGCCAGTCGGTCGAGCTGTAGCCCAGGTCGGCCATCGCTAAGCGCTACCGACCGCAATACGGGCCCGAAGTCGTCGTGGAGGATATTGATCAGATCAGCATCGATGGGACATGGCGGGTCGAGCGGAGCGTCGCGTACGTCAAGCATCAGTGAGTCCTGCGTCGCCAACGTGTCCCCGTTGGCCGCCCGTCTCTCGAGCGCCGCTACGAGGTGCGCCCGCACTCTTCGGGCGTCGACTGCCTCAGTCATCCGGGACGGCTCGGGAACGGGGTGGTGATCCCGGACGGCAGGGTCCGGATAGACCCCTCGGTCGACGGTGCGAACCGGTATGGGATCAATCGCGTGCCGATCCGCTTCGTATAGCAGATAGGGATTCGAGAGCAGGTCGGCGTCCGACCATGCGATGCCGGCCTTCGCGCGCTCCTCGGCGACGAAGAACCGTTCGGCCTGTTCACCCTGGAGATCAAAGCGTGCCAACAGCTCGAGGAGAGCCCGACGTTCGGCTGGCAGTGCAGCGAACTTCTTCGCGGTGGTGGCGCCGATCCGAGCCGTCCACTCTGCGCCCAGCTTCCCGGGGTCCTCGATTGACTGCGCGACGAGCGGCCATGGGTTCTCGTTGGCTCCCAACGTCTGCGCGACACGATGGGCAAACAGGTTGGCGTGGTCGAGCCCAAACGCATGGAGCGCTGCACCGAGACCCGGAAACGGCCCGCGAAACCGCCAGAGTTCGCCGAGTCGCTCACCCGCCCAACGGAGCTCGTTCTGATGGGTCGACCCGAGCAACCGCTCGGCTCGCTCCAGCCCGTCGATGACGTTGAGCAACGAACCGATGGCCTGGTCGTGGCTGACGTGCTCCGACCCGTACGAGTACTGGTCGAATGCTTCGTCGGGAACGAAGACCACAAGCTCCGCGGGATCGAAGTCCGGATCCTCATGTGCGCGCGCCACTGCGGCGTGATACGGGAGTAGCAGCCCGTCAGCAAGAGCAGGTCTGATCGAATGCCCGACGGGGCGTTCCCAGATGAGGGAGCGACTCGACCCTGCTTCCGTGTACTCGTACTCGATGTTCTTCCCGACTGAGGTGACTCGGCCGACGCCGACAAGTACCCGGCGAGGGTCTTCGACGAATGGCACCTCCTTGGCGTAGAAGAAGGCCAGCGAACTCTCGGGTTGAACACCAGAGAAGAACCCGTCGAGCAGTCTTCGCTGATTGTCAACGTTCTGCACCCAGGCACTGTCGAATCCCATGACGTCCCGGGCATCCGCCTCAGCCTGGTCGTGGTACACGAGATCGAGGTCCTCGGCGATCACCAGAGCGTTCTCGCGCAGCAGCCATCGAAACGGGACGCAACCCGCCGAATACGGGGGAATCGTGAGGATTGTCGGCTTGTAGTGAGAGTAAGCCTTCGACGTTGCATGGTACGGGTGTTGAACTGGGCGGCTCACCGGGAACGGCGTCATGAACGTCGCCCGCTCTGCGACGCATGGCGGCAGCTCATCGTCCTGGAGGTCCGCAATCGAACGGCCGGCAAGCCGCACCTCGGAAGCATCGTCACGCCTCATGTGGATGTTCGCCAGACGCAGGCACGACGAGTTGGCCACGGGGTTTGCACACACCGTCCCTTGCCACAACGCGTCGTGCCAGGGGACGCGAACCGAGAGGTGTCGCAGCGGCAGATCAGTTTCGGACATCGCCGTCCCCTCCTCGCGGTCGTCGCGAAATTGCGACGGGACGGGCGTAGGCAATTCCGACTGGTGGGCCGGATTCGTGTCTCATCGAGTCAGCGGATGGCGTAGACATCTCGGTTGCTCCCTTCACGATGCACCTCGAGGAACGGATAGGCGCTGGAGACCGACCCAAGCTCAGCCCAGAACAACTCCGGTGCATCCTCGATCTCGGTGGACCCGAGCGCCTGTTGCTCCCGAGTGAGCGCCACTGCGTGAACGAGCCATGCCGCAGGCTCGCCGACGACCCGCAGCTTGTCTCCTGGCACCATTGGGTTCAGCCCTCCGCCGGAGACAACGTCGAATTTCCGGAGCGTCCCCGCAGACTTGCTGGCACCGAGGTTAACCATCGTGCGGCCCCCCCATACGGCCACGACGCGTCGACGAAGCTCGATCCCAGTGATCGACCCATCCAGGGCGAAGGCGCGACCCAGGATGGCGGCAACGGATCCGACGAACGGGAAGGTCGCGATGAGCGCGCCGAGGTGCAGCACTCGTCGGTCGGGGAAGTGCTCTGGGTGTTCCACCGCCCATTTGATCATGGGAGCGGCTTCGGGCGGCGGGTTGATCCACACTCGGGTGAGCAGCTTCTTCGTCTTGTTTCCGGCCTCTTGCTCAGTCGTGTGATCTCGGAGCGCCACCATGAGTAGCGGCCGCTGTTCTTCGAACGGATGGCCGGATCCGGCGACGTGGTAGGCGACCTCAAAGACTTCGGGCCAAAGCGTGCGGTCGAAGATCATGCTCTTTCGCTCTGTCATGCCGTCACCTGCACGAACGGGACGATCACCTCGTCGAGCGATAAACCGCCGTGGGTCACCCGGGTGCCGGTCGAGTGGAAGCCGGCACGACCACGAGCGAACAGAGGGCACGGCTTCCCCCGGGGATAGCCGGGCGGGTCCCAGACCTCACCGAAGTCGGCTGCCGCTTGGCGGAGGACCTCGTTCGGGTACATCCGCACCCGCGTTCCAGCCGACTCGACGGTCTGCCCCTCCTTCGGGACCGCAGCTGGATTGGCAGGGAGGTTCCCGTGGTCCGACGTGATCCACACCTCGCGCCCCTGTTCGGCGGCCGCGGCCACGAGTGCGTCGAGGAATCCGGCACGCGCCCAGAGATCGACGCCCGCCGACACCTGGCGGTCGCCGAGTACCTCGGCGCCATGGAGCATCTCGTCCACGGCGTTGACCACGATGCCTACTGCTCTGCCCCGCATCGCCGGGAGATCTTCAGGGCCGCGCCCGACGGTCTTGAAGTACTCGACGTCTTGTCCGGCGAGCCCTTGCCCATCCCAAAACCTGGCCCAGTGCTTCGGCTCAGCGCTGGTAGTGGAGAGCGTGTCTGCGAAGTCCGATGGGAGCTCACCGGCGAAGATTGCTTGCCGAGAGATGCCTGTCAGCGTCGGAATCATCGCAAGACAAGCTGTGGCTTGAACGACCTCGAGCCGGCAAGTGAGCCGCAGCTGGTGCCACTGAGCGAAGCCCATTCCGTCGAGGACCACCAAGGCGATCGATGCGCCAGCGTCCACTCGCCGGGCGAGGAACGGTGCGATCTGGTGCACCCCTCTTGGGAACGAAGCGGAAGCCAGGAGACTGCCTCCGTAGGTGTTCCTCAGCCATGCGAGGAACACCAGATCGAGGTGATCCCAGGTCTTCCACGCGTGCTCGGCCGAATCGGGAGGAGTCGCGTGGGCTGCGATACCGGCGCGGACCTGTCCCCACCATGAGGCAAGCTCGATCCAGCCGGTTAGGTCCGAGGGAGTTGGTGGGCAAGCGTCGAGTAGCTCGTCGAGTAGCAAGCTCGGATCGGGTCCGACGCTGCCGATGCTCACCCAAGTCGGCAGGTCAGGAGCCGACGCCGGGGCGGGGCGGATCAGTCCGTTGCTGAGAAGCGCGATGAGCGGCCCAGTTGCCTGCGTGAGCGCGTGGGCGTCGGGCGCAGCCTCGCCGAGGCGCAGCCATTCCTCCCACGCTGCTTGCAGTCCCTTTAGGTTGCCGCCGTCGTTGGCGATCTGTCGCGGCAGTCGAGTCTCGAACTGGGGGGCGAGCATGGACCACAGCTCCGAGGGTGTGGTGGGATCGAGGCGCAGTCGAGCGATGGCGTCGAGCTCGTCCTTGCTGTTCCCGGTTCGGATGCCGTAGGCAACCGCTACTGCGGTCGCCGGATCACGATGTTCGGCAGCGGCTTCGACAAGGCAATCTGCTTGGTCACCGGCAGCCCGGAAGAGTGGGCGCAGGTCCGCAGGCACTGGGAACCGAACCCGCAGCACGGCTGACGCCTCATGTTCGATATCCCACGGCAGATCGCGTGGAGTCTCAAACTCCGGGCTGACGACCAGGACCGCTCGAGATGACGTGCCCGGACTTCGACGAACATCAAGGTCCCAGAGTCGGCGAAGCTCCAGCCAGTCGCTCACCACGATGAGCTCGATTCGATCCGCAATGTCTTCTATGTCGGAAGTCGTGAGCGCCGAATCAGGGTCGAGGAGAACGACAGTGCCTGAGATTCCCTCGATCTCGGAGCCGATCTGCCACTGAACCCAGCGCTTCACGGTGCGATCCGGACAAGCAACCGAAGCCGGGCATCGGGAAGCGAAATGCAGGCACCACCCGAGATCCGAACGACTGCTTGGTAGGCGTGGTCGATCCCGCTCTCAGTGATCGATGCCCACTGATCGCTACTCGGCGTTTGGTGATCTACGATCGAAGGGTTCACGCAGCACCGGTCCCACGCTGCAATCGCGACATCTGGCCTGACCAAGCCGGAATCGGGCTGAAACACGGACACGGCGCTACGAAGCGCCCCGTCGGGCGTCACCTCCCACACCGAAAGCCATCCGGGCGGGGCTTCGGGCAGCCGAACGACAGGACATGGCTCGCCCGGCGCCACTTCCGGCAACTCCGCGAGCGCATCAAGGGGATCGACCACCGGCCGACCAAGATCCGTCCTGGCCGACGCGGCCGACGCCACGAGTGCCGACAGGCGCTCAGGCGAGACAATAGGAAGAGCGGGTCCGGTCTCGTCGACGAGGTCGGCCAGATGTCCAGCCTCTCGCGCTTCTGTCTGGGTGCCGGTTGCGAAGTCGTCGGCCTGTCGCTCGAGGCGGCTCGGGTCAACGATCGCTGTCGTCCAGAGTTCGTCGGCCCGCTGGCTCGCCGACTCGAGCACGTCACCTCGCTTGTCGGCACCGAGCTCGTCAAGGATCACCGCGAGCTTCTGGTTCAGCACGTCAAGCACTCGCGCCTCGACAGAATGCTCGCAGACGAGGTTGAACGCCTGCACAGCATGGGTCTGGCCGATCCGGTCGACACGTCCGATGCGTTGCTCGAGTCGACTTGGCGACCACGGCAGGTCCCAGTTGACGACGACATGCGCGAACTGGAGGTTGATGCCCTCGCCACCTGCATCGGTGGAAACCAGCACCTGGGCCGACTCACGGAATGCCTGTTGCGCCAACGCTCGTTCGGCCAGACCCATTGACCCGTTGATGGCGACGGCGGGAACACCCGCCTCTTCCAGTAGGCGGAGCAGCATGTCCTGGGTCGGGACGAACTCAGTGAACACCAACACCTTCACGCCTGGGTCCCGCTCTGTCCGGCGCAACTCACCGAGTAGCTCGAAGAAGGTGCGCACCTTGGCGTCGGCTCCCGCTGATGCTGCCTCGCGTGCCAGCCGCAGCAAGCCCGACAGCTCGGCTCGCTCGGTTGCCCAGGCTGGCCCTCGGGAGTTCACGAGCAGCTCGTATTGCTCCTCGCCGGAAAGTTCCGCCCATTCCTCACCGCGATCGACGAACAGCGTCAGCTGTTCCCCTTCCTCGCCGAGGGCGGCCGATCGCTTCTCCAGCGCCGCCAGGATCGCCGCAGTGCTCGACGACACCAGCCGTTGCATCAACAGCACCAGAAACGCGGCTGAGTTCCTTCCCTGCCGCTTCGCCGCGTTCCACCCGGTGCGGACGTACTCCGTCACCGCGTCGTATAGCTCTCTCTCCAGCGTCCTGTCCGCATATGGGGCGATACGGATCGCCGTCGCACGAGGCTGGAAGAGGGCTCTACCAGCCTCGTCGACGGCCTTTCGCTTCTCCGTGCGGGAAACGACGGGCGCCACCGTTGACCGCTCGACCGGCTGCCCGTGCACGAACCGATCATCGAGCAGCCCCAAGAAGCGACGGAAGCCGTCGCTCTTGCCCGAGTGTGGAGTGGCCGAGAGGAGGAGGACGTGTGGCGCGGCCGCTGCGAGTTCGACGGCCAGACGATGGCGTGCGACTTCCTCACTCGAGCCCGCTACGTGATGAGCCTCGTCGATAATCACCATGTCCCAACCGGCGTCTACCAACGCGTGGAACCGCGACGCGTTGTGGGCATCAACCTCCTCGGGGCTCCAACCCGCACGCCGACGGAGCGGCTTCACCGCATCGAGCGAGCAGATCACTTGGTCGAAGGCTCGCCATGGATCGATGCCGCTGTCGACGGGCAGGCCTTCTGGGCCGACGCGAACGAACTCCTCACCGAACCGGCTGGCCATCTCGGCGACCCACTGCAGTTGAACGCCCTTCGGGGCGACAACGACGGCTCGGCGGAGCCGGCCGCGAGCCTTCAACTCCGCGAAGATCGCCCCTGCAGTAATCGTCTTGCCGAGACCGACCTCATCACAGATGGCCAGGCGGACCGGCTCCATCGCCAGCGCTCGCTCGAGCGTCGCCGTCTGATGCGGCAGCAGGGTGACGCCGCCTCGGGCAGCAACCAGCGGATCTCCATCAGCAGCAAGGGCTAGGGCGCGGGTGGCGGCGGCACGCCATACAACTTCAGCCTCGCCCCAGCGATGGGTCGCGATGTCGGCAAGTTCCGAAACGGACACTCGCAGTCGCCGCTGAGCGGACGGCACGATGACTCCGGCCATTTGTCTGCCCCAGAGGTCCGATCGCTGCAGGACCTCGACCGGTTCGCCCGCCGCAGGAAACCACGCCCACTCCCGCTCCATCGCCATCTCCTACGACGCCAGCCGTTCGGCGTTGCGGAAGTAGTGGAGCAGGGCGGAGTCTTCGATGAAGACGTCGCTTGGGAGGCGTCGGCCGACATCGACGATCGTGGCGAAGTCCTTGCGGGCCCACGCGTCCTTGAACCCGGCCCTTACCGCCTCCGACCGGAACCGAACCAACGGACCCTTGCCCGCCCGATACCCCTCGAACTCCTTCAGCAACGCGCGAGTGCGGAGCTGGTCGAGATCCGCGGATTTCTTCGGATCCGGCACCATCCAACGGCCCTTGTCGTCCGTGACGAAGTTCATCTCCAACATCTCGCGAAGATCAGGGAGGTCCTCCCACGACGCGACACCGTTCTGCATCTCCCGCATGAACTCCGGCTGCACGTCGGCGAATGTTCGCGGCCGGTCACGAAGCAGTTGGCGCAGCCACTGCACCGCGGTGGACTCGTCTCGGATGAACAGCTCCTGCGCAGCCAGCTCCTTGAACGTGATCCGGAACCGCTCGTAGGCCTCCACCTGGTCGGCCAGGAAGTACATCCCATCACGCACCGGGAACCGCTGTTCGAGACCGGAGTAGAACTCCGCCGCTGTCATTGGCACCAACGTGTTCCGCGCCACGTGATAGCCGACCATCCGCTCGTAGATTCGGTCCGCCTGCCGCTCCCGAACCACAAGCGCCTGACCACGCACACCCTCGGTCGCTGGGATCCTCGACAGATGCTCCCGAACGAACGCCCACGCCCCATCCGTACCCCCCGCCGCCACGCCGAACGCTTGCTCGGTTCCAGCTGCTGGCTTGTATGCGGATATGAGAATGTCGTTCACGACGACGTTCCTAGCCGTACGTTGGCGGTGGCTCTTGTGCTGTTTGTCGAGCACTCGCGTGTCAGCCACCACGAACCCCGCGCTCGCAAGTGCATGCTGGATCCTGAGCCATACATCATTGGAGTGATTCGAGAATTCAACCGTCATCCATCGCCCCGGCTTGAGGACGCGGAAGAACTCGTCAAAGCATTTAGATATCAGGCGGGCATATTGATCGAGATCCTTCGTGGCTTCACGATTCCGATCCTCAATCGCCTCTTCATCCTTCGCCTCAATGACACCATGCCAACTCTCGGTCAGGAACCCAAGATCCGCGTAGTACAGGTTCTCGCCAAAGGGAGGATCAACGAAGACATAGTCAACTGAGTTGTCCGATAGAGACAACGAGGTCGAAGAGGCGGTGCTGATCATGCACAACCCACTTCCTGACGCAGCCTCCCGCCAGAGCCCGACAAGAGCCTTCCTCTTCGAAGTATTGAGATTCGTCTCGACAGAGCACTCGGCACTTAGTGACGGAAGGTAGTAAGCCCCCTTGCGAAACTGGTTGACGCGGGAGAACGTCGCGGCGGCGTACTGATTCATCCACGCAAGGCCCCAGTGCGCTTGTTCGACCCAGAAGCGGAGCGCCAGTCTGGTTAGAGGGTCCCCCTCTTCAGCAATCCACGACCACAGAGCAGACAAGGCCACCAGAGCCCGGTCACAGTAGAAGTGGTGTACCGAAGTGATTCCCCAAGCTGGAAGGTTGTTCCGTTCATGAGTCATGTGCATATGTGGGAGCAAGTCGGTTGGAAAGCTCTCGACCGATATCCCGTTAATTCGTTCAATGGTGAGGAGGTCGTTCGCTTCAGGACGTTTTGAGCCCTTGGTCTTCCCGGAGCTCCAATAGATCTTGACCGGTCTCATCTCTGTCCGCTCGATGATGTCACCCGCCAGAGTCCTGACCTGAACCTTCCTCTTGATGCTTTGCCGCTTTGTCGTCGCCGCACCACAGGAACGGCAGTCGAACGGATCGGTAATCTTCTCAGTTGCCTCGTTGAAGGCGGCGTCGTAGAAGACGACCTCCCCGCCGCAGTGCGGGCAGGTGAACACCTCTGACCAAATCGTGTAGTCGATGTCGGCCTCGAACGGCTCACCCTTCTCCGGCGTCACCGTCGTCTTGTACATCCACCCGAACTCGGCCTCGAACCGCTCCAACAACCGCTTCGATGCCGCGTCGAACTTGTTGGCGTTAACCGGCAGATTCACCCCA
This sequence comes from Actinomycetes bacterium, assembly GCA_021828685.1. Taxonomy (GTDB): domain Bacteria; phylum Actinomycetota; class Acidimicrobiia; order Acidimicrobiales; family Palsa-688; genus JAJZAM01. Next base: position 6,961 of record JAJZDJ010000044.1, on the reverse strand, counting down.
GCAGCAATGAACGTCGCCGACGGACCCAGGTCACCAAGGATCGCCCGACGCGCACCCCACTCGACGTTCCCCGCCCCCATCGCCGCCTCGATCGCCGCCTTCGTCTTCGGATCCGGCTTCCCGCACGCCTGTGCCGCCACCCCGGTCATGCCCGTCCCCGCGAACCCGTCCAGGACGACATCACCCGGCTTGGTGTAATGCAGGATGAACCGCATGATCGCCGGGTGTGGCACCTTCGTCGGATACGAGTGCGCCTTGTAGAACGGGTTGCCCTTCCCCTCGCTCACGTCCGACGCGAATGGCCCCGGATCCACCCGACCTTCATCGCTCGGCCGATCGAGCCCCTCCAGCCACTCCTCGATGAACGGATTGGGACACGCCGTGTAGAAGGGCGGATAGGACATCGCCACGATGTCGTCATCACTGCCCTGCGGGCACCCCGGCAACTTCCTCAGCTCCGGCAACCGCCGCCGCAACTCCTCACGCGCCGCCTCAACGCGCGCCACCTCCGCAGCCGCATCCCCCGACCCCAGCAGCCCAAACAGCGAATCCGGATCCTCAAACAACCGATCGCTCACGACGCCGGCTCCTCGGTGGGCACCACCCGGATGCGCTCGGTACTTGCGCCTTCCTTCATGCCATCGAGCAGGACGCGGAAGCGATCGGTGAGTTCCTCGATCGTCGCAGGTGCCGCTTCGGGGAAGAGCGCAACCCAGACCTCGTGGGGAGCGACGCGGCGCACTTCGAAGCGAGTGAGCACCTGGCCCACTGCCCGAACGAAGTCCTCCGTCACGGGTTCCGGCAGCTGTCGAGACGTGACGAAGCCGTTCACGATGCTCTTGTCCGCAGCCTTGAGAAGGTTGACCTGCTCGGCCATCTCGGGAGCGGTGATCGAGTCCGCGAGCGCCTTCTCCCATTCGGAGCGGAGGCTGACGATCTGTTCTTCGATCTGCTCGAGCATTGCTTGAGCGGTCGGGCCCCCGGTCGGCCGGGGCCGGTAACCGCACTCGGGGCAGGTGACGCTCCGACTGAGGAGCGAAGGGTCGAAGGTCTTGCAGGTGCGCAGGTCTGCGAGCTTCTGCTGCAGACCTGCGTACTTGCCTCCCGGGAGCAGGTCGATGGCCGAGAGCTGGCCCAAGTCGGCGTAGGCGGCGCCCTCGAGAAGCCGGCGCTTCCTCTCGTCACCGGCGCCATCGAGGCGGTCGCGCTCGTGAGCAGCTACTGCCGCTTCGGCGTACCGCCGGCGCAGGTCTTCACCGGTGGCCTTGAGCGCCGAAACCTTGCTGGCGTCGATCGGACTGTTGGTGCGGAAGAGTTCGAGAAGGTCACCGCGAAGCACGAGGGCATCCGTGCTGACCGGATCGGTAGCGCCGAAGACGTCGACGGCCTCCCTCAGGTAGCCGACAACGTCCGCAACGTGACCTGTAGCGGCGACCGCTGCCTCGACCCATTGCAGCACGGCCTTGCCATCGTTGGCCTTTGTGATCTGGTCCTTGGTGAGGTCGAGCTTGTTGAGCTTCCCGGCGGTGTTGCGGGCCTTGAGGTTGTTGACGGCATCGTCGAGGGCCTTCAATGCGACGGACCGCTCAGCTTGGTTCTCGACGATCTGGGCGCCCCAGAGGTTGATCCCGTCACTGAGTGCGCCCCGGGCTTTGACGATGCGCTCGCCCCACTCGTGGCACTTGGTGGCGACGGATTGGATCAGCGCTTCGTTGGCGCCCTGCGCCCCGACTGCTCCAGGAGGCAGATCGATCAGCTTGATCGCATCCTTCAGAATGACGAGTGGGAGCTCCTTGGGCGGCGCGACGTGGGTGACCCCTTCGAGATCGTCGAGGCTCATCCGGGTGAGCCGTTCGAGCCCGAGCGCATCGAGTTGTCCATTGCTGAACCCGATCTCGAGGCGCCCAAGCTGAGCCAGTCCGGCTGCGACGACCACGAACCACGCCGGCTCCAGGTGCCAAGGGCCCCAGGTGGGGACATCTGGGTCCCGCTCGGCGAAGAGTTCACTGCGGTTGACCGCACGCCCGCCTGCGTTCGCCACTTGATCGAGGAGGTGCGCGGCGAAGGGACCGTCGTCGACGAGGCTGCCTTGCACGTCGACGAGGTTGAGAGCGGCAAGGACCTTGCCCCCGAGAGCGTTGGGGCGGCCACTCACGACTTGGCTCAGCGACTGCTTAACCGTTTCCGCCAGGTTCTCGCGCGTGACCTGCACCCCGAAGGTCGGGTATCCCGGGTAACGGCCCTCGAAGTGATTGGCCAGCACCGACGCCGCGATCGTGTCGATCTGTTCCTTGACTGTGGACCGTGGGCCCTGAGCGCTGGCCAGCCAGGACGCAAGCGGCTTGATGTTTCCCTGGTAGGTGACGGTGACGGCGTCGCCCATGTGCTTCTTGAGCCAGGCAACCATGTCCTGCAGATAGCGCTGTCGCTTCTCTGCGTAGACAGTCCGGTGCTGGCCCGTTGATTCCATCTCGAGTGCCACGGCACCCGCGTAGCGGCGCAGGGCCTCCGTGAAATCGTCGTCGGGTTGGGCCAACCGGAAGAAGACTTCGTCGGGCTTCTCCTCATCGGTGAACTTCGGTGGGTCGTAGGGCTGGAGGAAGTACACGTAGAAGTCGCGCGGTGGTTGGGCAGTGGATCGCTCATTGGGCGCGCCCATGAAGAGGTAACCGGATCGAGTCACGTTCTTCGGCGCCCAAGGGAGCTCGTACGACCAGATCCGATAGCCGGCGACGTACGGGTTGTCGCGCTGCTCGAGCACGGTTTCGAGCGCCCGGAAGTAGGCCTCGTCGAGCTTTTCATTGTCGAGCGAGTCGGCGCGCTCGTCGATCTTCTGGTCGTAGTCGATGTCCTTGCGGACATCGAGGTAGACCTGGCCATTCTGATCGTTGACGGTGATGAACTGGCCGGCGACCGCTCGGACGATGTCATCGACGATCGAGTGAATCGTCGTCTCCAAGAAGAAGGCGTCCAGCTCCGGCAACCCGGGCGGCAGCAGGGTCAGGTCATCTCGCAGCTCGGTGACCGTCGGGCCGATCGGCGCGTTGATGTCGTCGGTCGTCAGACGATGCACGGCGAGCGCATCGACGATGCGGACGGCGGTCGATACGTACTCCTTGGTGGGGAGTGCTTTCTCCACACGCGCCCGCAATACCTGCGCCCGATCCAGGACCTCGCGAACTTCCGGGATCGCCCGGTTCGAGGGATCCGCCTCGAGCTGCTCTCGATACGTGTCGTAGCAGATGAGTCCAGGGGATTCTCTGGGAACGTCCGAATCGAGGATCTCCCGCATCTCGTTGGAGAGCGTGGTCAAGACCTTGCGCTTCTCCACCAACGTCACTAGCTCGAACGTCTTGAGGTAGGCAGGGTGGACGGGGTACAAGGAAACGAAGGACTCGAGGTTCTCTGCCATGCCCTCGTAAGCGGTCGTGAAGCCCTGAAGGTGCTCTCGGATCTTCGCCTTCTGCTCTGGCGCCTTGCGCAGCAGCCGTTCCTGGACCACGTAGGCGATGTCCTCGCGGGAGATGCGCATCTGGGTGAAGCGCTCCTTCACGCGCCGGACGGCGTCCGCGGCACTGGCGAATCGCGGGTTGTCGAAGATGGCTTCCTGAACGCCCCCGATGAATCGGAAACGGGTGGACTTGCAGATCTCCCCGATCTCCCGAAGGACGGCCAGGTCGACTCGCAACTCGTTGTCCCGCCGGGAGGCGAGGTAGTCGAGCATCTCGTCGAGCACGAACAGCAGGCCCTTGTCGCCATGAACGGCTTCGAAGGTCTGCATCATTTCCTCGAGGTACTTCTTGGTCCCGGTCACCTTCGTGAGATCGGGAAACTCATAGCCAACGCCGAGGCGCTTCAATCCATCGGTCAGCTCGGTCGTGATGATGTCACGGAGACTCATCTGGGTGGCGCCGATCTCGGCGCGGATCACGGCGTAGCGTCCGGCTACAGGTGCCGCTGACTTTCGCACGTCTTCAGCCCGTATGGCATTGACGAGTTCAGCGTGCTCGGCGATGGCTGAGACAACGGACATCACGTGCGTTTTGCCGGTGCCGTAGTTGGCAACGACCAAAATGCCCTTGGCGTCCCTGGGTTCATCGAGGTTGAGGTTCGGGAGAATAACCTCGGTCAGTTGCTCTGCGAGGCGGGGCGAGATAACGAGGGTCTCCACATCGCGGCGCGCGGCCGATACGTCATCGGCGTCACGCAGCACCTTGACCGAGTCGATGGGTTCAAACGAGATCAGGTCGCTGTACTTCACGCCGGAATCCTTTCAACGCTGAATGGCGCCTCATCCGGGAAGCGGGTCGCCAAGGGTCTGAGCACAAGGAGATCAGAGGCTGGAACGGATACGAAGTCTGAGCGCCCAGCTGAGCTGAAGGTCGCCGATCGACGGGCCACATCACCAGGCCAGAGCACCACAGCCCCGTGTGTTCGAGCAGCCCGTCGACACAGCCTGATTGGGTCAAGCTGCCAGCGAGGCCGCCAGCAGAGACACTCAAGGTCGATGAGGAAGCGTGCTCCGCCGATCCGGTCAAGTACGTCGATCTCGAATTGGGCGAGGGGCTCTCGCAGTACCACCCGTGAAACAGACAGGATGTCGGCTCCCTCGAGACCGGCCAGGCGTCCGATGAGATCCAAGGCCTCACTGCGGTCGCCAACTACGAGCGCCATCTTGCCTGGTGCCTCAAGCTCGACCAGTGACGAGTAGCCGATGTCCGGCCATCGCGTTGCGCTCTCGTCGTCTCGATTCACCAGCCACGCCCATTCGTACGGATGGGCTGTGGCGTAGGCCTCGCCCCCGACCTTGTTTGGCTACTCGATAGACAGTCTCCCACCGCATGCTGTCCTTTGCATCGGAACTGCTCCCACGCTGCATCATCGGGCTGCAGACCCCTCCTTCTTCGTGGTCCCCGCCCCAGCTGCTGGACCCCGCTCATACGCGAAGCGCAAGTTAACGAGACTTGCATGCGGTTCAGTTGGGAGCTCCGAATTCCGCTGATTCCGCGCCGAAGCGGCGCAGTAGTTCCCAGACCTCGGTCCACCCGTCACCGTGATGGCCGTTGGCCCGCTCCTCGAGCGCACGGAGAGCGGCGCGGAGTTTCCGATCGTCGGTGACGTCGGCGATGGCATCCGAGGCATCCGGGAGCATCTGCTCGTACACGTTGTCGAGCAGGAATGCTTGCTGGTTGGCCGTCTCGAAGCCGAGCAGGTCGAGGAAGACGAGCAGCCGGCGGGCAGCACGCATTATGTCGGCCGGGGTGGGCTCGTCGTTGGGCTCCGCCATCGGTATGGCGTCCACATCCGGCCATACCTCCGAAATGAGCGTGTCCTCGAAAAGTGTGAGTGCGGTTGCCAAGGTGGTGGCGTCTCCTCCTCGGGCCATGCGGACCTCATGGGCGACGCGGTGGAAGTCCTCGTCGGTGAGCGAGTACCCGACGAAGAGCAGGTGGCGGGTCAGGAGCAGCGCTTGCACGAGCCCGTACAGGGCTCCGTGACGCAACGGGGCGTCCAGGTAGGCGCTTCGCTCCAGTACCAGGTCGTCTTTCTCGCTCGCGACGCTGCCGTGGAGCTTCAGGAGCCAGCGCTGCCGCCTCTTGGTCACCGGGCGGTATGGAAGCACCGCCAAAGGCTCCTGCGGGTCCACGGAGGAGCAGGCCTCCTCGAACATGGTGTCGAAATTGGTCGTCACGTTCTCCGCCGACGGAAGGGAGCACAGCATCCCGTGAGCCAGGGTGTAGCGCCCAGCGCCGGAAGCCAGGTGTTTGCGGACGACCTGGCCGAGGCTCTCTCCACTGGCGTGGCGAGCGAGGATGGCGGCCTGATCCCGAAGATCATGGCGTTGAAGCGCATCCCGGTCGATCACGCCTTGCTGATCAATCTCGTCAGCAACCTGGTTGAGGAGTTCTTGCCAGGGCGGGATACCGCCGCCCTCTGAGAGGCCTGCGGAAGCGCCCGCGCCAATAAAGAGCACCAGCTCCTCATCTCGGGCCAGTGCCGCCACTCTCGCCGCCTTCTCGATGAGGCCGGAGGACCGGTCGCCAAAGTCCCAAAGGCGGGCCTTGTCCCCTCCCAATTCGGTCTGGAGGACGTGTCGGCGTGCCCGCTGTGCGGCTGAGTAGGCCTTGCGGTTCTTGGTGACGAACACGATGTCGACCTGCTTTGCTTTCGAGACGCTCAGCATCTCGTTGTAGAGGGCGTGATGCAGCGCGCCGCGGTGTGAGCCCATGCCGCCCTTGCCGCCGCCGATCACTGGGACGGCGAGAATCGGTCGTCGCCCGGCTGGGGCCTTAATGACTCTGGCGGCTTCCTCAACGAACGCTCGCAGTCCCTCGACGAATGGCTTCGGATCTGCGGTGCTGAGAGTCCCGATTCTCCCGAGCCAGATCTCGGGTCGCGACCCAGGCGCGGACCAGCGACGAACCTGTTCGTTGTCGCCCCAAGTGAAACCCTTCAGCACCCCGCCATCGGGGAGTCCGACCGACGGTCCGAAGTGCGGCTCGATCTTGGGCTTCCCGTCTGTTGGTAGCAGCCAGGCGTCACACTCGATCTTCGTGATGTCGCCGGCCACGACGAACACGTGCGGTTGGTCGAGGATGTCCATGGGCGCCGACAGTAGCGACTGCCGCAAGACAAGTCTCGCGGAGGGCCGTTGGCGGACAACGGCCGGTTCAGGCGGTCATCGAGGCCCCTGGCCAGCCATCAACCGCTTGAACTTGGCGAGGGCGACCCTCAGAGCCCACAGATTCCGGTCACGGCCCCGCGTCGGTCGACTGCGAGATGAGCTGCTCGGCCTCCGTCTGGGTGCCCAGTACGCGACTCCACCCTGGACGGCACCGACCACCGTTCACACGAAGAGCAGAATTCCATGATCCGCCGCTACATCATCTGGCGGAACCGGAACGCTCAGGACAAAACACTCCGCGAGCTGGTCCAGCGCGCAAACGTTGCCTGACGCGGC
>JAJZDJ010000043.1 GCA_021828685.1 Actinomycetes bacterium | reverse complement strand
GGTCCCCGCGTACCGGCGTTCTCGAAGGCGTTCCTGGCGGTACGCGTCGGCCTCGGCGGCGGTGTCGAAGTTGGCGGTGTGACGCTTGCCGGCCGAGTCGTACCACCGAGCCTCCCACGTCGCTGCCTCACTCGACCACGCTCGGCGCCGTACACCAGGCTGGCGACTCATGCAGCCCGGTCCCGGTTGCGTGGCCGGCCCCGTCGCACGATCGGGCCCGCAGGGGTGGCATCGACCACCTGTGATTCGAGCCAGGCCGCCACGTCCTCGGGGCGGAAGCGAAGCTCCTAACCGACGCGGAGGAAGCGGATGCGGTGCTCGTGGGTGAGTCGGTAGACGAGATGCTTGGACGTGCCGAGGTATGCGACCAGACGGTCGACGTCCCACAGCTCGGGTAAGTCAGACGAATCGTCCCTCATGTCCGGTGGGGACAGATCGACCGATCTGACCACCGCCCGCCATACGGGTCGCAAAAATGGATTCGCCACCAACCACGGTGGCGCAGTGGTGGCGAAAGACCTGCCAGCACTCTCCCCTACTCGCTTTGCAGGGTGCCTGACCTGCACGTTTACGGTGGGGCTAGGTGGAATCGAACCACCGACCTCAGCATTATCAGTGCTGCGCTCTAACCGGCTGAGCTATAGCCCCGCATGGTGCGGAACAACAAGATTACACCAACACTCCGTCGGTCTTACCGTCGCAACTCACGAAGTGATCCCGCTACCCTGTCTCCGACTCAGGCCACCATCGCAGTGGAGGGACGCCGGTGGACTAGCCCGGCGGAGCGCACAACGGGCGACATGGTGAACACGAAGGCCAATAGCCGCGCGACCGCTAGGAAGAGTTCGGGGGGAATGGCGTCGTCGATCTCGCACGTCGCGTGGATCGCACGGGCGAGAGGAGGATCCTCGATGACCGGCACCCGGTGCGCCGTCCCCTCGACCCGGATTCGAAGGGCGACCTCATCGGTTCCTTTCGCAACTACGACCGGGGCGCTCCCGCGCTGCGGGTCGTAACGTAACGCCACGGCGTAGTGAGTAGGGTTGACCACGATCAGGTCGGATCCGGCGACCGCCGCCATCATGCGCGCCCGTGACATTCCTCGCATCTTGCGCCTGACCTGCCCCTTGAGCGTCGGGTTGCCGTCAGCGTCCTTGTTCTCGTCCTTGACTTCCTGCTTGGTCATCTTGAGCGACTTGTTGAGCTGGTGGCGCTGCCAGGCGAAATCCGCTATTCCGAGCACCAAGCCGATACCGGCCACATCGCGGGTGAGTCCCAGTAGGGTCGAACCGGCGTAGGAAATGATCGGCGCCATCTGGGCTGGCTGGGAGCCGACCAACTTGTGGCTGAGACCCGAGACTGTCCCATACGCGAGCCCTACCAGCGCCAGTAGCTTGACAACCTGCTTGACCAGTTGCCATAGAGACTGCGCTGAAAGTAGGTTCTTGACACCTTTCAGGGGGTTCAGCTTGCTCCACTTGGGAGCAGCCGCGTGCAGCGACAGGATACCCCCAGTCTGTGCCACGCCTGCAGCGACACCTGCGACAGCGAACGCTCCAAGGACGGGCAGGATTAGCGCTGCAGCGTCGTCGAGACCGCTGACCAGCATCCCGAGAGCCCCATTCGACGACGGACTGGCAATCACGTTGGCAGACTGGCCTACCAGCTTGGTGAGCCGCGAGTCCGCTGAACGGAAAAGTGTCGGGAAGATCATCGTCCCAACAAGCATCAGCAACCATCCGGATACGTCTGGAGACTTGGCGGCGCGGCCGTCGGTCTTAGCCTTGCGTCTTCGCTTCGGTGTGGCCTTCTCGGTACGGTCGTTACTGGCCATCAGTGGCCGTTGACTAGTAGCGCCATGTCAGTGCTGATCCGACCGAGGATGTTGGACAGATAGCCAGGAAGCACTTGGAGTCCGATAGCCACGAACAGCAGGGACAGAATGACTTGGATCGGAAAGCCAAGTAGCCACACGTTCATCTGCGGAGCTGCCTTGGAGAGCAACGCGAGCCCGATCTGGGCTGCAAAGAGCACAGCCACAAGCGGAGCCGCTATCTCGAGGGTAGCGGTGAAGAACGTGGCGACGTCAGCGCTGATGACACCGGCTCCAAGAGCAGAGGAGTTGAGGGTCATCGCACCCTTTCCCAACGACAAAGCAAAGCCCTTGACAAGCAACATCTCACCGTTTGTGACAAAAAGCAGTACCATACCAACCTGCTCATAGAGCTGGCCCAATATCGGCGTCTGCTGAGCCGACAAGGGGTCGATCGACGGCGGAAGATTGAGACCGCCAAATAGGTCGATCATCGATCCAGCGGAGCTTATTGCGCTCAGGAGTATCTGCACTGGAAGACCGAGCATTAGGCCACTTAGGACCTGCATTGCTAGAGAGCCGATTAGACCGGCCGTATTAGTAGGTATCGCACTTTGGGGCACCTGGTGAAGGGCGAGGATTGCGAGTCCGCCCGCAAAGCCGATCAGGACCGGGCGCGGTGTGGTGGCGCTGTTGGAAAAAGGTGGGACCACTACCAGCCATGCGAGCGCCCGAACGAACACCAAGAGGAAGCCGAGCAGCCATAGCGGGTCGAGGCTGACGCTCAACTCATCCCCCGACGATGCTCGCAGTCTGAGAAATCATAGTCGTCGTATAACCTTCCATCTGCCCGAGCATCCAGTGCCCGGCGACTATCAGGATCACAGCTACGACTACCAGCTTCGGAACGAATGTAAGAGTGACCTCCTGCAGCTGCGTCACCGTCTGGAATAGCGAAACGACTAGCCCAACCACGAGGCTACCGAGGAGGAACGGCAAAGCCAGCTTCAGCGTCATCATCAAGGCTTCCGACGCAATGCCCATTAGTTGCGCCTCGGTCAATGAAAACCCACCACCAAAGAGTGGGTCACCAGTATCCAACCGTTGACCATGACGAACAGCAGGAGTTTGAACGGTAATGAGACAAGGGTTGGTGGCAGCATCACTACGCCTAGTGACATCAGTACTGATGCAACCACCAGGTCGATTACGAGGAAGGGGATGAAGATCACGAAGCCGATGATGAAGCCGCTCTTCAGCTGTGACAAGACGAATGCCGGGATGACCGCCGCCAAGGAAGCGTCTGCGGGCGTAGCCGGATGCTCGCCGTCGACACCGGTCGTCAGTGCCAGTTCTTGGCTCCCCGTCTGCTTTAGCATCCACGACTTAAGCGGGACTTCCGCAGCGCGGTAGGCCTGGGTCGCCGACGCCTTGCCGTGGAGGTAGGGCTGGACAGCCACCTTGTTGACTTGGGTCAACGTCGGCGTCATTATGAACAGGCTCAGTATCAAAGCCAACCCGGCAAGCACCTGATTGGGTGGCGTCGTGGTCAGTCCGAGTGCTTGACGCAGCAGGCTGAAGACCACGATGATACGGGTGAACCCCGTCATCAGGATCAGAAGCGACGGCGCCAACGCCAACAACGTCAGCGCGATGATCACCAGGATGCTGCTCGAAGGTTTCCCGAGGGCGCTTCCAAGGTTGATATTGATTGACGATCCGGCACCAGCCGTCGTCGGCACCACCACAGCAGAGAGAAGTTGGGTCATGGTTCGAGGGTGTTCAGGCTCGTCGGATCGTCAGCTCTTGGAGATGACGGAAGACTCCCTGGAGCAAAGGGGCGACTGCCTGCTTTCCTGCGACAGTTGCGATCGGATTGCCGGACCGGGCAATCTCGGTTGCGGGTTCGTCGGCGAAGCCGCCCGCCTCTTCGTAGGGAATGTCTGCGAGTCGGGTCACTTGATGCGCTGTGACACCGAGGAGGAGGGTCTCTGAGCCAACCCTGACTACTGCCACGTGCACGCCTTTGCCGAGCGTCTGGCGGCTGACCACGCTCAGCGTGGTCGCCGAACCACGTGTGCGGGCAGGTTTTGCGAGCCGGCCCTTCGCCACCTTCGAAGCAACCCAGATCAATGCAAGCACGACCCCGAGGCCGATCAGCAGTTGCATTACCAGCGACGGTACTGACACAGCCGCCGACGTCGAGCTCACAGTGGCTGTAGCGACGAGGCCACTCATGGAATTCAACTTGACGGCCGCTCGGCACCGGAGCCGGTTATCTCGGTGACTCGCACCCCGAGCTCCTCGTCGAGCACGACAACTTCACCTCGAGCCAGGAGGGTGTTGTTGACTAGGATGTCCACCGGAGCCCGTGCTAGGCGGTCGAGTTCGATCACTTTCCCCGGACGGAGGGCGAGCAGCTCCCGCATCGTCATCCGGGTCCGACCCAGTTCCACCGTTACTGCCATGTCGACGTTGTAGAGGAGCTCGATCGGCCGGCCGTCGAGACCGGCCGACTCCTTGAGGTCCGTAGCTACCGCACCTTGCGTTGCGAGCTGATCCTGTGTCAATGGGTCTCCTTCGATTTGGTGTCTACGACCAAGCAGGCAAGGCGCTTACCAGAAGTTGTTGCGACGACATCACAGAAGTGGACCCCCTCCACTTTCAGATGTACCGGCGTACCTTCGGGCTGCTGGAGTGGGATCGCGTCGCCGGCACTGAGGCTCAAAAGCTCGTCAGCGGACAGAACAACGTCGGGAAACGATACCGTCACCTGGAGTGGCGCCTCCAAGAGCCGTTCGAGCACGTCGGAGGCCACCGAATTTTGCTCCATCTCCTCCGGGTTCTCGATTCGTTCAAGCGCGTCGAGGAGGGTCATGAGCATCACGAGGGGAACAGTGACCGTCACCTCGAAGGTGGTCTTCTCCTCAAGTGTGACGGACAGCTTGACGATAAGACACACCTCGCTGGGATCTGGCATCTGCACCAGGACCGGGCTGCTCGAAGTGCTAACAGGTCCACTCGCCATCGGGACAACCACGCTGGCCGCTTGGAGAAACTCGTCGATCAGTGATCCGGTGACCTCTGCAAGGAGGCGAACTTCGATGTCGGAGAGCTGACGCTCGATGACGGTTGAACGTACCGTGCCGCCCAGACGCAGCTCGACGATCGCACGGGCCAGCGTGGTCGGCATGTGGATGCTGAGCCGGCCGCCTATCGGGTTGATAGTCGCGAAAGCGATGTAGGTCGGCTCAGGAAGGGCGTTGGCGTAAGCCTCCCACGTCTTCTGGCTCAGCTCCCCTACCTCCACCCGAACCGACGCCCGGACAAGTCCGGTTAAGGCCTGAGTTATCCGGTGCGCAGCAACCTCAAGCAGGGGAGACAGGCGACGAAGGCGGCCCCTATCCATCGCCGCGTGGCGTTGAAAGTCGTAAGGACGGAAATCAAGCGATTTATCGTCGGCCATTTCGGCCGCGCCGGCGTCGGGCATGCTGGGTCTCCCCTGGCCTGTCCTTGGCCGTGAGATCGGTTGCCGTCCTGGCGTTTCCGGAATTTCTTCGGCACCGAAGGCCCGTCACTTGAGCGCGCCGGGTGGCTCAGGCGATCTGGGCGAGCGCGGACAGGTTCATGGATGTAGTGGAAATCACCTTCGTATTCGCCTGATACGCCTCCTGCGCAACGATAAGGTCCGTCAGCTGCGACGAGAGATTGACGTTCGACCCCTCAAGTGCGCCGCCGATCAGTGTCCCTGAACCGTTAGTCCCGGGCACGCCGACCGCAGGTTGGCCGGAGTTGGGGCTCTGGATGTAGTTCAGATTCCCCTGCGCCGAAAGTCCGGCAGGGTTCGAGAACTGTGCCAGGGCGATCTGGCCGATGGCGAGTGTCTTGCCGTTGGAGAAGGATCCGGTGATCACGCCGTCCGAGCCGACCGAGAAACCCGCCAACGACCCCGACGGGGCGCCGTCGACGCTAGTGACGGAAAGTGACTGCTGTCCTGAGTACTGAGTGACACCGCCCGACCCTTTCGGGTTCGGGAAGTTCACGTTCCACGTGTCCCCGGATGGGAACGCGTAGGTCGCCGGCATCGTCTGGACCGGGAGTGACAGCGAACCGTCGGCATTAGTTGTTGCTCCCGTAATCGAGCTGATCTGGCCCGTCGTCGCGCCGAATGAAATTGTAGGTGCAGTGGTCCAGAGCGCGCTAGGAGTCCCGGAGGGGTTCGGTACCGTTCCCTGCACCGTCCATGAATTCGCAGTACCCGCCACAGGAGTGAAAGTCAATGACACCGGAACTACGTTTCCGAGGGAGTCGTAAGCATTGATAGTCGTGGTGACCGGCGTGGCGGTTCCGCTTCCGGACCACGCTGGAAGATTTCCTCCCATGGTCAGCTCGGTCGTCGGTGTCGCCGGCATCGTCGTGCCGGTCGGGATACTAACGCTTCCGACCGGCGCGTTGGCGTTGATGACGCCCTGAGCGTTCGCTGTCCACCCCTGCACCAGTCCACCGGTCTGAGTGGCAAGGTTGCCATTCGCGTCGAGCGTAAGGCTTCCGTCTCGGGTGTACAAGGTCTGGCCATACTGCTGTGTCACTAGGTACCCGCTGCCCTGGATAGCAACGTCGGTAGGCACGTTCGTCGTTTGAATTGCCCCCTGCGACTCGTTGAGTGACACTGCACCCACCCGGACACCGGATCCAATAGCGAGTGGGTTGATTCCTGCTCCTTGCCCACCGGGGACGGGAGCTGATGCACCTGTCACCTGCTGGGCCAGCAGATCAGTGAACTGCGCGCTTTCGGACTTGTAGGCGGTGGTATTGGAGTTGGCGACGTTGTTACCAACGACGTCGAGGTATGCTTGATCGGCGGTTATGCCCGAGACGGCTGCAATCAGTGACTGTTCCATGGGGTGGTTCCCTTCGTGTGGGTTTCGTTAGTGATCAGGCGGCGTTTGACGCCGCAGGTGTAGTTGCGGAGCTCGATCCAGTGGGAGTACTAGCGGAGCCGGACGTCGAGGCGTGTGTAGTGCTCGTCGAACTTGAGGCCGGCGATGAGGCTGCTGCAGTGGTGGCGCTTGCGCTGTAGACCTGCGTTACCTGGTCAAGTGATACGGTGCCGTTCTGTCCTGCCAAGCTGAGCTGCGGCGGCCCGGATCCACTCAGGAGAACTGCGCTAACGATTCCTGATACCACTTGCCCACCTGATCCCGTTCCACTGATCTTCTGGCCGAGCATCGAGTCAGCTGCGACTGTTTGTTCCTCTGCGTTTAGGGACGTCTGAGACTGCACCGCCGTCAGTTGGGCGATCTCTGTCATAAATGATGTCGGGTTCGCCGGGTTGCTTGGATCCTGGTTTTTCAGCTGGGCGACCAGGAGGTTGAGGAAGGTCTGCGAATTGTCGAGTTGGTTGAGTCCCGTCGCAGACGAGCTGCTGCTAGCGGCGGCCGCGGCGGCCGACCCGCTCGAACCGTTGCTACTTGGGGCTGTGGAGTTCGGGATGACAAAGGACATGATAAGGACTCTCCTCCTGGATGGTCAGAGTCGAATGTCGACTGACGATGCCGACGTGGCGGGCCGGATTAGGATCTGTGTTGGCTGCGCTCCGGCACTTGAATCGGACGTGACGCCGAGCGGGCGATCTGAGTAGCCGGTCTGGCGCCGAGGTACGTCGCCACCGAAGAATACGTGTGCCTGTTGGCCGCCGGATCCGAGCTGTTGGCGAAGGTCAGGCAGGGCGGACCCTATGGTTTGGCGTGTGGCCGCGTTGTCGGCGTGCAGCTCGACTGTGACCTGGCTACCGCTGACGGTTATCGTGGCCTGGATGCTCCCCAACTCTGCCGGGTGCAATTCCAGCGAAATGCGGTGAGTCCCGCTCGCCGTGCTCAGGATCGGGGAGAGCACAGCCAGCACCTGCTGGGCCGGGGGGGCCGTCGCTCCTTCTGGCGTGATCGGAGCGCGAAGCGCGGGGCTCGCTGGTCCAGACGCCGCTGCATGCGCTACGGCTGTTTGAGCACTAACGACAGATGCGCTCAACAGACTCGTCATTGCCGGGCCTGATGTGGCCTGCGAGGGTTGGTCTGACGCCTTCGGCGCTTGTGAACTGGGGTCCGATGCTGATTGCAGCGGCTGCGCAGTTCGGGTGATCGCCACCAAAGTCGACCCACCGTGCGGCTGGGTCAGACCCCCGCCGAGCGCTGCGGTGGGAACTCGGCTGGCAGACGCTGGACGCGACAGCGCCGCAGTAGGACTGGGAACCGGAGCTCGGACTGAGGGCTCGGAATTTGACGACAGTGTGGACTGCTGGCCGTGGAGCACTGCCGTGACCGGGATAGACGCTGTACCCACCGGGGATCCCTGTGAGATCACGGTGGGTTTCACTGACGCTGACTGCGCGGTTAGCGTGGGTGGCGTCGCAGACGCGACCGGAGGCGGTGGTGACGATGCCGCTGCGTCGAGGATCCCCGTCGCCAGGGGGGACACCGGCGACGCAAGTTGACGTCTGCTCCGCTGAGACGCAGTTCTTTTGGCGGCTGGGGGCGTCGACGTGTCCTTTGCGGGCGGGACGGCAGCGGCCGGCGCCTCGATGTTGGCGGTAACGGCGTCGAGGTGGTGCTTGAATCCGCCGGCCGGTGGGTTGGTCGCGCCAACACCAAGTGCCACATCTGCTTTTGGTAGCTGGAGAGCCGGCGCCAGACCAGTCGAGCCTGGCTGTCGCGACCGATTGCGCTTAGTTGAAACCAGGACTGCATTACCCTTTCTGGAGCCATCGGACCCCAACATCCGGGCTGACCCTGCAGATGACCCCGTTGCGATTGGCGGCGCAGTGGGCACGGCTGGAACGGCGGCAGCCATCAGGCGACAGCCCCGGCGCTCGCGAGCATCGAGGAGATGCTCGATACGTAGTTCTGCGTCTGGGCGTAGGGCGGCACGCCACCGTAGGATGCGACGGCGCCCGGCCCGGCGTTGTAGGCCGCCAGCGCCAGAGGAACTGAACCGCCGTAGTTGCTCAGATAGCTGCTCAACAGTTGTGCGCCGCCGCTGATCGCCGAGGCAGGGTCGAGCGGCGAAACCCCGAGGCCGGCCGCGGTCGCGGGCATCAGCTGCATGATCCCGAGCGCCCCGGCGCTGCTTTGCGCCGCCGGATTGAACCCGGACTCTTGTTTCGCCACAGCTGCAAGCAGAACCGGATCCACTCCGTATGTTTGACCTGCGGATTGGAACAGAGGCTGATACGCGGCCGGCACTCCGAGCGAATCCATTGCGGCATTAGTGCCAGCGGGCGAGGTCGACCCGACTGCCGAGGTCAGATTAACGACCGGCATCGTGGCGCTCGCACCTGCTACGATCCTTCGAATCGCGACGGGCTGGCCGACGGGCTGCACCGAGACGACGGAACCCGCCTGGGGAGCGTCGATCATCTGCCCGTTCCCGATGTAGATGCCCACATGTCCGGGGCTCGAAGCGGTTCCGTCGGAGCCGGGAAAGAATACGAGGTCGCCTGGGTGAGCTTGAGCCAGACTCGCTACCGGCGTACCCGACAGCGCCTGCTGCTGGCTGGTTCGAGGAAGGCTGACCCCGAGGTCGGAGTAAACCTTTTGGACCAATCCTGAACAGTCAAATCCAGTTGCCGGGCTAGACCCGCCCCACTGGTAGGGGACGCCGAGATAGCTCTGAGCGTCGGCTACTACCGACGACCCCGTCAGGGCCCCCGGAGTGCTGGAGGATCCTCCGACGGTCGTCGCAGCCAAAGACCCTAGAGAGGACAGGCCGAGCGGGTTTTGTGACGCGAGCAGGTTGGAGGTCGGCGATGCGCTACTGGAGGATGATCCCGGCGTCAGGGTGCCCCCGTCCTGGATGGAGGCGATCTCCGAGTTGACCTGTGCGAGTACAGCGCTGAAGTCGCCCGAGGATGCGGCGGCGGACAGCTGTCCGCCTATTCCTGTGAGTTGAGAGGCGAGGGTTTGGATGGCACCGATGGTCCCGGCCGGGGTTGTCGTCATTGCGGAGGCGCCCCCGAGCCGGCCTTGAGCGACCATCGCGCGCCGGCGATGTCGTCAAGCACTGTCGACTCGTCCCTTGCACGTGCCTGATCCCACTCCGAGCGGCGACGCTCATCTAGGCGTTCCAATGAAGCCACCCTCTGTCCTGCCAGAACCCAGGCCGCGTGGCACTCAGCCACCCTTTTTTCACACTCGATAACGACAGAGGAGGCTTGCTCTACAGCTTCGGCAAGTCGCAGCTCCCTGCTGCGGTCGTCGAGGAAGTGGTCCCGCTCGCCGGGACCCCGGAAAGGTCGTACGGCCACGAGGTGATAGGCGTCGCGGGCCGCAGCATGAAGGGCTTGGGACCTGCGCAGACGGTGATTCGCGTCTGCAAGGCTCTGGCGCGCCACCTCCTCCTGCGCTCTGCGCGCCCGCAACACGGTCTCCAAGGAAAACGTGTACCTTTTCACGACGCGGCCGCCGTTGCCAGTTCCATGCCTACCGGGACAGGCGCGGCGAGAACCTCACCAAGCAGACGCCAGGACTCGTCGAGCAAGACGATCTGGTCTTTCGCTTGCCGTAGGAAGCAGTCAATGTCGTCGCGCAATCGCATGGCGGTGTCGACGAGTTGGTTCGTACCCGGGACGTAAGCTCCGATTTCGATCAGGTCACGTGCATCTCGGTACGCGGAGAGGATCCGCCGCATCTCCCTGCTGAGCACCCGCTGTTCCGGCGAAGTGATCATCGACTCGACGCGCGAAACCGACTCGAGCACTTCGATACTCGGGAAATGTCCAGACGTCGCCAAACGCCTGGACAGAACGACGTGGCCGTCAAGGATCGAGCGCGTCGTGTCCGCTATGGGCTCGTTCATGTCGTCGCCGTCCACAAGAACCGTGTAAAGGCCAGTGATCGAACCGACCTCTCCGGCGCCTGCACGCTCGAGAAGCTTCGGCAGGAGGGAGAACACCGACGGCGGGTAGCCCCGGGTTGCGGGCGGCTCCCCCGCTGACAGCCCGACCTCGCGCTGAGCCATTGCGAAGCGTGTGATCGAGTCCATCATCAAGACGACATCGTTTCCCTGATCGCGGAACCATTCGGCGATCCGTGTCGCGGTGAACGCGGCCCGGATCCGGACCATCGCTGGCTCGTCGGATGTCGCCACCACAACCACGGAGCGTGCCAAGCCTTCAGGACCGAGGTCGTGGCTTATGAACTCGTTGACCTCCCGTCCTCGCTCGCCTACCAAAGCAAGCACCGAGACCGCAGCGTTCGTTCCGCGCGCGACCATGGAGAGAAGACTCGACTTGCCCACTCCTGACCCAGCGAAGATCCCTAGCCGCTGGCCTCGACCGCAGGGCACCATCGTGTCAAGCGCCCGAACCCCGAGGGAGAGCTGGCGGTCGACTAGCTCGCGTCGCAGCGGGTGCGGCGGGGTCCCATCGACGCCTACCTGCTCCCACTCACCTTCGATGGGTTTCCCGTCGATCGGCCTGCCGAGACCGTCCAGGACTCTGCCGAGCAGCCCCGGGCCTACCGTCACCTGGAGTGGACCGCCCGCCGGCTCCACGCGGTCACCGAAGCGGACCCCGGTGAGATCCCCGAGAGGCATGCAGGCGAGGGAGGAACCCTCGACGGCAACCACCTCCGCGTCTAGGACACCGCCTGCGCGAAAGATTCGTAACGCGTCGCCGACGGCGGCTCGAACACCGTCGACCTCGACACGCAGGCCGACGATACGGGTGACGTGACCGGACACTTGCGGCTTGACGGATTCGCTCAGACGCCAGCGCAGGGAATCTGAGATCACTGGCACTCCTGCTGTCCTTTCGCCGTTGACGGTCCGGTCAGGTGCAGATCGTCGAGTACTTGGCGGGCACGCCCTAGTGCCGAGCCGATCTGGGCGTCCACTTGGCAGGCACCAGCGACGACGAGACACCCACCCAGCTCTATCGACGGGTCGCCAACAACCTTCACCGTGGAGTCGGGCACGAGCTCCTGGATGTCCTCGACGCCGAGAGCGTCGCTGGGGTTGACCCGTACCACAATGTCTTCCCCCTCTGGTATCAACCGCAGGGCGCGGGTGGCGGCGGCTAAGGCCGGGCGTGTTGCGGAGAGTTCTTGTCCGAGGATCGCTTCCGCCAACCCGCATGCCAGCTCCACTACTTCGACCTCGCCGAGGGATACCACCTCACGTCGGCGAGCAGCGACAAGATCTGCGCTGGCCACGAGAGACTCGGTAAGCCTGCGAAGGGCTGCAGCACGGCCAACCTCGGCTGCGGCAAGGAACTCGGCCATCGCAGCGTCGTAGCCTTCCTGCCACGCCTGGCGACGAGCTTC
Source organism: Actinomycetes bacterium (assembly GCA_021828685.1). Classification (GTDB taxonomy): domain Bacteria; phylum Actinomycetota; class Acidimicrobiia; order Acidimicrobiales; family Palsa-688; genus JAJZAM01. Next base: position 7,725 of record JAJZDJ010000043.1, on the reverse strand, counting down.
GACTTCGGACGCCTCCGCAATGGCACCGTGACTGCCAGGGATGCCACCATGGCACGAAAGCAGCGACACGACAGGGGCGTCCGCGCTGTCCTCGCGCCGGACGATCCTGCGGCGGTGCACCTTAGACGAACTCATCGTCGCCTCGCGCAAGCACGATCTCGCCGGAGGTTTCGAGATCGCGAACTATCTTCACTATGGCGCTCTGCGCCGACTCGACTTGTGATATTCGTGTCGGGCCGAGCGAATCGATCTCTTCGAGGAGATCCTCCGACGCCCTCTCGGACATGTTCCGCATGAACCGCTCGCGAATTTTCTCGCTCCCGGCCTTCAAGGCTATTGCTAGGTCTTTCGGAACGACATGGCGGAGGATGAGTTGAAGCGAGCGGTCGTCCAGACTGATCAGGTCGTCGAATACGAACATCTCGTTGCGGATCGATTCCGCGAGAGCCGGGTCTTCCTGCTCAAGGCGGCTGAGGATCTGCTTCTCCGTGCTGCGGTCGGTCAAGTTCAGGATCGCTATCGTCGACTCCATCCCCCCAACGGGGCTGGTTGCGGCGGCGCCGTTTCGAAGCAGAGACGAGGCTTTCGACTCGAGAACGTCGGCGAGCTGGCGGATCACGACAGGGCTGATGCGACCCATCGTGGCGAGACGCCTGATCAGGTCGACTCGTAGTTCCTCCTCCATGCCGGCAAGCAACTGGGCGGCCGAGTCGGGGGAAAGGTGAGCGAGCATGACCGCAATGGTCTGGGGATGCTCCTCCGCGACGAGGTTGCCCAACTGGCGGATGTCGATCCGTTGGATGAAGGCGAGTGGCTGCTGGTCCCGGTCTTCTACCAACTCTCCGAGGACCGCCTCCGCGCGCTCCGCTCCGAAGCGGTCACGCAGCAGCTTGCGGGCTACATCCACCCCGCCTTGCGCCACCTGCAGGTATTGGCTGGCCTGAGAGTTGAACTCGGCGAGAACCTTGTCGACGTCTGACGGCTCGAGTGTCGGCAGTTCTACCATGGCTGTCATGATCTCGGTCACGTCAATTTCGCTCATCGAGCGAAGAACCTTCGACGCCCGGGATTCATCCAGCTGGGCGATCACTATCGCCGCTCGCTGAGCGCCTGTCAGAGTTTTCATCAGCCCAGCGCCTTCGGCGAAGTATCCGACAGCCACGTGCGCAGCATGCTGGCCACGTCGTCGGGCTGGTGGTCAATGAAGTCGTTTATTGTCAACGCCCCACTGCCGGCGGAGAGCTCGGCGCCGCCGACTGCGGGCATCAGGGCAGTCGGGTTGAACTCTCGGGCTGAGCGCAGAGCCTCCATATCGTTCGGACCGAGGACAGTCGGCGCCAGACGGGCTTTGCGAGCGGAACGCCACAGCAGGAACAGGACGATGGCGATGATGATAAACACCACAGCAGTCTTGATGAGAGAGCCAAGCGCCTTGCTCTGCCCTGCCGCGGCTGCTGCCTTCGCCGCGGTCGCGGCCTGCTGCGCCACCGAGGTGTTGAATGGCATCGTCGAGAAAGCCAGCTGATCACCTCGCTTGGTGTCGATCCCCGCGGCGGCGGCGACGCCGGCCTGAAGTGCTGTCAGGTTGACACCCTTCGGTACGGCCGTAGAGTTGATCAGCACGGCGACCTGCTCCGATTGGAGCGTGCCTGGTGCCTGCTGAACCGTCTGGGTCTGCTCACTCGTTTCGCAGGTCTGGCTGGACGTGCTGTTGGAGTAGTTTCCTGTCGCTCCGGCGACAGTTGTTGCGGTCACGGCGCCTGCGGCCCCACCGGGTGGCGTGCCGGTACCAGTGTAGCTCTGACTGGTTTGGCTGTTCTGGGTGCAGAAGCTGACTGGTTTCCCGTTCGCCCCGAGCTGAATGCTGTTGGTCGTGGTGGACACCTTCGAGTAGTCCATCGTCGCATTGACCTGTACATCGGCGTTGCCGGCTCCAACGACGCTCGCCAGGTACGCGTTTACCTTGGCCGCCACGCTGCTGTCGTACGAGTTGGACTGGCCGCCTCCTCCTGATCCGCCGGCGGTGACACCAGGCCCGGCAAGTAGGTTTCCGGTCGAGTCGGCCACGGTCACGTCCGCCGAGTTCAGGTTCGGGATGCTCGACGCAACCAGGTGCACGATCGCTTGAACGTCTCCGCTGCTAAGCGACTGACCAGAGGTCATTGTCACCAGAACGGACGCTCCTGTGGGTGTGTCCTGGGTGAGCGAGAAGTTCTGGTTCGCTGGGAGGGCGATGTTGACCTGGCTCGACGCGACACCCGAAATCGAGTCGATGGTCTGCTCGAGCTCGCCCTGCAGCGCCTGCAGGTAGTCGGCCTGCTGGGTCATGTTGGACGTTGTGATGCCGGTCTTGTCCAGCAGCGACAATCCCACCGTGGAGCTGGCAGGAAGACCTGACGCGGCAAGGCTGACACGCTCGGAGTTCACGTCGTTGACGGGGACCATGATCGTCGAGCCGCCGTTGGTCAGCTGGAAAGGAATTTTTGCCGACGTCAGCTGGGTCGTGATGCTCGACACGTCCGAAGCTTTCAAGTTCGTGTACAGCGGTGCGTAGGTCGGTTTGCCGGTGAGCGACATCATGACGAACCCGCCCGCGACTGCGGCGACGATGGCCGCCAGGGTGACGGCCTTCTGGCCGGGTGTGAAACCGCTTGCGAATTGCTTTGCGCTCGCGCGGGCGCGTTCGGCGATGTTGACTGGAACTAGCGACACTTCATACCTGCATATTCATTATCTGGGTGAAGGCGGCGACCGCCTTGTTTGTAACCGCTGTCGTCACCTGGGTGGCGACCGACGCCTGAGTAGCTGCGATCATGGCGTCCGCAAGGTTCCCCTGGCCTGCCGCCGCTTGGGCAGCCGCGCTCGAAGCGGCGTTTTGGACCTGCTGAAGCTGATCGATCGCACCGCTAACCGTGTTAGCGAACGCCCCCGAGGTACCCGCCGACGACCCCGCACCCGAAAGCGCTCCGGTGCCGGCGCCGGCGCCGGCACTGGCACCTCCGCCGATAGCAGTGGCGGAGCCGAGCGGGGATATAGACGGTAGCGAGGATATCGGAGGAATCACGTCAGCTTCCGATCGTCAGTGCCGACTGGTAGGCGAGCTTTGCGTGAGCCAAAGCCGAGGCGTTCGCCTGGTAATCGGTCTGGGCGGCGATCAGGTGCACCATCTGGCTTCCCAAGTCGACGTTGGCGACCCTTACGTTGCCCTGAGCGTTAGCTAGGGGGTTGTTGGGCTGGTATTGGACCAGCCCGGCTGTGCTGCCAAGTAGAACCGAGCTCACTGCCACGCCGTCCCCGACCTGGCCGGCTTGTCCGACAGCCTGAAAGAACGGCGTTTGCGTCGCGTAGACCGGCGATGTTGTCGCGACGGTATCGTTCGCGTTGGCGATGTTACCGGCGGTGGTGTTTATCCATGTTTGGGCAGCGCTGATGCCGGAACCCGATATGTTGAGTGCGCTGAAGAGGCTCATGCGAAGGTACCCCCGGCCGATCCTTGCACGAGGCGGAACTGAGCGTTGAGCAGTTCGACAGTCGACTGATATTGAAGCGTGTTCTGTTCGGCTGAGACGAGCTCCTTGCTGGCGCTGACATTGTTCCCGTTCGTGGCTGGCACTGCCTGACTTGGCGTGACACTGACCGTCGCCGTACCCCCGCCCGGAGACGACAGGGCCTGGGCTAGGCTGGACTGGAAATTGACGTCTTGTGCTGTATACCCTGGCGTCTGGGCGTTCGCAAGATTGTTGGCTATGGCTTGCTGTTGGCTGGTCAAACCGTCGACAGCGAAGTGCAGGACGTCTACTATGCCGCTCATGGCGGGTGATCTCCTCCACGGCCGGCGGCGTGACGCCGTCCGACCAAAATCCGGGTGGAGCCCCTCCTGGGCGCTGTTCGTGGTCCTGTGCCTTCCTAGCACGTCCTAGACATGTATCGTCAGGTGCAGCGCCCCTCTTGAGATATCCGAAACCCCGATAGGAGCTTCCAGCCGATGGCCATCGCCGAACAAACCCCCCCGATAGGCGGACCGAAGCGCGAGCTTGTCTGGAGCGCCGTCGACGAGGCGCTCGGAGAGGCGCTACCGGGGGCAATCGATGAGCTTCGCTGGTTATTGATCCAAACGATCGTGTCGGCTGCCCAGCGCCGCGCTTTACTCGGGTCGCTCACGGTGCGTCCCGGTCAGCGTATGCTCGACCTTGGCTGCGGTTTCGGCGCCGCCACCTTGGAGTTGGCGGCCCTTGGCGAGGTGCAGGTTATCGGCCTGGACTCGGACCGAGCTGTGCTCGCCGCCGCGCGGCGTATCGGCGAGAGAGTTGGAATGCAAGTCGGCTTACCGAGAGGGCGCACGACCTTCGCGTCGGGGGACGTCTACTCGATCCCGTTCCCGAACGGTTCCTTCGACCTCGTGTTCTCCCGGTTCGTGTTCCAGCACCTCGAGCACCCAGAGCGCGCAGCGAACGAGATCGCCCGGGTCCTGTCCCCCGGCGGTACCGCTTGCATCGTCGATGTAGACGACGGACTTTCAATATCGGAGCCGCCGCCCTCCGCCGCTTTCGAGAGGCTCGCGTCCGCGTTGAGGAGTTCGCAGACCGCTAAGGGGGGTGACCGCTACATCGGGCGCCGCTTAGCCGGTCTGCTGGATCGCCACGAACTGACACCCGGCGCCGTGATCGTCATTCCCCAAGCTGCGTATCACCGCCCCGAGCCTGCAGGCCCGGAACGGTCCCTGATGCTCGAGCGTCTACGCTCCCGCCGCGCCGAGATAACCGACGGTGGCTATCTGAGCATCGAGGAGTTCGACTCCTCACTAGCCGAGTTTGCCGGCGAGGATCCGCTGCCGAGCTGCGACATCGAAGCGCACCTCGCGGTGTTCGCCACCAAAGACGCGGCTGCTGTTCACGCCGACTGATCAATGTAGGTAGCTGCTGGACGCCCGATCCCGAATCCCCGCTGCGCCGGCAGTCGGCGAAGTTGCTTCACAGTGGCATCCATCATCGCCTCCAAGCGCTTCTCGACCTCCTGGGTTTTAACGAGCAACTCCTCTGCCGTTTCACGGAGTTCTTTCGGCAGAGGCCCGATGCCCTCAGGCAGCTCGAAGACTGGCACGCTCGCCTCCGTGCCGCCATCGAAGGCCGTCTCGATCATATCGAGGCGCTTAGCCATGGAGTCGAGGAGGGACCTCCAGTCGATGTCGGCTTCGGAGCTCACCTTTGGACCCCGTCGGCTTCGACGGTCGTTTTCTCGACGCTCTGCGCTGCCTTACGCCACGCGTTGGCAAGCTCGGCCACATGGGACGCCACGGCGGCGGCGCGTAGGCGGTCCTTGTCCAGGTTCGCTCCCACCAACTCCGTGTACAGGTGATCGTAGAGGGCGCCGAGGCGCTCGGCAGGCTCCCACGTCGAAGTGTCCAGCGTGTCACGCAACGCGAGGATGATGTCCTGGGCATGGATGAGCAAGTCACTGACCGCCTTAGGCTCGCAACGCTCGGCGAAGGCGCGGTCGGCTCGGGCGAGGTCCATTTCCAGTGCGTCGAGAAGCATCGTCAGACGGGACGCGGGAGTCGACGTCTCTATGGCTTCGGTCAGGTAGCGGAGTCTCATTTCCTCTGCTCGTTGGGCAGCGCTCGTCATCGACATCTCCTGTGCTGTCTCATCCGTTGGCAGCGATCGATGCGAGCTCGCCGGCCAGGGCGGAGCTCTGGTTCTTGAGCGAACCGAGGACCGATTCCATGTTGGCGTATTTGGTGGTCAGCATTTGTTGTTGTTGGGTCACTATCCGTTGATACATCTGGATCTGCGGCGTTAGCGAAGCGGACTGGTTCTGAAGACTCTGCACGGTGTTGGTGATGACGCCGTTCACAGGGTCAGACATTGCACTAGCCACGCTCGCCAGAGCCTGCGCGAGGCCAGGCGTGTACGTCACGGAACCGAGATTGGTCGATGAGGTGATACCACTCGCGGAAACCTGCAATGCCAGTCCTGCCAGTGTCGGATCCGACGTAGGTGCCGAGAGGAACTGACCCTGGCCTGTCGCTGTTACACCGTTGATCGTTCCAGCTACGTCTGTGCCGGCAAACGAAGCGGTCGATGACCCGCCGGTCAGGCCAAGAGTCCCTGACGCCGTGCTCGTTGTGGCAACGCTGAACGTGGCAGCCGACCCGTAAGCGGATGAGAGTATCTGCAGTTGGGTGCCTCCGACAACTTGAGCCGAAAGAGAGATTCCTTGCGCAGCAAAGACAGCGTCGAGTCCGGAGGCGATAGATGTCAGGGATTGCCCAGCCGTGGTGGTGTAGCTGGCGCTCGCTGCGCCTGACCCTATGGTCAATGTTTCACCGCTACTGACGGAACCATTCGACAAGGTCGCTCCGGTAGCGCTCGCCTGGGTAGCGGAGTTCGTCACGCCGACTGCATAGGTGCCTGGCTTCGTGGTCGCAGACGCGTAAGAGAGGGCGACTTGCCCCGAATAGGCGGACGACGCGGGATTGAAGGTTGCTCCTTGAGCGAACACCGCTTGGACCTGGGCTGGATTAGCGTTGTAGGACGCCTCGAACGTTGACTGGTTGAAGCTCAGCTGGCCGTTCGACAGGCTGATCCCGATGTTGGCTGCACTCCCAACGTTGGACGTCCCGACGGTGGAAGCTACAGCAGACAGGATCGAGTTGGTGAGTCCCTGCAGGATGGCCGATCCCATCAGCGGGCCCCCCTGCTTGGTCGTCTGGTTGTATCCCGCATAGGACTGCAGGTCGCTCAGCACCTTGTTGGCGTCGCTTACGAGGGAGCTCACAGAGTTTGCGGCTGCGGTAGCGTCGTTTCCGACGGTAACTGTTACCGGGCTCGTGCTTATTTGAGCGGCTGTCACTGAAAGCCCGGGCAGGAGGCCGCTGAATGTGTCGGTTTGGGAGGAGATAGTGTAACCCGAGGAGCCACCAACTTGAAGTTCGGCGTTCGTGCCGGCAATCGCTGTGCGCAGCGCACCCAGGCCCGAGCTTGCGAAGGCATTCGGGTCAATCGAGACGTTCCCGTTCGTGCCCGTCTGCGACGACGTCAGCTGCAAGACGTAGGCTCCAGGACCGGTCTGGACAGCCGCCGCCGTGACCCCAATCCCGGAAGAGTTGATGTTCGAGACGACATCAGCCAAGGAGCCGTTACCAGTACTCACATTTGTAGCTGTGACGGAGCCAAGCGAGATAAGTGGGCTGTTGACAGACGATCCGCTGCCGGCGCTTGCGAGTGTCGCATCGACGGTAGCGCCGTTCGCTCCGTTGAGAGTAAGCGTGGAGCCTGGTGTGACCGTCGAGATCGTGTTGGAGGTTCCGTCGACGCTAACCACGGCGTCCACACCGGTGGACGACCCAGTGCTCAAACCGAGAGTTGCGAGGGCGCTGCCGCCGGTGACGCTCATCGTCTGCGTGGAGCCCTGGTCGATGCTGGAGAGGATCAGATGTCCCGAGGCGTCGTATCCGGCCTGGACGACCCCGCCCGCACCTGAAGCCGTGATAGCTGAGTTGACAGCTGCCAGAAGTCCCGAGGCGGTATAGCCGCCTGAAGGACTCCCAGCGATCGAGATGGTGTAAGCGGTGCCGTTGGCCGTGAGGTTGATTGCGTTGTTCGCCGACGTACCCGAGCTTGCGACCGTAGTCGTCGTTCCCGACGCTCCCGGCGTCGTGGAGCCGGTGATCGAGGCCGCCGCGGAGGCCTGCGTCACTTGGACGGTGTGCGCTCCGATGGATAC
>JAJZDJ010000274.1 GCA_021828685.1 Actinomycetes bacterium | reverse complement strand
CAGGTACGAGATGTGCCCGACGACGTTCACGCGGAGCTCCGCCGTCGCGCCTCGGCCGCTGGGATGAGCCTGTCGGACTTCACCAGGCAGGAGCTGGCTCGGCTGGCCCGACGGCCGTCGCTCACAGATCTGCTGGATAGAGCCGCGCGCCGCAACGGCGACCCGATGACATTCGCTGAAGCCCGCGAAGCGGTCACCGCCGAGCGCCCGCCCGAGTGATCGTCGCCGACGCTTCGATCGTTGTCTCAGCGCTGCTCAGCACCGGTGGCGCCGGGGCTCGTGCGAGGGAGCGGCTTCGACAAGATCCTGATCTACATGTGCCGCACCTACTCGACGTGGAGGTCACCGCGGCCCTTCGTAGGCGGGTCCGTCTCGGACAGACCGACGCCGATACTGCGCTCGAAGTCCTGGGCGATCTTGCCGATCTTGCCGCCACGCGGTGGGACCACGAGCCACTCCTCCCCCGGGTTTGGGCTCTACGGGAGAACGTCACGGCGTACGACGCCTGCTACGTCGTGCTCGCCGAAATGCTGGACGTTGCGCTAGTCACGAGCGACGTTCGCCTTGCGCGCGCCCCGGGACTTCGATGCGCGATCGACGTGCTGACCGACTGAGGGCTCGGCCGCACGGCGGGCGCCTCGTAGGCCATGAAGCGGAGCGGTACCACCTCGTCGCAAGCCGATCGGGCTGTGCGACAGCGTCAGGTAACGGACAAGAGCCGGAAGCCAAGCTGGGAAGTGGTACTCCCAGCAGGCAGCGGCCTTTCGACGACGGGACCGGTCTTCGGCTAGCTCAGGGACTCGGCGGAGGCGCCGCGGCGGTGATGAACCGTCGGATTTGCGTGGCATGCGCGGTCGTATGCCCGATCAGGCTCGTCACGACCCAGGCGTAGGCGCGGCCCTGGCAGCGGTGCGCCGGCGGAAGCAACGCCGCTCCGTTCTCCTCGGTCAAGCCGGTGAGGATGTCGCGGACTCGCTGTCGGCAGTAGCCGACGTACCCACCGATCTCCGACTGGGACCAGGGAACGGGCAGGCTGGTGAACGTTTGCCAGTGGGGCTTCCCGGCGAAGGGATGCGGCGGTGCCCATGCGTCCAGCTCGCCGGTGAGGTCATAGTCACCGAAGTGCTCTCCGCTCCGAAGATGGTGGGCAGCTGAATATGTCCCCAACGTGGCGCATGCCCAGGTGCTGGCCGATCTCGTCGCCGATGAGTAGTACGCTATCAAGTACTACTCAAAGGAAGAGGCCATGACTGCAGTCAGTGCAACCGATGCTCGCAAGAGCTTGTTCGGCATCATCCGACAGGTTAATAACGACCACACCGCAGTCGAGGTCGTATCTCGGCACGGCAACGCGGTCATTATGTCGAAAGACGACTACGACGCGATGACCGAGACCGCCTACCTTCTGCGCAATCCCGCAAACGCCGAGCGGCTTCTTGCAGCGGTCGAGCGAGCGCGGCGCGGCGAGTTCGAGCAGCACGACCTTCTCGACGGGTGACCCGGAAGCTTGCATTCGACCGAAACGGGTGGGAGGACTACATCTACTGGCAAACCCAGGATCGCAAGACGCTCAAACGCATCAACCAGCTCCTAGCCGATATGCTCCGCGACCCGTTCACCGGCATCGGCAAACCGGAACTGCTTAGACACGTCCTCACCGGCGCATGGTCACGCCGTATCGACGAAACCAACCGCCTCGTCTACTACGTCACCGACGACCACATCGTTGTCCTGCAGGCTCGGGAACACTATTGACGCGATGAGTAACGCTATCGTGACAAGGCTCTGGGGCAGCCCCCTCCCCGGTTTCATTCTGCCTATCCTTCTGGCTATATCGATGCCCAGGCGCTGGCCGGCGCCGGGGGATTCGAGGCTGCTCACGAGGCGAGCGTCTGCTCGCCGCGTGCCGGGCCGGGACACCCTCGTGGTCGTCAAATTCGACCGCCCCAGGTCGAGGGACGTCGCCGTTACCGTGCGCCTGTCGTCGGAGCAGGACGCGCTCATGCGCCGTGCCGCGGACCGCCCGACGATCTTCATCCACCTTGGCGTTCGACGCAGGCCCACAGCTCGGGGGGAAGTCCCACCTGCTCCTGGGCCGAGATGAACAGGTGCCGGCCTGGTCCTACCCACGGCCGGGCGTGGGCGAGGGGGTAGGGCACTCCGAGCTCGTCTCGAAGGTGCTCTATGAAGGCCCGAAGGCGCTGCATCGTCGCGCCAAGCGAGCGTCGGTACTCCCGAAGGGTGATGTCGTAGCCCGCCGTTAAAGTCGCTGGCGTGCCTCAGCCCGAAGCATTGATCTTGGCCGGTCCAAACGGCGCAGGTAAGACAACTGCGAGTGCCGGGATCTTGCCGGCCGGCACCCGATTCCTCAACGCCGATCTCATTGCCGAACGCCTATTCGCCGACGGGCATCCTCGGGCGGGATTGGACATCGCCGCCGGTCGTTTACTCCTGGGACACCTCGGGGAGGTCGTCAGAGGTGGGGAGTCCTTCTGTGTGGAGACGAATCTGGCTGACCGTGGGTATGCGAAGCGGATTGCTGTATGGCATCAACACGGCTACACCGTGCGTCTCGTCTTCTCAGCGCTAGAAAGCCCCGAACTTGCCGTGCGCCGTGTTGCCACCCGCGTGGCCTCCGGGGGACACGATGTCGCAGAAGAGGTGATCCGACGGCGATGGGCTGCCGGCCTTCGGGCTTTGTTCGACATCTACATGCCGATCGTCGACGGGTGGGTGCTGTTAAACAGCAACGAGAGGAGTGTCGTCAAAGTAGCGACGGGCGACCCGGAAGCTTTTGAGGTGCTCGACCCGCTGCGATGGGAGAGGATTCTTAGGCTTGCCCTTGAAGCAGGCGCTGAAGCTCCTCGTCGTCTGCTGTGAGCTCCTCGACTCCATGCCCTCGGTCTACAACCACCGGAAGGCCGAGCCTCAGCCGGCGCTCTATCTCCTTCCTGACGGCAGCCTGGAACTTGGCTGCGACGTCGCCGAACACGGGCGACACGCCAAGGGTGTCACTGGCTGCTTTGTTACTCGTCGCCATGGCCTCATGATACCGGCGCCACCTCATAGGGCGGGACCTCACCTCCCAGACTTCAGCCCGCAGCGGGGTGTGCGGATCTGTTATCTCCGAGCCAGCCTGTGGACGAGTCTACACGTGGAGACTGCCGCCCAGGCCGGTCGGTCGCGCACAGTGTCGGCGCAAACGGCAAACCTTTTTCCCATAGGCATCCGAAGCATTATCGGTCCCCTCGCCAAGGTGGTGCAGTCAGAGATCGACGCCGCCCTAGTTTCCGGCTTGCTCGTGGCCACGGCTG
>JAJZDJ010000273.1 GCA_021828685.1 Actinomycetes bacterium | reverse complement strand
CGGGCGCCAGGCAACGAGCTTGCGGGCCAAGTGAGCCCCTGACGCGGGACGAACCGGCCTCATGGCCGGTCCGTCCCTTTTGTTCCGCTAGCCAGTGGGCCCTTATTTCGCTAGGACCCCGTGGTGGGGTGTTAGCGAAATAGGATCTTGCCTGCTCAGAGGGGGTGTGGCGACGACTGGTACAGAGCGCGTTCACAACGTCCGTCCCCGATCTGTCTCGAGCGGGCCGCTCTGGGCCGTGACCAGCGCATTCGCGTACGGTGCAGTCCTGGCCCGACGGAGCACGAGGCCTGGCGCGCGGCTCGGCGTGTGCGACAGCGAGGCCCTGTGGGGTAGCGGGAGGAGGTTGCAGGCGGCGTGGTGGTGCCGTGCCAGTACGGGTGGTGCCACCTACTCCCGAGCGACACCAGATCCGTCGATACGCGCTAGTCGAAACTGCAGGCGCGGCCACTCAATCGCGAGCAGTGTGGGGCTGATCTGTTCGCTATGGAAGACGACCCTTTTGATGACCTAGGTTTCGCCCCAGCGTTCCGGGTGGACTGCGGGCCGGAGTTCCCAGGCGACGGGAACTGGGGGTGCCCGGTCTTCGGCTTTGACCGGCGGGGCCGCTGCGGCGAGCCTTTCGAGTCTCGGTGGGGAGCACCCACCGTGGTCCGAGTGCAGCCCGCGGGCGCTGAGGAATGGGGCGGGACCTTTGCGTCCGGAGGCCTGGGCGGCTTGTCGGGGGTCTATGGCTGCCCCTCACGGCACCACTTGTGCGTCGTCGCTGACGGCCTCGTCTACATCGTCGACGTGACCAAGCCGCGTGCCGGTGCCGTCGTTGCCCACGACCAAGTCCGCCAGGTGGCGAAGGTCGCCGAGCACGACCTGGTGCTGTTCGTCAGGTTCATCGACATTGTCGCTCTAGGCCTGGCCGGGACCGCGTGGCGGACTGAGCGGCTCGTCGTCGACGACCTGCGGGTCCTAAACGGGCGCGCGACGCCATCGTCTGTAGCGGCGACACCCTGGGCGGGACGCCCGAGATCGAGCTCGACCCGTTGACCGGCCGACAAACCGCAGGCACGGTGCTCAGTTCGCTCCGGTGTGGCGGCGCGCTGTAGACCGCGCGGTCGCTCAATCCGGGCCGTCGGAGGGCTGCTGCCGGTCCCGGACGAACGTCCCGCCGATGTCGCAGGACGAATCGCCGGAGAGCGGAGTGGCACCACCAGCGGGTCGTTGCCGTCGATAGGGGGTTGAACATCCTACGCAGAGTGCGCACGTGCTCACTCCTGGTTTGTCGGTTTCCCTATTGTCGCGCCTTTCGCGGGACGGCCCCAGTGCAAGCCCAACACCCTGTCGAGTGGAAGGGCGGATCGGTTCCCGGCGGTTGGCGCGCTCGATGCTCGCAAACGCCTTGGCAAGCGGTCCTGTCGGTTCACGCTGGCGGCCTCATATCTGGACACTACGTACGCCCACTCCCTCCGTGCCCGTTGGCACTGCCGATGGGCGCCGGTCGCCTTGGTTGCCAACGTTGGCACCGCTGAGCACCTGCCCGAGGACGCCCCCCGGGCATCTCTCTCCTCGGCGTCAAGGGAGCGTCACCTCGCGGCGTAGGCGGCGAGGCGGCCCTCCAAGTGGCCAAGCGCCATGACGACCGCGGCGGCGGGCATAGGCGCAGCCGAGGCGCTTGTGGCCTTGAGCACTTCCTCGGCGCGGCCGGCCCCGAGGATGACCCACGCGAATAGGGCAGACACGTTGTGCTGGGGTGACCTGAGGGTGAAAGAGACGGTGTAGCCGACGGCGGTCACACCCGTCGCTGCCTCCTCGGGCACGCGGTGCACCGGCCCGAACGCCATGCTCACATGCCTCGCTGAACCGAGCTGCTCGGCGATGGCAAGCATCTGCCAGGCCTCCTGGACCTTGAAGCACCTCGGGAACGAAGGCTGCGAAAAAGCAGCGAGGTCTCGCCCCTGTACCGCGGCGGACGGCTCGATAGTAACGGCGGACGCAAGGGTCGGCACCTGGTACAGGCCGGAGTACCCCGGTGCCGTGAAGGTGGGCGAGAGGTAGGTGAACGGCTCGCCCGGCTCGTCCTTCCAGGTGAGCATGGAGACGTGGGACACGGGCAAGCCCAAGCACTGGGCGAACTTGTCGTCGGAGGCCTGTTGGCGCGGCACGCCCGTAGTGCTGCAACCGGCAGCTGAGGAGCTCGGGCCGCTCCCGTCCATGCACTCGCCGGCGTCGTCGTCTGATGTCCAGCCCCTCGGCAGGTCAGATGAACGGAGGACGAGTTCCTTCCCGGTGGCAAGTAATGCTGGCGTGCCCACCTGCCCCTCGGCTGCCACCGCGCTAGGGACCACACCGGTCAGGCAGGCCACCAGCGCCACCCCTGCTCCCGCAGGTCGCCAACTCGCTCGCATGCCAGTACCGTAGCCCGGTCCCCTCCGTCGGCGTGATTATGGATAGTCCAGGGACTACCCAGGGGCTCTAGCACCGGTCCCGGAACCGTCGTTCCGCTCGGGTCAGTCGTAGGTGCTGTGCTGACAAGCCGGCACCCAGATGAGCCGATCTGGCTCGTGGTGCCCTTGAGGGGCCAGCCTGCTTTGGGGTCAGGAAGGTCTTGACACGTCGCTACCCAGCGGTACTATCTACTGGTCACTAGTAGCGATGAGTACCGGGGTGGTGCGGTGGGCAGGCAGATGACAGAGATGCTCAAGGGCACGTTGGAGGGCATCGTTCTGGCTGTCCTGGTCATGAGGCCCGCCTACGGCTACGAGATCACAGCGTGGCTACGCGAGCAGGGCTTCTCCGACATCGCGGAGGGAACCGTCTACGCGCTCTTGGTGCGCTTCGAGCAACGCGGTCTTGTCGACGTGGAGAAGGTTCCTTCCCAGAAGGGGCCTCCGCGCAAGGTCTACAGGCTCAACGCTACGGGACACGAGTACCTCGAAGAGTTCTGGAGGACCTGGAGCTTCCTCACAGAACGGCTGGAACAGCTCCGCCAAGGAGGAGGATAGGCGTGGCCGCAGGGTGGATCGAGCAGCTCACCGGGTCGTTCAAGGACAAGAAGCGCTACCGAGACTACAAAGCGCGGTCGAGACAGCTCCCCGGGAGCTACCGCGAAGCGGTCGAGGCGCTGGACCGGTACCTCATGTACCGCGGGCTGATCACGGACGGTGACGTCTTGGTGTCGATGCTCGGAGACCTCCTCGATCTGTTCGAGCAGGGCGCGGCGAATGGCACCCCGGTTCGTGAACTCGTCGGGGAGGACCCTGTCGAGTTCGCCGAGATGTTCGTGCGCAACTACTCCGAGGGTCAGTGGATCAACAAGGAACGCGAGCGGCT
>JAJZDJ010000272.1 GCA_021828685.1 Actinomycetes bacterium | reverse complement strand
CCTAGCAGGACCCGGCGGCCAAGTCGTTGTCAACTACGGCTATCCCGGTGACTGCACCAACTATTCCAACGAACTGCGCGTGTCGAAAGTGATCGTATCCTTTCCAGACGGGAGCATCGCCGTACCACCATTCCATCAAGACATGGCCATTCCGTGCGGGAACCCACACATCGAAGATTACGCAGCCGGGAACAAGAGCCAGAATCTCACATTCCCTCAGCCCGGTTCTGTCATTGCCCCGAAAGCATGACAGTCCGGTCGTTCGACCCGACGTGTTGCTTTTCTCGCCTCCGAGGGCCATCGCCTTATATTTCCCCGACCGGCCTTGATAGTTCGCACGACCCGACCGAACGGCGCGCGCGTACACGGAGCTATCGGAATCGCTCTGCGCTGGTCGGCGTCGATACATACGAGACTTGGGGGTGGTCAGCGCGGATGAACCCACACCGGGGGCGTCACGGAAGTCAAGCGTTTCGATGTGTCACCTCCGGGGACCCTCGTCGGTAGCAGCCAGACCCGCAAGTCGGCTCACGGCCTCTCGGTAGACGACGTGGGCGCCTCGCGGGCCGACGGAGATCACCTTCGACCGTGTCGGGGCGGTCCTCACCCGGGCGGAGCCGGTAGACCACACGATGGCGCTCAGGCCGTTGGCCGGGAACGTCGAAGCGGAGCCGGCGGCAACCTTGTAGGTCACCGCTCACCCATCTGGCCCCGAGAGCCTTGCCGGTCCGCCGCCTCGTGGCCAGATCGCTGATCGCTTGGAAGGCAGCGTCGACCAGCGCCTCGTCTATTTGCGCCAGGCTTCGCAGGTCATCGAGCACTTGAGGCAAGAGCCTGCGATGCCAGTCACCAGTCAGCGATAGCGGCCCGGGTCACGGCCTAACGCGGTCGCGGCGACGTCAAAGTCGACCCGGGACTCCCCGGCCGCAGTTAGGCGATCGCGCGCCTCGGCCGCGTCCAGCGCGTCCTCCACCGCAGGAGCCAACTCCACCCACAGCTCCCAGGGGACTATCACTCCCTGAGGTTTGCGGTGACTGCCAAAAGCCACGGGCTGGGCGCCAAGACCGCGCCGTGCGAAGTCGGAGGCGATCTGGCTGAGTCGAGCCCGCGCCTCGGTCGTCGGCAGCACCTCGACGGAGCCCGATGTAACCATAGCTAAAAGTGTATCGGATAGACGTACGGGTTTCGCCGCGATCTACAATTCGGCATCGTTGGCACGTAGCGCTTGTTGGTAGTGGCCCGACACTACGTAACACCCACCGCAGCACGAGCTGCGCTCAACCGTCTCCAACAGACTGGAGTACTTGTGCCGACCCGTGTCGGCCGCCGTCGAGACCGGGAGTGGATCAGCGACGAACTGTTCGAGCTTCTCGACGCCTTCGAGCACGACCTCGGCCAATCCGACAACAGCGACGCCGCGCGACCTACGCCACCGCCAACTCGTACTCGTTGCGGTACTTTGCCCGCAGCTGCATCGCATGGGTATGGTCGCCGAAGGTCATCCTCAGTCGGGGTTGGACGTGGCCGCTGGTCGTGTACTTCTGGGGCAGCTCGGGGAGGTGTCAGGGCCGGGGATGGTAGCCATCACGGAACTTTCCCCAGACTCCCGTCGGCTCGGCGACGACCAGCCAGTAGCCGTGTCCGTCGGGCGTGGCAGTGATGCCGACAATGGGCTTGTTGAGGGCGAGGTTGCCGGTGGACCCGTAAAACTGGGCGTCGCCGAAGGCGAAGACGCCACCGTCGGAATGGGGACGCCCGATCCTTCTGGTCCACGGGATCACCCTGCGCGGCGAGGTCTGGACACCCCAGATGCACCTGCTCACCGACCGCTATACCCGCTGTACGCAATAGACGTCCGCGGGCATGGCCGCTCGACCGTCGGCAGCGCTGGTCTCGGGCGCGTAGCGGCCGTTGGTAGCGCGGCTCGGCATCGGGACTCAACCTTCCGGGCGCTCGGTGCGGCAAATGCGCCACTTTCAATCGCAGGCGCTGCCGTCAACGGTGATCCCGTCTGGCATCGACCTGATCGACCACGACGGCCGCTGGGCCTTGGCGGCAACGTCCACACCGTCGCTGGCGCTGGTCGGCTCTCAGTACCCGATCTGAATGTGAGGACGATGGGTTGCGTCGCGATGAGGCGTGTCATGGGAGCAGCTCGAAATGCGACGCGTGGCGGGGACGGACGACAGAGAAGTCACGGTGATCGATCGTTGCGATGGTCCTAACTTGGAGGCGCTCCGCGATCGCGACTACTGCCGTGTCCACTACCCCGAGACGGAGTTCGACGTAGGTCGCCATGAGGTCAGCCATCCGGTGCAGGTCCTCAGTGCCGAGCCCCTGGAGGGCAATGCGGTCAGTCGCCATCTGGCGCACGAAGGCTATTTCGGCTTGCTGGCCAGCAAGTTTGCCGATCAGGTAGCCGGCCTCGGCGAGGACAACCTCGGGCACGATCAGCTCCTCTGCGGTGGCATCGAAGAACGCCGCGCAGCGAGCATGGTCCGGGTCGTCCGCAATCGCTGCCGCTACGAGCGGTCCTGTGTCGACGACGATTATCGGCCGAACTCCTCGTCTCGGTGGTCTTTGAGCAACCGCTCCGCCTCGGCGACACTCAACGCACCAGGCTTAGCCCGGACTATTCCTATGAAGCCGTACCGGTGACCGCCAGGACGCGTAGGGGCATGCAGGCGGAGCACCTCGGCCGCGACGTCCTCCGGTGATGTGCCCCGCTCGGTGGCCTCCGAAGAGAGGCGTTCGGCGATGTCGTCGGGTATCACGACTCGCAGTTCGGTCATGCCCCAGGATACCTGGAGACAAGGAGCGTCACTTCGTTGCTGTCCATGGCCAGACACAGATACGAGTTGTGGCGCTTCCCGTTCGCGGAGTCGATCGGCGTAACGGTGCGGAGGTTCCCTCCGTCAGGTCGCAGTCCTCGTGGATAAAGGCCTGATGAGCCTGCGGTCGCAGCGGTAGTGCCGGTGCTTGCGCCAGGCGTTCTGGCGGGAATGGCCCAAGGCGTCGACGATTTCGCTGTACACGCGATGACTTGACCAATCCAGCCTTGCGACGCGGAGGCCTACATCCGGGGCGAGATCGACGCCCATGAGGCAGCCGAGCGCACGGTCGCCCGCTGGCGGGAGCACTCCGCGACGCAGCCGACGCGCCAGGCACCCGATCGACTGGGCCAGGCTGGACGAGGCCGACAACGAGACAGCCTCGGTCCCCTGCTTCAGGGGCGATCCTGCCCCACTGCGGCGTCTGCTGGACCGCCATGTGACCCGCCCTGCCCCCTCGGCTCGCCCAGACCCCTATCCTTCGTCGGCCAGTTGCTGACGAGCGGTACACCGGCCACACAACAACTCTTGCGTCCCATGCGCGCT
>JAJZDJ010000271.1 GCA_021828685.1 Actinomycetes bacterium | reverse complement strand
CGGCGATCACCCGCCGCGGGGTTCCCGAGCACCTCTACGTCGATTATGCCGACCTCCGCGTTATGCCGACTCTTCCCGGGACTCCCAGGCTGACAGGGGCGCTGGTCCTCAAATTGTCGGCATAATCACAGGGCCTCGAGGAAGGCGAGCAGTGGGTCTGGGGGGCGATAGCGCCCAGGGGTGGTGTTGGGCTGTCGAACCCGTTCGATCGCCTGTTCCTTCATGGACATGTCGGCATGAAGGTAGATGTTGGAGGTCGACACCTGCTCATGGCCCAACCAAAGAGAAATGACCTCGACGGGCACCTGCGATCGAAGAAGTGACATTGCACAGGTATGGCGGAGCGTGTGGGCGGTCACATGCTTGGTATTGATCGACGGGCAGATCGCACTGGCTTGTGTTGCGTAGAGTCGGATCCGATGTTCGATGGCGTCCCGGCTCAGGTGTCTGCCTTTCGACGTCGGGAACAGCACATCAGACGGTGAGCCGCCGCGCTCGGCCAGCCAGATCTTCAAGACACTGATGGTCAAAGGGACCAATGGCGTCTGCCGATGCTTTCGGCCCTTCCCGAGGCACGACACGTGGGCGCCGGTTCCGAGGGTGATGTCTGCGCAATTCAGTGAGGCCAGCTCGGATATTCGCAAGCCTGTTTGCACAAAGAGCACAAGCATCGCGTGGTCTCGTCGGCCGGTCCAGGTGTCCCGGTTGCACGTGGCGATGAGGACGTCCACCTCCTCCTCGGTGAGGAAGGTAACCAGGTTGCGCTCGACCCGCTTAGGCGGGATCGCGAGCACTCGTTGGATCGACGCCGCGTGCTCGGGGTGGTGCAGAGATGCCCATCCGAACAGCGAATGGACGGCGGCGAGTCGGTTGTTGCGCGTCGCGATGGCGTTTCCCCGGGCGTGCTCGAGGTGGTCCAAGAAGGAGGCGACGACGAGCGCGTCGAGGTCGCCGACATCGAGGTCACAAGGCCGCTTCCCCGTCTGCTCGGCGGCGAAGCCGAGGAGGAGTCGAAACGTGTCTCGGTAGCCGGCGATGGTGTGCGGGCTGGCCCGGCGCTGGCCGATAAGGCGCTCAGTGAAGAACGCTTGGAGGGTCGGAGCGAGCGCGGTCATTGTCCCCCTCCGAACCGTCCGTCGAGACGAATGGCCGCGAGCTCCATCAGCTCTGGCGACGCCTGCAGATACCAATAGGTGCCGGCAGGGTTCACGTGCCCGAGATAAGTCGACAACGCCGGAATCCCAGCGCCGACATCGATCCCGGCGCGGAGCCATTCGATGAGTGTCCGAACAGCAAACGTGTGCCTGAGGTCATGGATGCGCGGACGCACCGACTCGGTGCGTAGGCCGATCTGTGTGGTGAGCCGATTGAAAGCCGCTTGCACGCTTCCCGTCGCGAGCACGGTCGCCTTACTCGGGACGAAGAAGGCGCGTGATCCCTGCGAGAACTCTTCCCGCTGCACCGCGTAGGCCGCCAAGGCGGCGGTCGTGGTCTCATGGAGAGGCACGATCCGGGAGCGGCCGAACTTCCCGTCTCGGATCGTGACGACTCCCTCAACGAGATCTACGTCGCTCCGTTCCAAACCGACCGCCTCGCCGATCCTCATCCCCGTAGAGGCCAAGAAGCCAAAGAGCGTCTCGCAGGTCGCCGCCCAGAGGGCGGGACGGAGCTGGTGGGAAGCCTCCATGAGCCGCCCGATGTCGGCGTTGGACCACAAGTAGGGGACCGGGCGTAGCTGGCGAGCCCCGAACACGTCGCGGGGCGGGATCTCGGTGACGGGATCAATCGTCTTCAGGTACATCGCGAAACCTCGCACGGCTCCGAGTCGATGTGCCCAGTGGATGGATTGGACGTCCTCAGGCAGCCGGGCCCATGCGATGGCCAACTCGGCTGTGACCGTGTCGGCGCCGGACGCCTCGAGGTAGGCGACGAACTGGTCAAGGAAACGGCCAGGAGTCTCGAGCTTGAAGCCCAATGACCGCCGAAGGCGAAGGTAGTCCTGCACGTGGATGGAGAGATTGGTCATGCCACGCTCCCAGGCCAGGGCTGGGCAAGAGCTCGGAGCCCCTCGATGTCGACCCGGGCGTAGATCGAGGACGACGAGATGCCGCGGTGCCGGAGCGCCTGGGCAATCTCCGGCAATGGGACGCCGGCTCCGACCATCTCACAGGCCAGCGTGTGCCGGAGCCGGTGGGGCCCGATGGGCGGCAGGTTTGCGCGCTTACAGGCACGTCGCACCGCGGTGGCGATCCCACCGCGTCCGAGCGGCCCGATTGGGGCAAGAAATCGCAGAAACACCGCCCGATCAGTGGTCTTCGGGCGACCCCTCTGTAGATAGGCGGCGATCGCACCGCCCACGTCGCTGGGAAGCGGAAGCCGGTCTTCGCGGCGACCCTTGCCACGCACCACGATTTCGCCGGCCCGCCAGTCGATGTCGTCGAGGCTGAGGCCGGCGACCTCGCTGGAGCGAAGCCCGAGGCGAACCAGGATGAGCACGATGGCATAGTCCCGGCGGCCTTTTGAACGGCGCTTGTCGCACGATCGAAGGAGCGCCTCGGCCGCGTTGCCGCCGATCCCCTTTGGCAGCGGCGAGTGTCGACGGCCGGTGAGCGACGGTGCCGCCGCCGACAGGTCAGTCGGCATCAACCCCTCGATGAAGCAGAATCGCAAGAACGAACGCAGTGCCACCACGAACAACTGTGTGGCCCCCACCGACACTGAGGCAGATTCGCGCAATACAGCGTCGGTAACGTCCCTCGCACTCAAGCTGGCAACCTGGCCGGTAGGAGCGAACCAGGTCAGGAAACGACGTGCCCGCAGCACGTAAGACTCGGTCGTCGACGGAACCAGTCCACGCTCATGAAGCAGATACGTCTTGAACGAGCCGATCATCATGTCGCTGGGCGAATGTGGTCCTGCTTGTTCGCTCAGTCGCTTGATTCCTTGTCCGTCAAGGATCTCGAGCAGGGGGCTCAGTCCCTGCAGCGAACGGACTCGATTCCCATAACGATCACGGTGCAGTTCGACATACTGCTGGAGCCGTTCGATCGTGAGATCCGACCCAGTCAGCCGGCCCTCCTCGAGCCATCGACTGAGATGTGCCAGCTGGCGCAGCTCATTGACGATCGATAACGGCGTGTAGCCGGACTGCTGCAGGCGCGACCTGTAGAGATCGGCGAAGGGCGCCAATGGCCCTCCGATGTTGACCTTCGTGACCTTGCTTTTGGGATTTGTCATGACTCCTCCGTCTCCTGGATCGAAGAACAGAGGATGGGCCAATCCGCCGGATTATGCCGACAATTTGAGGACCAGCGCCCCTGTCAGCCTGGGAGTCCCGGGAAGAGTCGGCATAACGCGGAGGTCGGCATAATCGACGT
>JAJZDJ010000042.1 GCA_021828685.1 Actinomycetes bacterium | reverse complement strand
CTGATCAGGCACAGGCCTGGGACACGGCGAGGGGCCTGTCGGTTATCAGTACCTCCGCCCCCAGCTGGGCCAGGCGGGCAGCGACCGATGTGTCGTTGACAGTCCACCCCACCACCGCCAGCCCCGCTTCGTGTACTGCGCCGACGGACTTTTCGTCGAGCGAGCCGACCCAAGCGTGGATCGCCCAGTATCCGGCGCCGGCCAGACGGCGAAGACCTTCCCTGTCGGGGACGTACTCGCAAAGGTGACCGACTTTGAGGAACGGCGCCGCTGCCAGCACACCGTCGGTGGCGTGCCTCGAGAATGACGACACCACGACCGGGTCCGCCGCACCCTTGGACAGAAGTTTCACTGCGAGCTCGGAACCGGTGGCTCGGGCCAACTCGCGACTCGCGCCCGGAGCCATCTTCAACTCGACGTTGACCCGACAGCTGCCGGCAGCGGAGAGGACCTCGGCGAGGGTCGGAAGGTTCGGAACCTCGATTCGCCGCAGGCGGTCCACCAGCCCTCCCGTGACTTGGCGGTCGTGTACCACTACGAACTCGCCGTCAGCGGTAAGCCACGTGTCGGTCTCGACACCTTCGATCGCCAGCGATCGAGCGAGTCGGAAGGCGCCTATCGAGTTCTCCGCGGGCGGCTGCCCACTTGCGGCGTTCACGTCTGGCGGGCATCGGGGATCGTCGATGTCGACTTTTCCTCTGTGAGACCAGACCAGGCAGCTCGACATGTTCAGTTGATCCCCGACATCAGGCCGCGCACGAACCACCTTTGCATGACCACGACGACTAGCACAGGAGGGATAAGCGCCACAAGCGCCAAGACCATTACAAGGTCCCATTGCGGCACAGCGAAGCTTTGAGCTGCGCCGATGAGACCCTTCACTCCCATTACGACTGTCGCTCTTTTCAGGCTCGAAGCGACGAGCAACGGCCAAAGGTACTGGTTCCAGCCGTAGATGAACTCGAGCACTGCCAGAGCAGCGAGCGTGGGGCGGGCGAGGGGAAGCACAACGGAAACGAGGAAACGAATCGGCCCGACACCATCGAGGCGTGCTGCATCGGCCAATTCCGAAGGAAAGGCCCTGAAATACTGGCGGAGCAGGAAGACCGCCGTAGCCGAGGCGACGAGGGGCAGTATGAGACCCGCCTGCGTGTCGAGCAGGCCGAGGTTCGCCGTGACTGCATAGGTCGGGAAGAAGCGCACCTCGATCGGCATCATCAACGTGACGAAGATGAGGCCGAACATTAAAAGCCGTCCCGGAAAACGAAAGAATGACACGGCGTAAGCGGCCGGTATCGACAAAGCGAGCTTCAGCAGTGTCACTCCCAGCGCCATTACCGCCGAATTCTCAAGCATCGAAGTGAGCTTCGGCGTGTCGGGTATCCCGCGGGTCAGCGTCGAGAAGTTCGAGCCCAGCTGCCCGGCGGGCAGGAGAGGAACCCCCCTGAGAAGGTCCGCTGCGGGATGGCTCGCCACGACGACGCAAAGGTAAATCGGCAAAGCGAACAGCGCCGCCAGCAGGATCAGTCCAAAGTGGCGTGCGACGCCTCCGCTACTGCGTTTACGGCTGCGAGTGTGGCTACGCTTGCGCCTTCGCGCCGTACTTAGGACAGCCCCGGAAGTCCGGGGATCCAGCAACATCTCCCAGCCGATGTCGGTCTCGATCAACTGTAGTGAACCCTTCGATTGATCACACGAAACTGCACCGCCAGCAAGATGCCGGCGATCACGAACAGAAGTACGGTCTCCGCTCCGGCGAGACCTACGTCGCCATTTTGGAATCCGTCCCGGTACAGCGCGTAGACGAGAGTGGTCGTCGAGCCGCCCGGGCCACCCTGACTGACAACGTCGATCACCGCGAAGCTCCCGAACAGCGCCGCCAGCACATCCATGACGACCACGAAGACCGTGGTCGGGCCGAGCAAGGGGAAGACGATCCTCCAGAAGCGCCTCACAGCGCCAGCGCCGTCGACCGTCGCCGCCTCAACGACGTCGAGCGGGATGCCTTGAAGTCCTGCCGAGAAGAAGACGAAGTCGTATGCCGTCTGCTGCCAGATCGTCATAGCCGATATCAGAATGAACGCTTGTGTACCCGACAGCGCGAAGTTCCAGTTCACCCCAAGCGCCCCGAGCAGTCGGGCAGCCGGACCGATGCGAGGCTCGAACAGGAACAGCCAGATAGCTCCGGCGACTGCACCGGGGACCGCGTAGCTCCAGATGAACAGCGTCCGATAGACGCTCTTGAATCTCCCCGTCTGCTCCACCTGGACGGCGATGAAGAGGCTCAAGGCCAACGAGACAACCGTCGTGACAATAGTGAATAGTGCCGTGACTTCCAAAGCCTGGAGGTATCCGCCTGACAGGGCCGCCCGGAAATTCGCGAGACCGGAGAAGCGGGAACCCAACCCGAACGCGTTGGACTCCCGCACCGACTCGACCACCGCCTGGCCGGACGGCCAGAGGAAGAACACGGCGACGACAGCGAGCTCTGGAAGCATAAAGGCGAAAGGAAGGACGCGGTGGGGGTAGACCGCGCCGGCTCCCCGTCGGCGGTCCTTGGCTGCGTTTCGCGCCACAGGCTACCCGCCGTACTGGGAGGCGAACTGAGCGAGGATGGCGTCACCTTTGCTCTGTGCAGTGGCGAGCGCCGCCGCCGCTGTCTGCTTGCCGGAGAGTATATCTGCTATTGCGGAGGCCTCGACTTGGCGGACCTCCGGAAGGTAGCCGAGGCGGATGCCGCGAGTCGTGGGTGTCGGCGTCTTGTTGTCCAGTTCGCTGACAGCCACCTGATCGTTGGGGTGCGTGGCGTAGAAGTTCTGGGAGCTGAGAAGCGTCGCTCCCGCTTTGGTTACTGGCACATAGCCAGTGTTCGATGCCCAAAAGGCCTGCGACGAAGCGGACTTCAAGAACGCAAGGAACTTCGCGTCACCCGGGTACGTGTTCGAAGGTGCACCGGACATGACCCACAACGATGCGCCTCCAACGACCGTGTTCTGAGGCGCCGCGCTGTCGCCTGCGACAACCGGCAGCTCAGAAACGCCGAAGGGGAATTTCGCTCCCGCCTGTATGGTTGTCAGATCCGCGGAGCTTTGCTCGTACATCGCGCAGGTCCCGTTAGTGAAAAGCGGGACAGTCGAAGTGCTTACACCGTTCCAGATGTACTGGCCTTTCGACGCCATCTGGCCGAGCATCGACAGGTGCGATATGAAAGGCGCCGTGTCGATCTGGAGAGTGACACCTTTCGTCGCCGTGTAGCCGTTGTCGTTTGATGCGTACGGGTAGCCGTTCCAGACTGCGAACTGTTCCATGTCGGTCCACATAACGTACGCTCCTGACGACGTCAGGGAGCACTTCTGGCCGTGTGACGCCAGAATGTTCGCATCCGCCTGGAGCTGTGTCCACGTCGAGGGAGGCGAAGTGATACCGGCGTTCGCTAACTCCGTTTTGTTGTAGAACAGGACAGGTGTGGAGCTGTTGAACGGCAGGGAGTCCAACTGGTCCGAGCTCGTCTCGTAGTAGCTGGCGGCTCCACCGACGAAATCAGAGGTGGAGAAGGGGATGTTGTTCTGCGCCATCAGCTTGTAGACGGGCACGTACGTCCCTGACGCATCCATGATCGTCGCAGTACCGGCGTCGAAGATCTGCGTTATGTCGGGGGCTGCGTGCGCCCGAAACGCTGCGATCGTGTCCGAGAGAACCTGGGAATAGGACCCTTTGTACGCTGCGGTCACGTGGTAGGTGCTCTGCGAAGCGTTGAACTCGTCGACGAGATGATTGAACGCCGTACCCAGGACGCCGTTGAACGCAGTCCAAACGCTCAGATCGATCGGTCCGCTCGAAGATGCCTGCGCGGCGGAGGCGGTCGTCGCAGACGTCGAACCAGTCGTAGATCCCGCAGACTTCGCCGTGCTCGCAGAGTTCCCGCATGCAGCCGCCAGAAACCCTATGGATGCGACCGCGCCCGTGAGCTTCCTGCGATTGATATGGGCCTTCGACATGTGCATTCACTCCCTCGTGAAGTTCCTTCTTCGGATGTCCTTTACGGGCCAACCGTAGGAGACGAACTTGAACGCAGAGTTTCCTTCCGGTATCGCACAGCTGGCGATTAGATGAATTCGAGGTGCCGGCCCCGACTGGCTTCGCGAGGGGGCCGGCGGTTGCGGAGTGGGCCGCCAGGGTCTCGAACCCTGCACCTTGGGATTAAAAGTCCCCTGCTCTACCGGATGAGCTAGCGGCCCGACCGGGGTCGATCCTAGACGTTCACCGCTAGCGGCGCACCCACCCGTGGTGCGCCGGGAGCGCCCGGCGGGGGCCGCCGTCGCGCCGGGAGCACGAATCGCCGCCACGGTTCCGGTTATCTTCGCCTCAGCGGGCACAATGTAGGGTGTGCTGAGACACTCTTCCACTGCCATCATCGCCGACCTCGCTGATCCGCAACGCCTCGGGGTGCTCAAAGGCCTCACCTCACAGGCAGACTCACTGCGCGTCGGCACGTTGCAGCTCGGCATCACCACAGGGGCGGACGTGATCATCGTTGACGGGACGGACCCCGATGGTGGACTCGCCGACGAGATCCGCCGGGCGGTAGGCGCGGGAGCCACACTGCTCAGCCTCGGCGGGGCATCGACGGGGGCCGAGCAGGGTTGGGCAGACCTTGCCGGGCACCGAGTCGACACGGAGTTACCTGATGGTGAGTGGTTCGTCAAAGTCACCGACGAGGCGTCTCGGTGGGCGGACCGCCTCCCCGGTGAGTTCCCGGTCCGAGGGGCATTCCGGCCCTTGCAGGTCGCTCCGGATGACGTGGTCCTAGCGCATGTAAGCATTGCTTATCGCGACCGGCCTGTCCTGGCGCTGCGCCCCCATGGGGCTGGGCGTGTCATCACCTGCGCCCTGACAGCAACATCCATGTTGCGCAGCGCCGCTCTCTCCAGGTTCGTTTCGCGCATCGTGGGGTCGACAAGTCCGGTCTCGCGGACCCTAGGTCTTGGCATAGTCGGCTTCGGGCCTCTCGGGGGGATGGGTCTTCATCACGGGCTCGGCGCCTCCGCAACCCCGGGGCTCGACTTCGTCGCTGTCTGCGACAATTCGGGGGAACGCTTGAAGGCCGCCGCCGAGAGCTTCCCGAGCGTCGCGACCTACTCGGGTATCGACGATCTCGCAGGCGACCCGGACGTTTCGATCGTGGTCGTGGCGACACCGCCATCGACGCATGCCGAGCTCGCAGAACGCTTCCTCCTCGCCGGCAAGCACGTGGTATGCGAGAAACCAATGTGCTTCACCCCCCGCCAAGCCGACAGCCTGATCGAGCTTGCCGAGCGTAATGACGTGATGCTGACCGTCCATCAGAACAGACGGTGGGACCAGGACTTCCTGGCAGTCAAGTCGGTGGTGGGCTCCGGACGGCTCGGCACGATCTTCAACATGGAGACCTTCGTGGGCGGTTTCGAACACCCGTGCCGGGCCTGGCATTCGGAGGTGTCAATCTCCGGAGGAGCGATTTATGACTGGGGCGCCCACTACCTCGACTGGACGTTGCTGCTCCTCGGCGACAACCCGGTACGGGTCAGCGCCACGGGGCACAAGCGGGTCTGGCACGATGTCACGAACGAGGACCAGGTCCGGGTGAGGCTCGGATGGGCCGACGGTCGCGAAGCGGAGTTCGTCCATAGCGACGTTGCAGCGATCAGGCGGCCGAAGATGTACCTGCAGGGAACGCGGGGCACCCTGGTCGCACACTACCGTCCGGTCGTGCTCGACGTCATCGAGCCCGGGATCGGATACCGCTCCACGGTGGCCCATCACGCTGAGGCGCCGGCGGACGTCAAGATGGCGACGTACGCAGGGATCAGCGGGTTGATCGAGGAGACGGTGCCCTTGGCCCCGCCGGGTGATTTCCCGTTCCACGCGAACCTCGCCGACCATCTTCTTCTGGGCGAGCCGCTTGCGGTCGAACCCCGCTCGGCACGCAACGTCGTCGCTGTCCTCGACGCCGCGCAGCGCTCGCTGGACGCCGGCGGTGCCGTGGTGGACCTGACGATACCGGAGCACTAGGTGGTGACGACCTTCGGATCAGCGCAGCGACATGGCTGAAGTAGGCGTGGCGCCACTCAAATGGGGCGTTCTCGCCCCGACCGCCATGATCGCCCGACTGGCGGTCGTTCCGGCTCTACAGACGTCCAGGATGGCGACGATCGTCGCTGCTGCCAGCTTGAGCGGCGACCGTACCAGTCCCGACCTTGCCGGGCTCGGCGAAGAGGTCGCCTTTTATCGAAGCTACGACTCGCTTCTCGGCGACCCGAACGTCGAAGCGGTGTACGTCCCGTTGCCGAACTCGCTTCACCTGCAGTGGGTCGAAGCGTCCCTCGCCGCCGGGAAGCACGTCCTATGCGAAAAACCCCTCGCTGTAAGTGCCTCCGACGCCGAGACTATGGCGCGGACGGCCTCAGCGGCCGGACTCGTCCTGCTGGAGGCGTACATGACGCCGTTCCACCCGCGAAGCCGCGCGATTGCCGACGTCGTAGCGCAGGGCATCCTCGGCGAACCTCGCCTCGCGAACAGTGTCTTCGCCGGACGTCTCGGCCGTCCAGGCAACCATCGGTGGGACCCGTCGATGGGAGGAGGGGCCCTGTTCGACCTGGGGATATACTGCATCGCCCCTTTGCTCGCCTTCGGGGGTGGCGAGCCCGAGTCGGTTACAGCCGTTGCGCTGCCTGCGCCTGCCGACAGACACGAGAGTCGCGTCGTAGAGGTCGACACGTCATTCGCCGGGCTCCTTCGCTTCGAGCGCGGCCTTGTGGCGAGCTTCAGCTGCTCGTTCGATTCCGCTGAGCGCCAGCGGGTGGACCTTATGGGGTCGGCCGGTTCGCTGTCGGTCGAGAGGGCTTTCACTCCTGGCCCTACGGACACCTCCTACATTCGCCGGGGTGCCGGCGACGTAGCCGAGGACTGCCACGTCGGTGGGGGCGAGATATATCGACTTATGGTCGACGAGTTCGCCGCCGTGGTCGCCGGAGTAAAGCCGGCGCTGCACCCGCTCGCCAACACGATCGCGGTCGCCCGGACAGTCGACCGCCTCCGGGCCGCAGCCGGAATCTCTCCAGCGCTCTAGGTGGCCTCGAGTACGGCCTTCGCCGCCCTGCGTCCAGACACCAGCGCCCCTTGGATCGAGGGCGTGTCACGCCAGTCGCCGCACACGTAGAGCCCGGGTCCCACACGAACAGGCTTGCGAGTAGCAAAGGGCGGCAGGGCCGCCGGCGCTGCCTCGTCGATGCTATAGGTCCGCAGGAGCCGTAAGGCCTCAGGGGCGCATCGGTACAGAACCGCCAAACGGTGCCGGACGCGCTCCTCCAGACCGGACTCCGACCTACGGTCCCCGACCACGCTCGTAGAAATGAGGGTCGATCCTCTAGGAGCATAGAGGGGCGACACCGAACTGATGGGGACCGTGTTTGCGATCAGATCGGGGTGCTCGGCGTCGAGGCGGAGCATCGGATCAACCGCTCGGCGAGACCTCCCAGGGTCGCCGTGAGTTTCTTCCATCACGTGGTAGAACGTCGTGACCCCTCTCCAGCGAGGTTCTTCACGCCACCCTAGGAGACGGCAGGCGCTCGTCGCGTCGGTCGCCACTATCACCGAGCGGGATTCGATGCGCTCCCCGCCGCTGATCGTCACTGCGCCCGCAGCAACCGACGTCACGGTCGTGTTGACCCGCACGCAACCGGGCGGGAGCCCACCCGCAAGCTGATCAGGTATCGCCTGCATGCCCGTCGCAGGGACGACGACTCTGCCGCGCACGAACGAGCGCCAAACCATCCGGGTATAGCGGCTCGACGTCTCGAGTGCCGGATCAAGTAAGACACCGGAGAGGAATGGTCCAAGAAATCTCGTCTGGCCCGATTCGCTAACCCCGAAGCTCGAAAGGAACTCCGACGTGGCACCATCCGTCGCGGCAAGCTGCCCGGCCACCGGCGCGTAAGCGCACACCGCCGAGAGCCGGACGATCGAAGCTCGATCCTTCCAGGAGAGCAGACCTTCGCCAAAGACATTTGGAAGCAGGCGCCAGCTGCGGACGGGATCCGCGATGCGGTGGTCCCCACCGGCGAAGCGTACGAGAGCTCCCTTGACGAACCGGCGGAGGTCCAGCGCTGTGAAGTCGAGCGCCGCTTTCGCCGCCGGGTATGAAGTGTTGAGAACCTGAAAACCGCGGTCGAGTCGAAAGCCCTCCACCACGTCGGTGCGGACTCGTCCTCCGACGGCGTCGGCAGCCTCCAACACGCTGACCGTGCGACCCGCCGCTACGAGGAGCCGAGCGGCGTTCAAGCCTGCAAGGCCACCACCGACGATGACGACGTCGCGTTCCATCACTACAGCAGGTGGATCTGCCCGGGGGCCAGCAGCGACAGGGCGGACAGTGCGGCCACCCCGACGACAGCAACGACTGCGGCCTGCAATATCAATGCAACTCCGCTCGGTTGGAAATCGACTGGTCTTCGGCCCCTAAACAGAAGACCGGCACATGCCGCCGCTCCCACAACTATCCCGCCAAGATGCGCCTGCCAGGCGATGCCTGGAACGGCGAAGGAGAACACCAGGTTGAGGACGAGCAGCACTGTGATCGTCTGGGTCTCCCATCTGCGGGCGCGCGCGAGGACGTAGTACGCCCCCATGACTCCGAAGATCGCCCCGGACGCCCCGAGTCCCGCCTCGTTGATCGGCGCGAACAGGTAGAAGGCGACGCCTCCTCCAAACGCCGCCAACAGGTACACGACGACGAAACGGGTCCTCCCAATCGCCGCTTCGACGGGAGGCCCGACGATGGCGAGGGTGATCATGTTGAGAGCGATGTGCTCGACGCTGGCGTGAAGGAACGCCGATGTGATCAGCTGGAACCATCGCCCCATGTAGTGCACTTCGAAAGGTACCAGCCAGTACTTCTCTTCAAATGCCGGGTGCCCGGCCTCGTAGCCGTAGATTGCGACGTTGATTGCGATGATTGCGATGACAGCAGGGGTGATCCGGGTAGCACCGAGCGTTCCCTGCCGGCGCGGCTGCCATCGAACGCTCGGCGAAACACGGGCGCCTTCGCGCACGCAGGACGTGCATTGCCATCCGACCGGTGCTTCTCTCATGCAGTCAGGGCAGATTGGGCGACCGCAACGTCTACACGTCGCGCCAGCGACGCGACCTGCGTGCACGTAGCAGCTCGCCGCCGGACCCGAACTTCCGGGACCTCCGTAGGGTCCGTACCCACCGATGTCTGTCACCGGTCGCCGCCTTGCCTGGCTGCCGGCACATTCCAATGGGTGACCACGGGGCTTCCACGGTCCCAGCCGAGCTGTGACCACGTCGCGGTGTCAAGCTCGAGCCATCGACCTGTGCTCACCGGCGCCCCAACCCACCGAGCTGCCAGGACACGACCGAAGTGACCATGGCAAACAGCAATGACCTTAGCGTCGACTCCGGAGCGCACCCGCTCGATCACACGATCGGCCCTGGCGCCCACTTCGGCGGAGGTTTCACCTCCCGGCCACGGACCGTCCCAGATGGACCATCTGGGGTAGTTCTCGTGGATCTCGGCCGTGGTCAAACCCTCGAGGTCTCCGTAGTCCCACTCCGCCAAGTCGGCTACGACCTCGAACGGCACGAGGCCGGCCAACTCCGCTGTGCGCCTCGCACGGACACGGGGGCTCACCAGGACGCGCTGCTCCCCCAAACCCGCGGCGAAGGTCGCCAATGCCGCGGCCTGCAATTCGCCGTCAGAGGTCAGCTCGACTTCGGTCCTGCCGGTGTGTCGCCCGTCCCTGCTCCATTCCGTCTGGCCATGGCGAACCACCCACAATGCCGCTTCGGTAACTGCCGCTTCGGTAACTGCCGCTTCGGTAACTGCCGCTTCGGTAACTGCCGGTTCGACAGTCACCTACGCGTCGCGTCGCTCGAGGACGTAAAGAGCGACGCCAATGACAACAGCTGTGAATAGCGCCATCTCCCCCAAGCCGACCCATGCGCTCAGTGCGTGCGCTCCGTGTCCGAGCGAGTAGACCTCCGTGCCGGCGTTAGTCGGCCAGTACTCCTCGATCGGCTGCGACCACGAAGTTGGCAAAGCTGCCGCCAAACCCGGGATTATGAACAGCATCGCTACGATAACGGCGATGCCGGCGGCCGCATGGCGCAGAAGTACTGCGAAACCGCTGGCAAGCAGCCCGACGAGCGCCAGGTACAGGCCGGCTCCGATGACCACCCTCAACACGTTGTGCTGGCCAAGAGTCGCGTACGGGACCGTCGGCTGCACCGAGTGGATCATCGTCTGACCCACCAGGAAAGCGGCAAAAGCGACTACCTCGCCGACGACGAGCGATGAAAGAGCCGATATCGTCATCTTTGCTGCCATCATCTTCGTGCGTTTCGGAACGGCTGCAAGGCTGGTGCGTATCATCCCGGTCGAGTATTCGGCTGTAACAGTCAGGACGCCGAGCACAGCAAACGCCAGCTGCGCAAGAAGCAAAGGCCGGATGCTTCGCCCGACGGGGTCCCACGTCGCACGGATCACCACGTCGCTGTAGTAGTGGCTCGCCGACACCCCCGAAATCAGCGCAGAGAGACCGACCCCGAGGACACCCCCGACAACAAAAGTCCAAAACGTCGACCGCACCGTCCGAAGCTTCGTCCACTCCGAAACAGCCACGTTGGCGAAACTGTACGGTTTCGCCGTCATCGGTCGCCCTGCCCCCCATTCGTCGAACCGGTGGCATGGAATTCCACACTCTCACTCGTCAACTCCATAAACGCTTCCTCCAGGGACGCCCGCTGAGGCGCAAGCTCGTGCAGCACCACGCCGGCCTGCGCCGCGATCTCCCCGACACGTGCAGCATCAAGGCCTACAACGACTAGCGCGCCGCTCGGATCGGTTTCGACAGTGGCCCCTTCTCTAATGAGCAGCTCATTTAAGCGTGGTGTTGAAGGGGAGCGGACCAGGACCGACCTCGTCGAGCTCGAATCGATGAAGCGCGCCGTGCTCTCGTCCCTGATCAGCCGGCCGCGACCGATCACGATCACGTGGTCCGCGGTCAGGGCCATCTCGCTCATCAAGTGACTCGAAACGAAGACGGTCCTTCCCGCCCCGGCGAGGTCGCGCATGAGCCGTCGCACCCAGGCGATGCCTTCAGGGTCGAGGCCGTTGACAGGTTCGTCGAATATGAGAATCCGCGGGTCGCCGAGGAGGGCCGCCGCGATGCCGAGCCTCTGGCCCATCCCCAAGGAGAAGGCCTTCGCTCGACGTTTCGCCGCGGCATCCAGGCCAACTATGGCAAGGACCTCGTCGACGCGTCGGCGAGGGATGCCGTTCGCCTGGGCGAGGCAGAGGAGATGGTTGTAACCGGAGCGGCCGCCGTGGAAGGCTTTTGCGTCGAGGAGTGCACCCACCTCCTGGAGTGGAACCGGAAGGTCCCGATACCGACGGCCGTCGATGGTCACGGTCCCTTTGCTCGGGCGGTCGAGGCCGACGATCATACGCATCGTCGTTGTTTTTCCTGCTCCGTTCGGACCGAGAAAGCCCGTCACCGTGCCCGGTTTCACGTCGAAAGTGAGGTCGTCGACAGCGAGGGTAGCCCCGTAGCTCTTCGTGAGGTTGCGGGCCTCGATCACTCGTCCTCCATTTCCACAACCACCATTAATACTCGCGGTCAGAACAGCGGTAGGTTCGCGACCGCAGTGGACAGCGACGAGGCAACAATCGAGGTGTGCGACCTGACGGTTCGCTACGGGAGGAAGGTCGCCGTCGATTCACTGGATCTCAGGGTAGCGTCCGGGGAGATCGTTGCCTTGCTCGGGCGTAACGGGGCGGGTAAGACGTCGACCGTCGAGACACTCGAGGGATACCGTTCCCCGTCGGCGGGCCGTGTCCGGGTGCTCGGCCTCGACCCATCGGACCGCCGCTCACACCGGGCACTGGCGCAGCGGATGGGCGTTATGCTCCAAAAGGGCGGGGTCTACCCGGGGATGGGGGCAGCTGAGGCCCTCAAATTGTTCGCGTCCTACTACGCCCGACCGGTAGATCCACAAAGCCTCCTGGACGACCTCGACCTGGGGGGCGTAGCGCGTACAGCATGGCGGCGAATGTCGGGCGGCGAGCAGCAGCGGTTGTCGTTGGGACTGGCGTTGATCGGCCGGCCGGAGGTCGCTTTCCTGGACGAGCCGACCGCCGGCGTGGATCCTCATGGGCGGCTAGTTATTCGGGAAAAAGTTTCCACTCTGCGCAACTCGGGGGCCGCGGTGGTGGTCACCACCCACGAGCTCGACGAGGCCGAAAAGCTCGCGGATCGCATCTTGATCATGGACCGGGGCAGAATCGTCGCCTCGGGGAGTCCCAGGGATCTGCTCGCCTCGGCCCCCACCGCCGGACGTGTCCGCTTCGACGCAAGGGAAGGACTCGACACGAGCTCCCTGGCCGAACAACTATCGGCGGCCGTCTACGAGAGCACTCCCGGCAGCTACACCGTTCAGCTCGAAGGCGACGGAGCAGCAGCGGATACCCGTCACGCAGTCGCGGCCGTCACGTCGTGGCTGGCCGAGCTCGACCTCCCGCTCGCAAGCCTGCGCGTCGGCGCGACCCTCGAGGACGTGTTCTTGGACCTGACTGAACGCCCGACAGGCGTGGACGAGTTGTGACACCTGTCGCAGGCAAGATTGCCGCCGGCGGACAGGGGGGTCGGAGTGGCGTGAGGATCTGGAGGGCACAGACCGCCGCTGAGATTCGTTCGACGCTCCGTCGCGGCGATGCCGTCCTGCTCAACCTGGCGATACCCGTCGGGATGCTCGCATTCTTCTCGCTGGTCAAGGTTCTTCCGCTCCCGTCGGGGGTGAGCCGCCCCGTAGACTTCCTCGCCCCGGGAGTGCTGGCTCTTGCCGTCATGTCCTCGGCGATGGTCAGCGTCGCAATAGCGACCGGGTTCGAACGTCAGTACGGGGTGCTCAAACGTCTCGGTTCCACTCCGCTCGGCCGGCCGAAACTGCTGGCAGCGAAAATAGCTGCCACTGCGACCGTCGAAGTCTTCCAGGTAATCGTGCTCAGCGGGGTGGCTGTGGCACTCGGTTGGCGCCCGAACGGTCCGCTGGGCTTGGCAGCTATCGCCCTGCTTTGCGGTACTGGTGCATTCACAGGTCTGGGCTTGTTGATGGCCGGGTCGCTTCGCGCCGAGGTCACTTTGGCTGCGGCGAACGGACTTTACCTCGCGCTTCTGCTTCTAGGCGGCATGATCTTCCCAATCTCGAAACTGCCGACCGTCCTTCGCTACGTCGCCGAAAGCCTCCCATCGGGCGCCCTCTCGCAAGTATTGCACTCCAGTGTCAACGCAGCGGCCTCTCAAAACTGGGGCGAGTGGCTCGTACTGGTTTGCTGGGCGGTCGTCGCTCCTGTGGCCGCCGCAAGGACGTTCCGCTGGGAGTGACTGCAACCGTCGCTCTCCGGTCGGAATCAGGCCTTCAGTGAAAGACCAGAACGTCGACTCCCATAGCCACGAACAGCACGGTCACGTAGCTGATGGACCAGTGGAAAAGCGTCATCGCCAACTGCTCACTCGGCCGGCGCCACAGCCGTGCAGCGAGTAGGACGAAGGCCGCTCCCCCGAGCGCCGCCGCACTCCAGTAGAGCGGCCCGAGGCCAGCCGTCAGGCCGAATGCAGCAGATGCGACGACTACGAGAACCGTGTAGACGAGGATCCGTGCCGTCGTCTTCTCGATGGACGCTACAGCCGGAAGCATCGGCACTTCGACGGAGCGGTAGTCCTCCCGGTATCTGATTGCGAGAGCCCAGAAATGCGGGGGTGTCCACAAGAACATCAGCGCGAACAGAACAACCGGCGCCAAGCCGATGCTCCCACGGACTGCCGCCCAACCCACGAGCACTGGAACTGCGCCGGCCGCGCCGCCGACGACGATGTTCTGCTCGGAGGTCCTCTTCAGCCACATCGTGTAGACGAACACGTAAAAGGCCGTCGCACTCACAGCGAGAAGGGCAGACAGCAAGTTTACGGTCGTCCACAACTCGGCGAATGCCGCCACCTCTAGCCCGACGGCGAAGACAAGGGCTTGGGTGGGAGAGATCAGGCCTGTAACCAGCGGCCTATTACGGGTACGCCGCATTATCGAATCGATGTCACGGTCGACGACCATGTTGATTGCGTTCGCGCCGCCGGCCGCAAGCGTTCCACCGAGGAGCGTCGCAACCATGAGGGTCACTCGGGGCAAACCGCGCTCTGCTACGAACATCGTCGGGATGGTGGTGACAAGCAGAAGTTCGATGATCCTTGGCTTGGTCAAGGCCACGAATCCTCGTGCACGCGCTGCCGCAGACACGTCAAGCGATGCTGGTACGGCTACGGCCATCAGCCCCATGCTACGCGAGGTCTACTCACTCGGACAAAGCGGGCGCTGGTCTTCGCTCACCGAGTGGCTCTAGCATGAGCGGCGATGGAGTTACTTTCGGGTCGTCGCGATCATTTTCGCGTCACCCCCGACGCGTTCCGGCGAATGGCGTTCGCCGCTGTCTGCGTCCTGGCGGTAACTATCATCTCGGGTGCCGCTGTCCGCCTGAGCGGATCGGGTCTCGGCTGCACGACGTGGCCCGCTTGCACCTCCACCAGCGTTGTCGCGCCGCTCCGCTTCCATGCGTGGGTCGAGTTCGGGAACCGCCTCATCAACGCAGCCGCGACGATCGCGTCGATCGGTATCCTCGTGGCGGCCTTCCTGCGCCGACCGCGTCGGACCGACCTCACCCGGCTGTCCGCCGCGATGCTCGGAGGACTTGCAGCGGAAGTCGTCGTCGGCGGAATCGTGGTGCTGAGCAAGCTCAACCCGCTGCTCGTGAGCATCCATTTCTTGCTTGGCCTGGCCTTCCTCGCCGTTGCGGTCGTGCTGCACGAAAGAGCAAAACTTCCCGATGAAGCCGGACATGCCACCCCCATGGTCGGCCGGCGCCAGATAACACTCGCCCGTATGGCGATCGGCGCCTTGATGGTGGTTGCAAGCCTCGGGACGGTGGTCACATCGACCGGTCCCCATGGCGGAGCACCCGGAACGCCGCGGTACCACTTCTCCTTACATTCGGTCGCGCAGATTCACGGGACCTCGGTCGAGATCTTCCTCGCAATCACATTGGTGATGGTCTGGTCCCTGTCGAGAAGCGGCGCCCCGCCCCAGGTGATGAGGCGAAGCTTCGTGATGTTGCTGGCGCTCGGCGCCCAGGCGGCTGTCGGGTACGCGCAGTACTTCGCAGGTGACCCAGTCGGCGTCGTGGCCATCCACATAGCCGGTGCCAGCCTTCTCGTTATAGCGACAGTCAGGTACTATCTGGGTCTTTGGTGTTACCCTGTTGTCTCACCTGCTTCTTCCGTGGCGCCTGTTGCCCCTGCGGGAGCTGGCGCAGGCATCCGGTCATGAGTTACAACGCCACGTTGTCCTCGTCAGCGCCGGCAGAAGTGATCGAAGCTGATTCTGACACAATCACTATTACTGACGCTCCTTGGAAAGTGATTGTTTGGAACGACCCCGTGAACTTGATGTCGTATGTGACTTTCGTTCTCCAGAAGCTCTTCGGCTACAGCAAGTCGAAGGCCGAGAAGCTGATGCTCGACGTGCATCACAAGGGCAAGGCGATCGTCTCACACGGATCACGGGAAAAGGCGGAGATGGATGTCTTTCGCCTCCACGAACACGGATTGTGGGCGACGATGGAGTGTGACAGCTGAGCCCGCGCTTCACGACGCGGCTCGTCAAATGGGACGGGCGCAGCGCAACGTACAAAATTTCGCTCGACGAGAACCTGCGTCGCGTCCTCGGCGAACTGATGGAGCAGATGCTCAAGCTCCTCGACGA
The DNA here is from genome assembly GCA_021828685.1 of Actinomycetes bacterium. Taxonomy (GTDB): domain Bacteria; phylum Actinomycetota; class Acidimicrobiia; order Acidimicrobiales; family Palsa-688; genus JAJZAM01. The sequence continues at coordinate 4,552 of JAJZDJ010000042.1, read as the reverse complement.
TCCTGAAGCACCGCTGCTTCATCGATTGTTCCCGCCCGCCTACAGCAAGCCGGCCGACCTCGAGCGCCAGGACGAATACCGACGGCTCATGCAGGAAGATCTCGTCGAGCGCCGGCGCAATGACTGTCAAACTGTCATCGACTCAATCAAGGAAGAGCACCTCGACGAGGAGAGGATGATGGCGTGGGTCGCTGCGATCAACTCTATGCGTCTCGTACTCGGGACCTACCTGGATGTCAAAGAGGACGATCCTCCCCGCCAGCCGGAATCCCAAGAGGAGTCGGCTTACCTGTGGCTGAGCTTCTTACTCGAGGAGTCGATCGACGCCTTGTCACGCAACAGGTAGCACCGGCTCCTCCGGAAAAAAACACGCGCGCCGCGCCGACAGCCCTTCCACAGCAGCTGCCTGGCGCGACGAAATGGACCAGCGCCAAGGCAGACTTGTAGGCATGAGCTCATTCCCGCCCTCCCCCATCCTCGTCGACGTCGGTGAAGGCGTCGAGCTTTCGGCGCTCACCTGGAATTTGAACGGAGCCGAGAGACCGGCTCTGCTTGTCCACGGGCTCGCATCCAACGCAACTTTGTGGAGCGGTGTAGCAGAGTCGCTGGCCGCGGATGGTCATCCGGTGGCAGCAGTCGACCTGCGTGGCCACGGTCACTCCTCCAAGCCCGACGTCGGCTACGACTTCGCAAGCATCAACTCCGACCTTCGGAGCGTTCTCGGCCGCCTCGGTTGGGTTTCGGGGGAACCGGTCGTCGCCGGCCAAAGCTGGGGCGCCAACGTCGTCTTGGACTTTGCGGCGCACAATCCCGACGCATTGTCGGGGCTCGTCCTCGTGGACGGGGGGACGATCGAGTTGTCGTCGAACTTCGCCGACTGGCCGACCTGTAAAGAGGCCCTGACCCCGCCGAAGCTGACCGGAATCAAAATCGGGGATTTCGAGGAGATGATTCGCTCCCGCCACCCAGACTGGCCCGAAACCGGGATAGCCGGCTCGATCGCCAACATGGAGGTACTCGAAGACTCCACCATCCGGCCGTGGCTAAGCCTCGACCATCACCTGCAGATACTCCGCCACCTCTGGGAGCACCGCCCATCCGAGTTGTACCGGCTTGTCGGCTGCCCAGTGACCCTGATAGTCGCCGAGGATCCGACCAACGCTCGCTGGATGGCCGGGAAGCGCCACGGTGTCACCTCGGCGGCGGCGGCCCTCGCGAATTGCGAAGTCCGCTGGGTCCGCGGGGACCACGATCTGCACGCCCAGTACCCGGCCCTGGTGGCCGGGCTGATCGAAGCCACGCCCGAGCGAAGCGAGTCCACAACTGGAGCTGAATCGTGACGCGGATCCTCGCGATCCTCGGATCGGGCGAAACGGCCCCGACAATGGTCAAAACCCACCGGGCGATCTTCGACTCCCTAGAAGGCGCACAGCCACCCGCTGTACTGCTCGACACGCCGTACGGCTTCCAGGCGAACGCCTCCGACATTTCCGCTCGAGCTGTCGACTACTTCGCGACGAGCCTCGGTCGGCGGGTGGACGTGGCGGAGCTCCGGGACGTCTCGAAAGACGATCCGCTGCGCCGCCAGGAAGCTATAGCGCGAATAGGCGCCGCTAAATGGGTTTTCGCCGGACCCGGAAGCCCGAGCTACGCCCTCAGGCAATGGGATCAAACCGACGTTCCGGGCTTACTGACAGACAAGCTGACGCACGGCGGTGCCGTCGTCTTCGCAAGTGCGGCTGCGCTCACGCTCGGTCGCTACACCGTGCCCGTCTACGAAATCTACAAGGTCGGAGAGGAACCGAAGTGGTTGGACGGGCTGAACCTGCTCGGCTTCTTGGGACCCGAGGTGGCGGTGATACCCCACTACGACAACGCAGAAGGCGGCAATCACGACACCCGCTTTTGCTACCTCGGCGAGGAACGCCTAGCCCGACTCGAATCGCAAATGGGCGCCCACGGCTGGGTTCTCGGCATTGACGAGCACACGGGATGTGTCATGGACCTTGACGCCGGATCTGCCACCGTGGTCGGAAACGGCACCCTCACAGTGCGTAAATCGGGGAAGTCGCAGGTCTTCGACAGCGGAACTGTCATATCGATCGCCGACCTGGCCAAGGTTTCGGCGACGCTAGAATCGCGCGCGCTGTCATCACAAACGACGTCAGGTTCGGCCGCAGACGCCGCCACCGTTGACGCCGGCGCCCTCGATACTTCGGCCAGCGGACAGAGCGACGGGGATCGAGTGGGCGCCGATGTGCAGGTGGGAGACATCCTCGCCGGTGAGACGCGCCGATTGGAGATGGCTTTCGATTCCTGCATCGCGGAACGCGATGTCGACGGTGCCGTGCGAACCTTGCTGGAGCTCGACGACACGATTGTCGCCTGGTCTGCTGACACTATACAGTCGGCGTCGATGACACGGGCGAGAGCCGCCATGCGTCGCATGGTCGTCCGCCTCGGCGACCTCGCCCGGACGGGGGCTCGCAACCCCCGCGAGGTGGTCGGAGGATTCGTCGAGGCTCTGCTGGCGGAGAGAGCGGCCGCTCGTTCGGACCGGCGCTACGCAGACGCTGACAGGGTTCGCGATGCGATAGTCGCGAACGGTATCGAAGTCAGGGACACGCCTGACGGAACTCTCTGGAACCTGCGAGCTGATCAGGGCGAGTAAAGATCGCGCTCGACCGGTGCGAGGCGCTTCCACGGGCGCCTTTGTCGATGGCGCCGTAGCATGACCGCCATGACAAAAGACCTGCAGGAGCTTCTTTGGAAAGATGCAACCGACCAAGCTGACCTGGTTGCGTCGAAACAGGTCAGCGCTCGGGAACTCGCCGAAGCGGCGATAGAGCGCATCGAGGCAGTCGACGGCCAGGTCAACGCCGTCATCCATCGCCGCTTCGAGCGAGCTTTGTCGGAGGTCGACTCCGGCTTGGCGGACGGGCCTTTTCGCGGAGTTCCGTTCGTGGTCAAGGACCTGAATGCGGAGTCTGCCGGCGACCCTGCCCATCAAGGCAACGCCGCCCTCAAAGCCGCTGGGTGGACAGCAACGGAGGACAGCTGGTTGATTGCCCGGTTCCGCCGAGCCGGCTTTGCGTTTCTCGGTCGGACCAACACGCCCGAGTTCGGAATCCTGCCCGTCACCGAACCACGCGCGTACGGCGCTACCCGTAATCCGTGGAACTTGGACCACTCCCCGGGCGGATCGAGCGGGGGTAGCGCAGCTGCCGTCGCGGCAGGGATGGTCGCCGTCGCCCACGCGAGCGACGGAGGCGGCTCGATACGGATCCCCGCGAGCATGTGCGGCCTCGTCGGCTTGAAACCGTCCCGTGGCCGGACGACGCTCGGGCCGTGGCGCGACGAGAGTGACCTTTCGGTTCAGCATGTGGTGGCGCGCTCAGTTCGCGACACAGCGGCGCTTCTCGATGTCGGGCGAGGACCCGGACCCGGTGACATGGTGATCGCCCCTCCCCCACTTCGACCGTACGTCGCGGAACTCGGGGTGCGCCCGAAAGGACTCCGAGTAGGGATGGTCGACTCGAATCCTGCGGGCCAGCTGCACCCCGATTGTGCCGCCGCAGTCGCTCACACCGCCGGCCTCCTCGATTCCCTCGGCCACCATGTAAGTAGCGACCGGCCGGAGGTCGACCCAGAGACATCGCGGCGATTCATGGTGCGCTGGGCGGTCAAGGCGAAACTCTCCATGGACGGCGTCGCGCGCCAGCTCGGCAGGGAACTCACGACCGACGACGTCGAACCTCTGACGTGGGCGATGGCAGCAGCAGCGTCTAATTTCACCGCCATGGAGTACGCGGAAGCCATGTCGGCGGGCGCGACACTCACCCGACAGCTCGGTGCGTTCTGGGCGACCCACGACCTGCTTCTCACCCCAACTCTCGGGGGCCTACCGCCTCGGATCGGCGAGCTTGAACCGCCGCCCGGCGACCCCTTGTCCGGCCAGCGGTCAGTCGCTGAGCTAGTGCCCTATACGCCGCAGTTCAACGTAACCGGGCAGCCCGCTATCTCGCTTCCGCTCTACGTCAGCTCCGAGGGGTTGCCTGTCGGGATACACCTCGTAGCGGGTTACGGCCGGGAGGATCTTCTAATCCAGGTGGCTGCACAACTCGAAGAGGCCGCCCCGTGGGCGCAGCGCCGACCGAACCTCTGAGCGCAGTGTCGATCTTCACCGCCGAGGCAGGGACCGCTCGACGTCGGCTTACGGGGCGCGGTGCGGAACTGTAGGCTGTGACGTCCTGCCCCCATCGTCTAGCGGCCTAGGACACCGCCCTTTCAAGGCGGCAGCACGGGTTCGAATCCCGTTGGGGGTGCTCGAAAGCGCAGGTCAAGGGGGTCGTGGCAGCGGTGGACGGTCCGGCAAGGTTCGGGTGTGCCCTTACGGCGTGGACCGACGACCCGATCAAGCTCTTTCGGCGGTGCCGTCGGCAGCGGATGGCGCCCCCGGCGACGGCGTCTGGAGAACCGGACGCGACGACCGGTCAGTGGGCGCGCCTCGCTAGAAGTCAGGCTGGCGAACGACGAAGTCGGCCATGCCGGG
>JAJZDJ010000270.1 GCA_021828685.1 Actinomycetes bacterium | reverse complement strand
CTGTAAGCGGTCTGGGAATGAATCCCCTGCGACCCCGCCCACTCCGTCAAATTCACCGGCCAATCGGCTCACTAACACACTTGTACACTCAGTATCGTTCACTTATCCGGCAACAGTCGGCTACCCCGATTCCCGGACCACCTCACCTCGATCGCGCCTGTATGTCCCGTCGGCCCGATAGCCCTTGTCCGGCCCCTTTACTTCCCAGCATTCTTCGTAGCAGTCCGCTGACTGAACTCGGAACTTGATGAGGTAGACGTCGTCGCCGCAATCGTGTCGGACCTCGCACTCACCTGTGCAAAGGTCGACATCGACGAAGTGCCTGCCGTCCGCAAAGCGCAGCGCCGCCCGGCTCTCCCCGATGTCGGCCAGGAGCAAGCGACGTGCGCAAGCAAGTTCCGTCCCCGACCACCGAAGAGTACCAGTCTCGTGATAGGAGGCCGCCTGACGCCGTGGAGGCGGTGAGGCTTCGGCCTCCGGTTTCAGGCTCAGTTCCCTGTCGAGCTGACAGACAGCGACAGACCCGGCGAAGACACCCGACTCGCCGCAGTGATAGTCCTCGATCAACCGCTCGACGTTCCACACGCCGAGCAGGTAACCGTAGGCGTCGGCAACCTCCACGCCCTACATTCTGCCTGCCGGCGCGGCCCACGTGACTGGGATCTCGTTGGCACCTGGGAGCGGATTGGCACCTGGGAGCGGATTGGCACCTCGTGACCGTAGCCCGTTACGCTCCCGGTCTTCCGGTCCCCGGGCCACCCAGGGTCCACGAGAGCCGCGAGGAGCCACTTGACCAACGCAGTGACAATCCGACGCCCCACACCGGCGGTCTTGGCAGACCTGATCCCCCAATCGCTTACGCGAGACATCGCCCTTGTGGTGGGCGCCGCCGGTCTCGTCGGGTTGATGGCCCAGGTGTCGATTCACCTCGCTTTCACCCCTGTACCGATTACCGGTCAGACCCTCGCTGTCCTTCTGTGCGGGACAGCACTTGGCCTGAGACGGGCAGCTGCGGCCCTAGGTCTGTATGCCGTTGCCGGAGTGCTCGGTGTCCCGTGGTTCGCCGGCCACGCCTCGGGATACGTCGGCGCTTCGTTCGGCTACATCGTCGGTTTCGTGGTCGCGGCGGCCTTGTGCGGCTACCTCGCGGAGCGAAGGGCCGACAGATCCGTGTTCCGCTCGATCCCGGCGATGATCGCCGCCGAGATAGTCATGTACGCGATCGGCATCGTATGGCTAGCGGTCGACCTCCACGTCGGCGCCGGGAAGGCGATCGCTTTGGGGCTCACTCCGTTCCTCGTCGGCGACGCCATCAAGGCTGCCATTGCGGCCATTGCGCTGCCGTCGGCGTGGCGGCTGACTTCCGGCAAGTAGGGCCGGCCAACAACGTACGGCTCAAAGGTCAGTTTCAACCGTGATCGCGACCAAAACCAACCCGTCCCGGGACCCAGGACGGCTAAAGACCGTCGAATTTGGCCAGGATCGCAACGAAGCGCTGCAAGACTGACCAAAACAGCCGTTTTTTCGACGCTTTTGGTACAAGATTTTCGGTCCCGAAAACTTTTGTACCAAAAGTGACGGAATTTTGGGAGCTTTTTGGCCAGGATTTGGACGAGTTGCGATCCTGACCAAATTTGACGGAATGCCGAACGACGCCGCCCGCGCCCCGCGCCCGCGCCCGCGCCCCGCCGCCCGCAGCCCACACGCTCACAGACTCTCTAGATGGGCGGTGTCGTTGAAGCTGCGAAGCACCCAGCGCTCGGGCGTGACGAGGAGTTCGGTAATCGACGCGTTCTCGGCGCTGGAGAACAGCATCGGCCGCGACTGTGCGATCTCAGCAACGATGCGGCCTATCACGCCGCCGTGCGTGAAGACGGCAACGAGGCTGTCCCTATTCGCGGCAGCAATCCGCTCGATTCCCCTCCTGATTCGGGAGATGAAAGCCTCATCGGGCTCCGCTCCCGGCACAACGTCCCACCGGCCCTCCCGAACGAGCCGATCAACAATAGGCCCTCCCTCCCGAAGACGGATCCGGTAGGTTCCACCCTCCCATTCGCCTAGATGCACCTCCCGAAGGTCGGCCTCAACGACCGGCGTGATTGAAAGGGCAGCAGCCAGAGGAGCAGCAGTCTGGGAGGTTCGGCACAGGTTTGTCACATAGATCGCGGAGATGCTTTCGCCGCGGCGCGGCTGGCTGAGCCGTTCGGCGACCAGGGACGCCTGCAGCACTCCATGGGGATCGAGCTCCGGGTCGCCGTGGCCGTCGACTAGCGGGAACGGCCTGTCAGACCTGGCCGGGGCCGACTCGCCGTGCCGTACCAGAAGGAGCGTTGTGCCGCCCGGAGGCCGTTCGAAGCGGAACTGGCGGACCTCGATTTGCTCTGCACCCGGAGTCGTCGTGGCGGGCACGGGTTCGGCTACGTCTTGCACCCGGTCATCGTAGGCGACCTTGACGGCCGACTCGATCAGCCGCCAGGCGGCCGACCGTCAGCCGCCAATCAGCCGACCGTCAGCGGGGATCCGCCATCGCACGACGACGAGCAACCTCGAAGCAGGCGACGGCAGCAGCCACCGACACGTTGAGCGATCCAAGAGGACCCTGCAGCGGTATTCCCGCCATAGCTCGGCATCGCCGGGCGGTGAGCGGCGAAAGGCCTCCCCCCTCGGCTCCTAACACCAATGCCAGTGGTTGGTCGGCTACCGCCAGCTCCCAGATAACCGTCGCTGCCGCAGAGTCCAAACCGACCGTCCAAACTCCATCCTGGTCGAGCTGGCGCAGCGCAGCAGGAACCCCCGCCACTTCGACGATGGGCAGATGCTCAGCAGCGCCGGCTGCCGCCTTGAGCGCCGCTGGGCTCAGCCGGGCCGACCGGTGTTTGGGGATCACGAGGCCCGTCACCCCCGACCCGAGAGCGCTCCGCATCACAGCACCGAGATTGTGCGGGTCGGTAATCCCGTCCAAGACGACAAGGAACGGGGTCGAGCCACCGACATCGCGGGTTGTGAGGGTTGAAAGTTCGTGGCTCTCGATCGCCTCGGCGAACGCCACCACACCTTGCGGCGCATCACTGACTGCAAGCCTGTCGAGCACTTCACGCTCGACGTAGCGCACCTCCACGTGGCGAGGAGCGCCGCTGTGCTCGGCGGCTCCGTCGGGTTGGTAGCTCGCCCTGGAAGCGAGTTGCGCTATCTCGGCGAGGGGCTCCGATCGCCCGCTCGGGTCCGAGATCGTCACCGAGATGACCCGGCGGCGTCGGGCCACGAGCAGTTCCCGCACCGCCTGCACCCCTTCGACCTGCTCCCCGCCGATACCCCTTCGCCCAGAGACGGGAGCACCACCACCACCCGCGCCCCGCGCGCCACCACCCGCGCCCCGCGCGCCACCACCCGCGCCCCGCGCGCCA
>JAJZDJ010000041.1:15856-20432 GCA_021828685.1 Actinomycetes bacterium | reverse complement strand
GTAGGAGCCGGCTTCTTCGCCGTCGAGCTCCTCCTCGTCGGAACCCTCGAAGTCGGAGTCGTCCTCGTCGGCCTCGTCGTAGGCGGGCTCCTCGTAGGCGGGCACGCCGGCTCCTACCGGCGGCGGCGGGCTGCCGGCGGAGGCGGGACGGGCGCTGACGGCACGCGGGATGAACGTCATGACTACGCCGGGCGAAACCTCCACGGCGACAGAATCCGGTGTCACCTCGACGACCGTGCCGAAGATACCGCCGGCGGTCATCACGGCGTCACCGACTCCGACCTGGCGTGCCGCTGCCTGCTGGGCGCGAGCGCGCTTTGACCGCGGCCGGATGAACAGCAGGTACGCGCCGCCGAAAATCAGGATGAGAACCAGGAACGGGGTCAGCGATCCCGACGTAGAGGTTGATTTTGCGACTGTTGTCGTGGTCGTGCTCTGCAGCAGCGAGGCGAGCAGGATGTGCATTTTGATCAGAACCCTCGGTTAGTGGCCCGCCTTCGGGCCCGCTGGACATTAGCGCAGACCATCACCGCTCCAGGCTTCATTGGTGTCGCGGATCAGGCTTTGGAGGGTGGCTGTTTCGATCGCCGCCCGAATTTTTCTCATGAACCCCATCATCCAGTGCAGGTTGTGAATGGTTATGAGCCGGCCCGCGGTGGGCTCGGCGACGATCAGAAGGTGCCTCACGTATCCTGCGCTGTAACGATCGCACACCGGGCACCCACATTTGGGGTCGAGGGGGCCGCCGTCACGGGCGAAGCGCTGCGATCGCAGACGGATTCGCCCGCTTTCGCCGAGGGCGACCCCGTGCCTGGCCATCCGGGTCGGGGCGACGCAGTCGAACATGTCGACGCCTAGCGCTACCGCCTCGACGAGCGATCTCGGGTCACCTACGCCCATCATGTAGCGGGGTCGGTCGGCTGGGAGCTTGGGTACCGAGGCTGCGAGAGCTTGGAGCATCTCGATCCTCGACTCTCCCACCGACAGGCCGCCGATCGCGTATCCGTCGAAGCCGATCGCGACGGTCCGCTCTGCGCTCTCGGAGCGAAGTTCCTCCGACACGCCGCCCTGGACGATCCCGAAAAGGCTCTGGTCCTCCCGGCGATGAGCGTCGCGTGCGATCGCCGCCCACGCCAGGGTGCGTTCCGCCGCCGCGTGCACCGTCTCGTGGGGGGCGGGCAGGCCGCAGCAGTGGTCGAGCACCATCTGGATGTCCGCGCCGAGCTGCTCCTGGATCCGTACAGCCGACACGGGGTCGAGCCGGTGCTCGCTGCCGTCGTAGACGGACTTGAAACTCACCCCGCCCTCGTCCACCCGGCCGCGTAGCGAGAACACCTGGAATCCGCCGGAGTCGGTCAGGGTGAGGCCCGGCCAGCCCGTGAAACGCCCGACTCCGCCGAGAGCTTCGACGGTTCCGGCGCCGGGGCGCATCATCAGGTGGTAGGTGTTCGCGAGGACGATCTCTGGGCCGATCGATTCCAGGTCGCCTGCGTCGAGAAGCTTCACGGCACCACGGGTACCGACCGGCATGAAGCACGGCGTCGAGAACGACCCTTTCGCCAGCTCGACAGTCCCGGTCCGCGCTGCGCCGTCGACGTGGTGCACCTCCATGCGGGCCGGCCTCATACGATCGTCGCCATCTTCACCGTCTTCGTCACCGTCTTCTTCACCGTCTTCGTCACCGGTGTGCGGTGATCATTGCGTCGCCGAAAGACAGGAACCGGTAGCCGCGCCGGAGCGCCTCGCCGTACACGTCGCGCCATCTGGGACCCATGAACGCCTCCATGAGCACCAGCAGAGTCGAGCGCGGCTGGTGGAAGTTGGTGAGCAGCACGTCCGTGACCGACCAGTCGAAGCCGGGCCGGATGAACAGTCCGCTCTCCCCCGCCAGCTTCCCGCTTGCCGCGGTGCTCTCCAACGCCCGGACCGTGGTAGTGCCGACGGCAAGCACGCGCCCGCCGCTCTTTCGGGCGTCGAGGCAGGCCTGCCACGTCTCCTCCGGCACGCTGTAGCGCTCGGAGTGCATGTCGTGGTCCTCGGCGTGCGCCACCCGAACCGGCCTGAAAGTTCCGAGGCCGACAGCCAGGTCGACGGTGCGCAAGCTCGCTCCTTGCGCCACGATGCCGTCGAGCACGTCGCGGGTGAGGTGCAGGCCGGCCGTCGGAGCCGCGACCGAGCCGGGCAGCGTTGCGTACACCGTCTGGTAGCGCTCCGGGTCGGCGAGCCTCGCCTTTATGTAAGGCGGCAGCGCCATCTCACCGCAGCGCTCAAAGATCGCAGCGGGATCGTCTAGGAGTCTCACCCGTCGCCGGCCACCATCGAGGCGCTCGCCGACCTCGACGACCGCTTCGGTGGCCTCTCCTTGGTTGTTGTGATCGCCGTCGCCGTCGCCGTCACGTTGAGCGGGGCCGGTGGGGGCGGCCGGGGCGGCCGGGACGGCCGGGACGGCCGGGACGCCGAGGAGGCATCCGGGGGCAAGCTTGCGTCCCGGTCGCACCAGAGCGGACCAGGTCCGGGCGTCGCCGGGTTCGGGGGCGAGGAGCAGGACTTCGGCGTCGGCACCTCCCGGCCTTCTAAGGCGAAGGCGCGCCGGCAGGACCCGGCTGTTGTTGACTACGACCACATCGCCGGCACCGACGAGCGAGGGTAGATCGCGCACGTGGCGGTCGTCGAGCGCGCCGCCGGGGTCGAGGGCGTCGAGCAGTCGGGCCGAGTCGCGCGGCTCCAGCGGGACCTGCGCTATCGACGACTCGGGAAGCAGGTATTCGGGTACCTCCACGACTGGCCGCTACACGCCCGGCGAGACGCCGCCGGTCACGGTCAAAAGAGGCTCGCCTCCTCCGGCGTCCGCCCGTCGGGTACGGCGAGGCCGAGGTGCCGCCAAGCTGCCGGCATCGCAACCCGACCCCTCGGGGTGCGCATGAGAAGCCCAAGCTGGAGGAGGAACGGCTCGTACACATCTTCGACAGTATCGGTCTCCTCGCCGACACTGACGGCCAGGGTCGAAAGCCCGACCGGCCCACCGCCGAAGCGTGAGCATACGGCGTCGAGGATCGCCCGGTCGACCTTGTCCAATCCGAGATCGTCGACACCGAAAAGTTCGAGCCCGTCGCAAGCTACAACCAGGTCGACCGTGCCGCGAGCGCGGACCTCCGCGAAGTCCCGCACTCTTTTGAGCAACCGGTTCGCTATCCGGGGCGTGCCACGGGAGCGGCGGGCTATCTCGGCGGAGCCGGACGGCTCGATCTCGGTGCCGAGAATGGAGGCGGAGCGGTCGACTATCTCCTGAAGCTCGCCGTGGCTGTAGTAGTCCATGCGGGCCACGAAACCGAACCTGTCGCGAAGCGGCCCGGTGATAAGCCCGGTTCTCGTGGTCGCCCCGACGAGAGTGAAGCGAGGCAGGTCTATCCGGATGCTCCTGGCGCTCGGACCCTTACCGAGCACCACGTCGATCTGGAAGTCCTCCATGGCCGGGTAGAGGATCTCCTCGACCGCCCGGCCGAGGCGGTGTATCTCGTCCACGAAGAGGACGTCACCTTCCACCAAGTTCGTGAGGATAGCAGCGAGGTCCCCGGCACGCACCAGGGCAGGCCCGGAGGTCACCCGCAGCCCGGCGCCGACCTCGTTCGCGACTATCCCCGCCAGGCTCGTCTTGCCGAGGCCGGGCGGGCCGGCGAAGAGCAGGTGGTCGACCGGCTGATCGCGGCGCCTGGCGGCTTCGAGCATGATCTCGAGGTGCTCCTTGAGAGCCGACTGGCCGACGAAGTCAGCGAGTCGGCGAGGGCGAAGGCCTGCCTCCTCGGCGGACTCGATCGGGTCGGCGGTCGGGGCGACCGCCCGGATGTCGCCTTCCTCCCTCACGTCGCCGACATCCCTAGCGCCACGCCGGCCCGGCCGGGCGGATACCGGCGTTGTCGGTCATCGACGCGCCGCCAGCTCTCGAAGCGCCAGCTTGAGCACGTCGCCCACGGGACCGTCCATGCTTACGACCGACTCGGCGTAGCGGATCTCGTCGGGGCCGTAGCCAAGAGACGCCAGCGCGCTGCGAAGATCCTCGCGCACGGACGGAAGGGCCGCCGTCGCCCGCCGGCCGGCGGCACCGTCGACGCGCTGGTCGCCGCTGCTTTCCTCGGAGCCCCCGAACTCGTAGAAGTCGTCGAGCTTGGACTCGAGCTCGATCACGAGCCGGGCTGCGGTCTTGGCTCCGATACCCGGCACGAGGCGCAGGGCGTCGACGTCCTTGATCGACACGATGCGGCGAAGCGACCCCGGCGAGTGGACGGACAGCATCGCGAGCGCCACCCCCGGCCCCACGGTCCTAACGGATATGAGCGCCTCGAAGCAGTCGCGCTCCGCCTTGGAGACGAAGCCGTAGAGCACGAGGGCGTCCTCGCGTAAGTGGGTGTGGACGTGGATCGAGACATCCGAGCCCTCCGGCCCGAGAGCGGCTAGCGCCGAGGATCCCATTAGCACGCGGTAGCCGACGCCGCGGACGTCGACCACGACCTCCATCGGCCCGGCGCTTCGTATCGAGCATTCGCCGAGCGTTCCGCGCAGCGATCCGATCATCGCAGCG
>JAJZDJ010000041.1:0-15756 GCA_021828685.1 Actinomycetes bacterium | reverse complement strand
CGCAGCGATCCGATCATCGCAGCGCCGATCCCGCGAGGCGAAGACCGGCCCCGGCCAGGTGCGTGACAGCCAGAGCAAGAGCGTCGGCTCGGTCCGCCGGCCGCGGCGGTGACGGGAGTCCGAGGAGCATGGCCACCATCGACTGCACCGCGACCTTGTCGGCGCTCCCGTAGCCGGCGACGGCGAGCTTCACCTCGTTCGGGCTGTACTGGGCGACCGGTATGGCCCGGCGGGCCGCGCAGGCGAGGGCGAGTCCGCTCGCCTGGCCGACCGACATGGCGGTCCGTGCGTTGACCTGGAACAAGACACGCTCCACGACGACCACTTCAGGTCGCAGGTCGTCCAGCAGCTCCTCCAGGTCCCCCTGCAAGATGCCGAGGCGCTCGGCTAGAGGAAGATCCGTCGGGGTCGTCAGATGCCCGTACGCGGCGCACTCCAGGTCGCTTCCCGCTCCACGCACTGCTCCGTAACCGCATCGCGAGAGACCAGGGTCTATGCCTAGAGCGAACACCAGTTCGACTATACTACGCTTCGACCAGGTTCAGTATCTCATCTGGTATGTCGAAGTTCGCGTACACGTTTTGTACGTCGTCGTGATCCTCGAGCACGTCTACGAGGTGCAGCACTTTTCTGGCGTCGCCCTCGCTGGCAAGCTCGACGCTGGTCGTCGCGAGAAGCGTCACCTCGGACGAAGCGACGGCTATCCCGGCGTCTTCGACGGCTTGGCGGACGGTGTTGACGTCAGCCGGCGAGGTCGTGACCTGCCACTCGTCGCCGAGGTCGACCACGTCGAGCGCGCCTGCGTCGAGCGCTGCGAGCATGATCTCGTCCTCGGCGACTGCACGTCCGACAGATATGACTCCTCTTCGCTCGAACTGCCACGACACTGCGCCCGGTTCGGCCATCGAGCCGCCGTTCTTGGAGAAGGCGGAGCGTATGTCGGAGCCTGTCCGGTTGCGGTTGTCTGTGAGGCACTCGACGATCACGGCGACACCGCTCGGGGCGTACCCCTCGTAGGACACCTGCTCGTAGCGGACCCCTTCGAGCTCGCCGGTACCTCTCTTGATCGCCCGTTCGATCGTGTCGAGGGGCACGGACGCCTCCCGCGCCTTCTGGAACATGGTTCGCAGCGTCGGGTTCGCGTCTGGATCCCCGCCACCTTCGCGCGCTGCCACCTCGACCTGGCGGATCAGCTTCGCGAACAGCTTGCCCCGCGCCTTGTCGGCTGCGCCCTTCTTGTGTTTGATGGTTGCCCATTTGCTGTGGCCGGACATGATCGGGTTTCCTCCTACTGTTTGGATCGTGAAGCGGTCGCCGCCGGGACTTTGACGTGCGAAGCGAACGCCGACTCGAGGAACATCTCGTGGAGGCGAAGGTCCCCCGAAAGCTCCGGATGGAACGCACTGACGAGGCAGGAGCCCTCTCGGCACAGTACCGCACGCCGTTCGCCGTCGGTTCCCTCGACGGTGGCCAGCACTTCTACCCCGGGGCCTACCCGCTCGACTAGGGGAGCCCGGATGAACACTGCGTGGAAGGCCTCCGCCGCGGGGCCCGCAATGCGAGTGCGGCTGTCGGAGGGGAGGCCGTCCACGACGAGGTCGGTTTCGAATGAGTCCACTTGACGCCCGAAAGCGTTGCGCCTGACGTCGATGTCGATCCCGTCGAGCTGGTGCTGGTCCGGTCGGCCGTCTGAGACCGAGCGCGCAAGGAGGATCATCCCGGCGCAGGTTCCAAACGTCGGGATCTTGTCCTTGACACGGCGGCGGACAGGCTCTAGCAGACCTGACGTCTCGAGAAGGCGCGAGATCGCGGTCGACTCCCCGCCCGGCAGCACGAGCGCGTCCACTGCTTCGAGCGTCGCTTGGTCCGTGACCGCCACCGCTTCGACGCCGAGGCGCGAGAAAACCCCGACGTGCTCGCGCACGGCGCCTTGAAGAGCGAGGATCCCGACTTTGAAGTCCGGCACCTGCGTCGACGCTCCCATCTACATGCGGCCAGCGACGAAGGATGCCGGCAACCGCGCGCTTACCAACCTCGCTCTGCGAGCCTTGTCTCGACTGTCGAGGCGTCCTGGCCTCTCATGGCGTCGCCGAGTCCACGGCTGACTTTCGCGATGATCGAAGGGTCCTTGAAGTGGGTGGTGGCTTCGACGATGGCCCTTCCGAAGCGGACCGGATCCGAACTCTTGAAGATCCCGCTGCCAACGAAAACGGCTTCCGCACCCAACTGCATCACCAGCGACGCGTCGGACGGCGTCGCTATGCCGCCGGCGCAGAACAGAGGAACCGGCAGCTTCCCTGTCGCGGCGAGCTCCTCGACGAGGCCGACCGGCGCCTGGAGGGTCTTCGCCCAGTTGAAGATCTCCGCTGAGTCCGCCACGGTGATCCGCTTGATGTCGGAGGTTATCGAGCGGATATGGCGAACCGCCTCCTTGATGTCACCTGTGCCGGCCTCCCCCTTGGAGCGGATCATCGCAGCACCCTCGGAGATCCTCCGAAGCGCCTCGCCGAGGTTCGTCGCCCCGCAAACGAACGGCACTGTGAAGTGGTGCTTGTCGATGTGGTGCACTTCGTCGGCTGGTGTCAGCACTTCGCTCTCGTCGATGTAGTCGACGCCGAGCGCCTCGAGCACCTGCGCCTCAGCGATATGGCCGATCCGGGCTTTAGCCATGACCGGGATGGTTACAGCCGCCTTGATCGCCTCGATCAGCGCCGGGTCGCTCATCCTGGCGACGCCGCCGTCCCTGCGTATGTCGGACGGGACCCGTTCGAGGGCCATCACTGCTACCGCCCCGGCATCTTCTGCGATCTTGGCCTGCTCGGCGGTGACGACGTCCATGATGACGCCGCCTTTGAGCATGTCGGCCATGCCCCGCTTGACTAGGGGGGTGCCGGTGCGGCGGGTCTGCTCGGGCTCGTTCATGACCACCAGTTTAGGAGCCTCAGAGTTCTTGCAAAGCCCCGCATCGATCAGCGAGGCTTATACGCCAGCGAAACTTCTCCGCGCTCCTAACCGGGTCAGCAACCCAGAGGTGCGCGAGGCGCGGTGTCTGGCCTGCGACCAGGGAACCTTTGACCCCTATCTTCTCCAGCGCCGACACCAGCGCCGGGGGGTAGCGTGTGACGCCCACCGCCGCAGTGTCGAGTCGGGTGTCCCTGTCGGGGGCGAGGACATAAGACCGGCCGAGGCCGAAGGTGGCTACGAGCAACGTCTCGGCTGCGACATCCCCGTGACGCAGGCGGTAGAGAACCTCCGCGAGCACCGACTCCAGCTCGACCAGTTCCAACTCCTCCAGCAACCCCGTTGTGACCACCACGACTTCCGCCCCCCGGCGGGCGCCGCTCGCCATGGCATTGAGGCCTGGGCTTTCGACGATCACGAGTCGTGGACTTCGAAGCCCGAGGGTCGTTGCGAGACCGTCGACGAGGTTGAATAGGCGCGCGTCGGCCACCGGGTCGGCGTCTCGACCCCGCAGGCTCGCCTCGACCAGGCGGTCGGCTGCGAGGAACGGCCACGCCCCGAGACCCGCCGCTGCTACGGCGAAGACGACAACCCCGGCGACGGGTCCACCCGCTATGCCTGCAACCAGGCCGACGACGAAGGACGGGCCGGCCGAGAAGGCAGCTGCCACCCGGATCTCGCGCCGCTGAATGGCTCTAGGCATCCCGGCCACCCGAGCGTCCCGGCATCCTCGGTGCCCAGTCGCGCCGCGACCGGGGAAGCTCTAGTCTCGTGGCTGTCTTCGCGATCATCAATGAGGATCGTATTCGCCCTTCGGCTGTAGCCGAACCAACGCGGTTCGCAAGCCGCTGGATATACGTCTGGCGCACCTCCGCACGCCTACGCACCGCCAGCTCGAAAAGTTCCATGTACCGCTGCGACAAAGCCTCCATCGAGAACTCCTCGGCGCGCAGTCGGCCACGGCGAACCATCGAGCCGACCCGATCGGTTGCGCTCAGCGCCTCGGCCAAGGCCCCCGAAAGCGCCGCGACGTCCCCCGGGGCTACAAGGATCGCCTCCTGGCCGGAGCGCGCGACTCTGCGGTAACCGGCGAGGTCCGATGCGACGACCGGTGTCCCCGCCGCCAAACCTTCGAGGAGCACCACACCGAAGCTTTCACCGCCGAGCGACGGCGCGCAGAGCACGTCGGCCCCGCGAAGCCTCGCTATCTTCTCCGCTTCGCCGATCCTTCCGAGCCATTCGATCCTCGTGTCGGTGCCGTATAGACGCTTCAGCCGGTCTGTGTCGGGGCCTTGCCCGGCGATCCACAGCCGCACCCCGCCGCCGAGCCCTTGAGCTGCGCGCAGGAGCACTTCGAGGCCTTTGCGTGGCTCGTGGCGTCCCACGAACAGCACGGTCGGCCCTTTCGTCTCCCACGCCGGGGAGCCTTCGTAGCGGGCGACGTCGATGCCGTTCCACACGAGCTCGTAGTCGCCGCCGACCGCCTCCGCTGCTGTGTCGCGGGCCTCCTCGGAGACAGCGACCCGCACGTCGAGGTAGCTGCTGCCGTAGCTCGCGAGGGGGCGTGTGAGGTCGAGCCACCCGCTCGGGCCGCTTCGATGGAACGTCCCGACCGTAGGGCAGAACGCCGTCACCAAGGCAGTGAGACTCGGACCCGGAGTCAGCGGCTCGTGGATGTTCAACACGTCGAAGCGCTCGTCGCGAAGCGCCCTGACCGTTCGAAGGGCGGCCGCCGGGTCGGGGGCGATCGCTGCGAGCGACCCGTTGGACGCGGTCGGGATCGATCTGCCGAGCGGTGTAACGGAGGGGTCGGGTGGCGGTCCGTCGCAGGGGCCGAGGACCCGGGCCTGGACCCCGGATCGCTGAAGCGCCCGGGCGAGACCGAGGACCTGCCCCTGCACGCCGCCGGGCAGTGTGAGGCTGTATGGGCAGACTATGCCGACACGCACCGGCCTAAAGCTACCCAAGCGGGCGCCCACGGTCGCTCGGCCAGTTCGGTGCGAGCAGATGCCACTGGGTCGGCGCCCTGCGGATCAGGCGCTCCAAGGACCGCGCCACCTCCTGTGTGACCGCCTGCACGTCGTCGCGCAACCGGCCGGTGCGCTTCGCTTCGATCGGCTCGGCCAGCACGCCGAGGTGACTGGAGGTTTTCGCCAGGAAAAAGACGGCTCCCGGCAGTAGCGTCGCACCGCTTCGCAAGGCAAGGGCGGCGGGCCCGGCAGGCAAGGCGGTGACCTCACCGAAGAACTCGACGTCGACCGTCGCTGTCGTGCCTACGGCGCGGTCGGAGAGCAGGCAGAGCACTTCGTTTCGCGCGAGGGCCGCGGTGCACGCCGCCGCAGAACCGGGCCCGGTCGGTATCACGTTCATCCCGAGGCGGCTACGCATGTCCACGAACCACTCGAAGAATCCTTCAGATGCGAGCCGTTCGACGACGACACTCACAGGCCAACCGCGGCGCGCGACGTCCGCTCCGCCCCACTCCCAGCCGCCAAGATGCGGCACCGCGAGTATCGTACCGGCGCCCCGCGCGACGCTCGCCTCGAGGCGCTCGAATCCCTCGTAGCGGATGCCAGCCTCCAGCTTGTCGGGGCTGACACTCGTGAGGGCCAGGCTTTCAGCCCAGTAGCGCCCGTAGGAAGCGATCGCCTCGTCGACAAGCGACCGCATCCTCGCTCGCGAGACGTCGTCGGCGACGACTTTGGAGATGTGCCGGGCGAGGAGTTCGCGGCGATGCCGCCACGTGCCTTCTGCATCGGTCCAAGACGGCGTGTACGAGGCTGCTACCGCGACGCTCTCGGCGACGCTTCGCGCCAGCGGAGCCGGAACGAATCCCGAGAGGACTTCGGCGAGCGCCATAGCGGCCCCGACGGATTCCTTTGCAATGTGGGGAGGAAGGAGTCTCGGGAAGGCCCGATGCGCTTGGCCGTCAGGAACGGCCGGCACCGTAGCGGCGGTCGCGGCGTGCCCTGCGGCGCTCCCCCCATCGCGAGCTGCCCGTCGCCGGCCTCGTTCGACGTGCCGCGAAACCTTGGGGCCCCGATCCCCAACCGTTCGCTTCGCGCCACGCCCGCCAGCGATCGGTTACCGGAGCGGACTCGAAACCGGCGCGCCGGGTTGAGCGCCACTGGCCGGCGACCCTCGGAGGGGGGTTTTTTCCTTGGGCGTTCGCCTGCTTCCACACGGCGACGAACCTTTGCGCAGCGGTGAGCGAGCTGAGCCCGAGCATCAACCACAGAAGCGGCACCATGACGAAGCCGAACGCCAGCGCGGCGCACACGACGACGATGCGCTCCGCACGCTCCATCATCCCGCCTTTCGCCGACAGGCCGAGAGACTCGGCTTTGGCTCGCTCATAGGAGATGAGCACCGAGACGCCGAGTATCGCCACCGGCAGCATGAAAAGATGGCCCCGGTGCGTATCGGACAGATACCAGGCGAAACCACCGAGGATCAGCGTGTCGTTCACCCGGTCCGCTACCGAGTCGAAAAACGCTCCCCTCACGCTCACCCTGCCCGTCGCCTTCGCAAGCGGTCCGTCCAACAGGTCAGGAACAGCTGCCACGATAAGCAGGGCGAGGCCCAATCCGATACGCCCCGAACCGATCGCCCAAGCCGCTGGTACGGCTAGCGCGAGTCCGAGGCCGGTCAGGTGGTCAGCCGACAAACCGGTGCGGCACAGGAGGGCGGCGACCGGCTTGGTCACGCGGTCCACACCAGAGCGAAAACGTCCGTCGAACAATGCTAGCAACTCCTCGATGCGTCCGCAGTGGGCGGCTGCACGTCTTGTGGTTGTAGGGTACCACCGTGGGCCGCCAGGGAGGCGGACGGTTGGGGAACCGGTTCTTCTGGGGAAGGAGCTGACATGTCGGAGGTGCCACAGCGGTGAAAGTCTTCCCGCCCGAGAAAATCAGGAACGTCGCCCTCGTCGGCCACGGCGGCGCCGGAAAGACGACGCTCGCCGAGGCGCTCGCGCACCGCGCCGGGGCGATCAGCCGGCCCGGCCGGGTCGAGGACTTAAACACGGTCTCCGACTTCGAACCCGAAGAGCACAAGCACCGAATGTCGGTGTCTGTGAGCGTGATTCCGATCGAGTGGGACGGCTACAAGATCAACATCTTGGATTGCCCCGGCTACGCGGATTTCACCCCGGAGGCCGTCGGTGCGTTGTCTGTGGCGGACCTCGCAGTGTTCGTCGTGAGCGCAGTCGAGGGCGTGGAGGTCCAGACTGAGCTGCTCTGGAAGGCGGCGGCGAAGGCGGGCATCCCACGTCTCGTGTTCGTCAACAAGCTCGACCGTGAGCGGGCTTCCTTCGAGAGGACCCTCGCGCAGCTCCAGGAGGTTTTCGGGGCCGGTATAGCACCCCTCGAGTTGCCCATCGGCGAGGAGTCGGCGTTTCGGGGTGTCGCCGACCTGCTCTCCGACACTGCGATCACCTACGAGGCCGGCAAGGCGTCGGTAGGCGAGATCCCCGACGACATGGCCGGCCAGGAGCACTCCGTCCACGACGCCCTGGTAGAGGGCATCGTCGTCGCCGACGACGAGCTGATGGAACGCTACCTTGAAGGCGAAGTTCCGAGCGTCGCAACGCTTGAGGCGACACTCGCTCACGGAGTGTCCGGCGCGCAGGTCTTCCCGGTGCTTTGTGGGTCCGCCGCGAAGGCCGTAGCCGTGGACCGCCTCGCTGCGTTCATCTGCGAGATCGGCCCGTCGCCTCTCGACCGCCGTCCCGTCGAGGTCGACGCCGGCGGTTCCCCCACGACGGTCCCGCCGTCCGCCGAGGGGCCTCCGCTGGCCGTCGTCTGGAAGACGGTCGTCGACCGCCACGTCGGCAAGATCAGCCTCCTCCACGTCCTGTCCGGGTCGATCAACGCCGACGCGGTGCTCGTGGACTCCCGCACCCGCACCGAGCAGAGGCTCCATTCGCTGTTCGCCCTTCGCGGCAAGGAGCAGGTCCCGGTGGAGCGCCTCGTGCTCGGCGACATCGGGGCCGTGGCGAAACTCCCCGACGTTCGCACCGGCGATACCCTCGCCCCGAAAGGCACCCCGGTGTCCGTCACGGCACCTCCGCCCGGCGAGCCGGCGCTTGCGGTCGGGATCCGCCCGAAGTCCAAAGGCGACGACGACAAGCTGATGACGGCGCTGCACCGCCTCCAAGACGAGGACCCGACCCTGCGGGTTCACCGCGACGACGAAACCCACCAGACGCTCCTCGGGGGCACCGGCGAAACCCACCTCGCGATCGTCGCCGAGCGACTCGCCCGCAAGTTCGGCGTCGAGGTCGTCACCGAACCCGTAGTGGTCCCCTACCGCGAGACGGTGGGCGTCAGCTCGGAGGCCGAAGGGCGCTACAAAAAGCAGACCGGCGGCCACGGACAGTTCGGCGTGGCGAACATCCGGCTGTCCCCACGGGCTCGCGGTGAGGGTTTCGAGTTCGTCGACGAAATCGTGGGAGGCGCCATCCCGCGCCAATACATCCCCGCCGTACAGAAAGGCATCGAGGAGGCAATGGCCTCAGGTGGAGTCCACGGTTGGCCGGTAGTGGACGTATCGGTGACCTTGTTCGACGGAAAATACCACCCGGTCGACTCGTCGGAGATGAGCTTCAAGATGGCAGGCGCTCTTGCCTTTCGCGAGGCTACGGAAAAAGCGACGCCCGTCCTGCTCGAGCCGATCTCACGGGTCGAGGTCACCGTGCCGCCAGCCCAGCAGGGCGACGTCATGGGGGACCTCAACTCCAGGCGGGGCAAGGTCGCCCACGCCGACACAGACGAGGACGGGAACCCGGTGATAACGGCTTTGGTGCCGACGTCGGAGATTCTGCGCTACGCAGTCGACCTTCGTTCGATCACCGCAGGGCGCGGACGTTTCATCGCCACCCACGACCACTACGACGTCTTGCCGTCGCATCTGTGGGCTTCGGTGTCCAGGCCTTCCAAGGCGCCCGCCTAGCCCTCGCCGTCCCTCACCGTCCCTCGGCTGTCCCTCGGCTGTCCCTCGGCTGTCCCTCGCCGCCCCTCGCCGCCCATCGGCTGTCCCTCGGCTGTCCATCGCCGCCCATCGCCCCTCCGCACCGGATCTCTGCGGCGCATTTGCCGCATTTTTCCCATAACAATCGTGGCGAGCGCCGCTGAACCGGGACTTACAGAAGACTGTGACCGTAATTGCACATGTACGGTGCAATTACGGTCACAGTCTTTTTCACGAGCACCTGACATGTCGCTTTTGCGTAAGTTTGCGCCGGCGGGAGCCTCTTAGACTTCGTCGGACGAAGGGGGGGCCGTGGCGCCCACCCCCCACACTGCACGAAGCTTCGCCGCTGACAGGCTGAGCGGCTCCGGCAGGACCCTCGTCTCGGCCACGGCGGTCATGAAGTTCGTGTCCCCGCTCCACCTCGGAAGCACGTGCACGTGGAGGTGCTCAGGGATGCCGGCTCCGCCGGCCCGTCCGATGTTCGCGCCCAGGTTGAGGCCGTCAGGTGAGTAGGCGACCCTGATCGCGCTGACCGCCATCGAGGCGCCCTCCCAGAGGGCAGCGCCCTCGGTGACGTCGAGGAGCTCTGGGGAGGCGACATGGCGGGTCGGCATGACCATGAGGTGACCGCTGCCGTAGGGGTAGGCGTTGAGTATCGCCACGGCTAGGCCGCCCGAGTGACGCCACAGCACATGTGTGGCGTCGTCAGGCTCACCCGAGGAGAGGATCGAGCAGAAGACGCAGCCCGCCGCGCCGTCACTAGCGGCCACGCCACCGGCGACGGGCACCGGAGGCGGAGGTGCGGTAACGGAGTCGATGTACGGGCTGCGCCATCCCGCCCACAACCGCTCGAGCCCGCTCACCCTCCGGTCGAGTGGGTACGGTCGGCGGCGGCCACACGCCCTACGAAGTCAGCGACAGGCACACCGCGCTCGGGCTTGGAGGAGCCGGCTGCGTTGACGCCGACCGTGCCATGTTCCACGTCCTCGTCGCCCACCACCACTATGAACGGGACCTTTTCGAGCTTCGCTCGCCTGATGCGCCCGCCGAGCTGCTCTGTGGCTTCGACTACTTCGACTCGAAGGTCTGCCTCCCGGAGTTGACCGGCGACGCTATCGGCGTACCCCTGGTGGTCGCTTCGCACCGGCAGCACCGTCACCTGCACGGGGGCGAGCCACACCGGGAACTGGCCGGCGTAATGCTCGAGGAGGATCGCAAAAAAGCGCTCCACCGACCCGAACAGCGCACGGTGGATCATGTACGGCCGGTGACGGGTGTTGTCCGCCCCGACGAACTCCATGTCGAAGCGCTGCGGCATCTGAAGGTCGACCTGCAACGTCGAAACCTGCCAGCGTCGGCCGATCGCGTCTTTGACATGCACGTCGATCTTCGGGGCGTAAAAGGCGCCCTCGCCCTCGGCGACGACGAAAGCTATCCCAGCCGACTCCGCAGCCTCTCGGAGGGCCTCGGTCGCGGTGTCCCACTCGGCGGGATCCCCGACGAACTTCTCGGGGCGCGTCGCCAGCTCCGCCTCGAAGTCTTCGAGCCCGAACGCCCGCAGGATCCGAAGCACGAAGGCGAGGAGGTCCGCTAGCTCACCTGCCAGCTGCTCAGGCGTGCAGAAGATGTGCGAGTCGTCCTGCGCGAAGCCGCGCACCCGCAGGAGGCCGTTCAGCACTCCGGAGCGCTCGAAGCGGTAGACGGTCCCGAACTCGAATAGCCGGAGCGGCAGCTCCCTGTAGGAGCGCTGCCTGCTGGTGTAGACGAGGATGTGCATCGGGCAGTTCATCGGCTTCGGGTAGTACGTCGCCCCCTCCATCTCCATCGGGGGGTACATGCCGTCCTTGTACCAGCCGAGATGCCCAGAGATCTCGAAGAGGGTGGACTTGGCCAGGTGCGGGGTGTAGACGAACTCGTAGCCGGCCTTCTCGTGCTCGCGTCGCGAGAAATCCTCCATGAGCTTGCGTATCAGGCCACCCTTGGGGTGAAAGACCGGCAGCCCTCCGCCGATCTCGGGAGGAAAATGGAACAGGTCGAGTTCCGCGCCAAGACGGCGGTGGTCTCGTTTCTCCGCCTCCTCCAGGCGGTGCAGGTAGTCGGCGAGGGCGCCAGCGGACTCCCAGGCCGTCCCGTAGATCCGCTGCAGCTGAGGGCGGCGCTCGTCGCCTCGCCAGTAGGCGGCTGCGACCTTCGTAAGCTTGAAATGCCCGAGTGCGCCCGTCGAAGCTACGTGAGGTCCTCTGCAGAGATCGACGAATGTTTTCCCGTTGCGGTAGGAGCTGACGATGCTCCCGCCGACACCTTCGGCTTCGTCGTCGGCCGTGTCTCCTACGCCTTCGATGATCTCCAGCTTGTAGGGCTGGTCCGCGAACAGCTGCAGCCCTTCTTCGATCGTGTGCTCCTCACGCTCGAAGGTTTGGTCCTCCGCCACGATCGCCCGCATCTTGTCCTCGATGCGGGAGAGGTCGTCCTCGCTGAAGCGGGCGTTGTCGGGCAGGTCGAAGTCGTAGTAGAAGCCGTCCTCGATGGGGGGGCCGATCGCATACTTGGCGCCCGGCCAAAGGTCTGTCACCGCCTGCGCCAGGACGTGAGCTGTGGAGTGGCGCAGGGTGTGGCGCAGGGCGTTGATCTTGTCGGCTTCAGGCATCACGCAACGATATCCACGCCGAGCAGCGCGGCTGCTCGTGCTACGCCGTGGCCGCTGCCGGCGGCCGCGTCGATCGCCCTTATAGCGCGAGGCGTGTCGAGGTCGTCGTCGAGCGCATCGCGCACGTCATCGAGGGCCGCATCGCCCTCGGCGGCGTCACGCCCGTCGGGCGCGCCTTTGCCCGAGCCGCCCGGACCCTGCTCGCGCCACTTGTGCAGCCTCGCTGTCGCCTCGTCGAGCAGGTGCCCCGACCACGACCACTCGTCGCGGTAATGGTGGGCGAGGATCGCTAAACGCACCGCGGCCGGATCCCAGTCCTCGAGCAGGTCGTGCACGAAGACAAGGTTCCCGAGCGACTTCGACATCTTCGTACCGTCGAGGCACACCATCCCGGTGTGCATCCAGTAACGCACGAACACCTCTCCGGTCACGGCCTCCGACTGGGCGGCCTCGCATTCGTGGTGCGGGAAGATCAGATCGGAGCCGCCGCCGTGGATGTCGACCGTGCCGCCGAGTTCGCGCATGGAAAGCGCCGAGCACTCGATGTGCCACCCGGGCCTCCCCGGGCCCCAAAGCGAATCCCAGGAAGGCTCGCCCGGTGCGGACGGCTGCCAGAGCACGAAGTCGAGGGCGTCACGCTTAGCCGGATCATCGGGCCTTCCGCCACGCTCGGCGGCGAACTTGAGCATCGTCGCGCGGTCATAGCCGCTCACCTGGCCGAAGTCCTCGAAGCTCGACACGTCGAAGTAGACGGCGCCCTTCGCCTGATATGCGTGCCCGGACTCAAGGACCATGCCGATGAACCCGAGAATGTCGGGGATAGCGGACGTCGCACGCGGCTCGGAATAAGCCGGCAGCAGGCCGAGGGCTTTCATGTCGTAGTCGAAACGCCTGACTTCCATGGCCGCAAGGTCGAGGTAGTGAACCTCAAGCTCCCGCGCCTTTCTGAGGATGTCGTCGTCGACGTCGGTGACGTTACGGACGCAGCGCGTCTCGTGGCCCAGATCTCTCAGCCGCCGCTGCAGGACGTCGTAGGCAAGGTAGGTGGCCGCGTGGCCGAGGTGCGCAGCGTCGTAGGGGGTGATCCCGCACGTGTACATCTTCACGACGGGGTCGAGCTCCAGCTCGACGAGTGCACGCTTCGCGGTGTCGAAGATCTTCACGGCTCCAGCCTCGCCGTGGCGCGCCGACAGGTGGTCGCTTGGAAGGCCCCGATGTTCAAGAGTCGATGCCTGTCAGGCGCAGCGAGGCATGTGTCTTGTACCGGCGGTTGATCTCGAGCAAAGTTGGCGTCAGAGCCTCGATAGCCAGAGCGCCCGACAGGCCGCCGGCGTCGATTCCCCTCAAGCCGGGCAGCCGCCCGATCAGCTCCACCACCTCCCGGGCGGCGCTGCGGTCGTCGGAGCAAACCAACACGTCAGCTTCGAGCGGGTGATCCAGGTCCGACCAGGGCCCGGCGGGCAGGTGGTGAAAAGCACCGACGATCCGGGCGCCGGGCAACGCCCGGGCGAGGGCAGCGGCCATCGAGCCGCTCGGGGGAAGCAACGGGACCATCTCCTTGCCGAGCCGGGTGATCGCGTTGAGCATCGACACGACGATCTTGCCGTCGAGTTGCGCTGCGAGCGGGGCGACCGTCGCCAGCGCGGCGTCCCACGGGGTTGCGACGACGACGAGATCCGCGCCGGCAGTCGTCTCGTTGGTACCGCCCGACAACGTGAGATTCTTCGATTCCCAACGTCGGGCGAGCTCCCCGGCCGTCTCCTCGGCGCGTTCGAGGGCCCTCGAACCTATGACGACGTCGATTCCTATCGCTGCGAACTGTACGGCGACCGCTTGGCCCGCGGGGCCTGTTCCACCTATCACACCTATTTTCACCCTCGCAGACTTGCACGCGAAGGCCTCCCCGGTCGAGCCGAGTCCCACCCGGGGGCTACCGTCGGGTGGTGCGCTTGGGGCGTGGACCTGGACAGACCGTGTTATTGCGCTCCGAGACATTCGAGGGGGTGACCCCCTCCGGCACCCCTAAGTCGCTCGATCTGGGCGGCGAAGCCGCAAGGGCAATCCTGTTCCTCACGTCGTCGTGCCTTGACTGCAGGCGCGTCTGGGATGCGCTCGCGTCGATGCGGCGGGTACCCGCTGGGCGCTTCTTGGTCGTCACCCCCGACCCTTCCACCGAGGACTCAGCAGCGCTGCGTTCCCTCGCAGCGCCGGGAGTCGAGGTGGTCATGTCGAGCGCCGCCTGGCTTGAGTTGTGCAGCCAACCGGCACCGTGGCTCGTTACCGTCGCCGGCGGTCGCGTTATCCGCAGCGTTATGGCGCCTACCTCTATGCGGCGCCTGGCGCGCCTCTTGCGCCCTTGACGACGGCCACCAAGGCGTCGGCGCTCATAGCGTCGATAGCCACGCACGCCGCTCCCATCCTCTGCGCGAGGCGGGGCGCCAAACCAAGGCGAACCTTGCTCGTATGTCCCTCGACGTCCTCCACGTCCACGACGATCGAAGGCACACCCGCCGACGCGACCTGAGCCGCCGCCGCCTCCGCGTCATTCCAAGGGTCGGTTCCCCGGGCGGAGAAGGTGGCCCTGCCGTCGGTTACCACCACGAGCAGCGGCGCATACTCGGCACCGGACCTACGGGCCGTTGCGACCGCCAGGGCGGCCCTGATGCCTTCACCGAGAGGTGTGCGCCCTCCGGTGCCAATAGACGCCAGGCGGGCTCGGGCGACTTCGACACTGCCCGTCGGGGCCAGGAGCACTTCAGCTCCCTCGCCGCGAAAGCTCACCATCGCCACCCGGTCCCGCCGTTCGTACGCGTCGCGCAGTAGTGACAGCACCGCTGACTTCGCGGCCTCGACGCGCGTCGGCGCGCCCATAGACCCCGAAGCATCGACCGCAAACACGATCAGGTGTGCTCGTCTGGTCTCGCGCACCGCTTCCCGCACGTCGGACGCCTCTACGAGCGGCCCAACTCCATCGACGGACGCGCGCCGGGCGACGGCCGTGCGGACCGTGGCCACCACTGCCACCGATTGCACCGGCCCTTGCGGTCGCCGGTCCGAGACGATGCGACCTCTCGTTGCCGGCGCGGGACCACGCCGGCCGACAGCAGTGGCAGCGAGGCGGGCATTTCTCGACCCTGAGGCGGCGGCGAGGGCCTGCTCCAAATCCGGGCGCCTCATTTCTAGGCCTTCGGCAGGGTCCCTCGGTCGCGCGCCCCCTCCGCCATCGCCTCCGCCATCGCCTCCGCCATCCTCGTCCCCGCCGCCGTCGCCAGTCCCCGACGCTTCGCTCTCCTCGACCTGGTCCTCTCCGGAGCTCTCGTCTGATCTTTCCAAGGACCCGAGGTGCTCGCGTACAGCACTGTCAATGCCGTCACGCGCGTACGACGGGTTCGCAAGAGGATCCTGGTGCGCCCGATGAGCAAGAGCAAACGCAGAGACCCTCGCAACATCGCCACCTTCCACCTCCGCCCTTCCTTCCAGGCCGGCCAGGGCAGCCGACGCCCTGCACAGCGCGAGGTCCGCCCGAAGGCCCTGCGCCCCAAGAGATGCGCAAAGCGCCGCAATCGCCTCGACGATGTCGCTGCGAAGCCGCGCAGGCCGTGCCGCCGCCAGGCGCGCTGCCAATTCCACCTCCTCGCGGTGATAAGCATCTTCGATACCCTCAGGGTCAGCGTCAAACGCCAACCGGCGCGTCAGCGCCTCCACCCGTTCCGCCCTGTCGAGCGGAGTCCGCACCTCGACAGACAGGCCGAAGCGGTCTAGAAGCTGGGGCCGCAGCTCGCCCTCCTCCGGGTTCATCGAACCGACCAGGACGAAACGAGCGGGGTGCACATGGGAGATCCCGTCACGCTCGACTCTGTTGACCCCGCTTGCTGCGACGTCGAGAAGCGCGTCGACCAGGTGGTCCGCCAGGAGGTTGATCTCGTCGACGTAGAGCACACCGCCATGCGCCTCGGCGAGCAGGCCGGGAGAAAACCGGACCTCGCCACCCACCAAAGCCGACGCGATATCGAGCGTGCCGAGCAGTCGGTCTTCTGTCGCTCCGACTGGCAGCTCCACGAAGCGGGCGTCGCCGGCCAGCAGCGCCGCAAAGCCGCGGGCGAGCGTCGTCTTCGCGGAACCCTTGTCGCCGCGCAGCAAAACCCCGCCGATACCAGGGTCCACCGCGCACAGAA
>JAJZDJ010000269.1 GCA_021828685.1 Actinomycetes bacterium | reverse complement strand
CTGACGTCAGGCACGTCGAGTCGAAGGCGTCGGGACCGGAAATGACGTCAAGGATCAGTGCGCCGTCCGCAACGTTCATGGCGAAGGGCCCGACCTGGTCGAGTGAGCTGGCGAACGCTATGAGGCCATAGCGCGACACGAGCCCGTAAGTCGGTTTCGCCCCGACGACACCGCAAAGCGCCGCCGGCTGGCGGATCGACCCTCCGGTATCGGAGCCGAGCGCACCCGCAGCGAAACCGGCCGCTACGGCCGCCGAGCTACCACCCGACGACCCGCCGGGGACACGGGTCGGGTCGTGGGGGTTGCGGGTGGGCCCGAAGGCGGAGTTCTCCGTCGACGAGCCCATCGCGAACTCGTCGAGGTTCGTTTTTCCCACGACTACAGCACCTGCGGCGGTCAGACGCTCGACGACCGTCGCGTCGTAGGGAGGCCGCCAGCCGTCGAGGATCCGCGACGAGCATGTGGTCGGGGTCCCTCGGGTGCAGAGATTGTCCTTGAGAGCTATCGGCACCCCCGCAAGCGGCCCCGGGTCGCGCCCAGAAGCGACAAGGTCGTCGACCGCCGAAGCGCGCCGGCGAGCCTCGTCAGCGAGGACGGTGTTGAACGCGTGGATCGTGTCCTCGTGGGTGGATATCCGCTCGAGGTGGGCTTCGAGGACATCGCTCGCAGCGAGGGCGCCAGAGCGCACGGATGCTGCTATTGATGCAACGCCGAAGGGGTCGCTCACTGCGTCTCCCCGAGGATTCGCGGCACCCGGAAACGGTGATCCTCGACTTCCGGGGCTGCTGCGAGAACCTCGGCCCTGTCCAAGCTTTGGCGCACCTCGTCGTCGCGAAGCACGTTGACGAGCGGGAGAGGGTGGGCGGTTGGGTCCACGCCGGTCGTATCCAGGGATTCAACGTCGCGAGCGTGGTCGAGCACTGCGGCCAGCTGAAGGGTGAACCGTCCGAGTTCTTCGGCGCTGAGACGGAGCCTTGCGAGGCGCGCTACGTGCGCCACGTCATCGGTTGTTATCGTCCGGGGCATCCCCACATGCTAGGAGAACGCATCGGCCCGGCCGATACGCGGATTCGCGATAGGTTCTCGCCAGAAGTTGGCGACGTTTTTGCCCTGCGCCTTGCCGATACGCCGATCCCAGGAGATACCCGCCGTGACCCGATACCCGTTCCTGAGCGACGAGTGGCTGGAGCAGACACGCCTCATACGTGAAGAGTTCAAAGACCGCGCTCCCGAGGTGACGATCAGCGTCAGGATGAACCAGATCATCAACGACGTACCTTTCGGCGACGGCGTCGTCCGCGCCCATCTCGATACTTCCTCTGGGACCTTGGACATAGAGACAGGCCACGTGGACTCGCCTGACGTGACGGTGACGATGCCCTACGACGTGGCAAAGGCCCTGCTTGTCGACGGGGACCCGAGCGTCGCAATGAATGCGTTCATGGGCGGCAGGATCAAGGTGGATGGAGATATCACCAAGCTTCTCGGTCTGCAGGTTCCAGCTGCGACGGCCGCGAGCGGACCCGACGCTGCTTTGGTGATGGAGCGAATCAAGGCGATAACCGAGTAAGCCACAGGAGTCGTGGCGATACTCGTAGACCTCGAAGCAGTCACGGTCCGCCGGTCGGATCGCACCCTGTTCGACGGGCTGAGCCTGACGGTGTCGGACGGCGACCGTGTGGGGATTGTCGGCATCAACGGTGCAGGTAAGTCCACTCTGCTGCGTATAGTCGCAGGAGAAGAGAACCCCGACGAAGGTACGGTCCGGCGAGGGTCGGCGGCGTCCGTCGGCTACCTCGAGCAGGTCCCCCGGCTTCCGCCCGGGACGGTCGGGGAAGCCGCAGGGGCCGGCTGGGAGGCCCGGGCGGTTCTCGATCGCCTCGGAATGGGTCCGTTCGCCGAAGTGGACTGTGACGTTCTCTCGGGCGGACAGCGTAAGAGGGTCGCCCTCGCCGCCATCCTCGCCCGCTCCCCGGACCTTCTCATCGTCGACGAGCCCACGAACCACCTCGACATCCCGACGGTCGTGTGGCTGCAGGAGCGCCTCCTCGAATGGCGCGGCGGGATCGTCATCGTCAGCCACGATCGCCACCTGCTCGACAAGGTCTGCACCAAGATGGTCGAACTCGACCGCGGCCATGCCTACTACCACGACGGCAGCTACAGCGCTTACCTCGAGTCCCGGGCGGCACGAGAAGAGCGCGCGGCAAGCGCTGAGGCCACGAGACGCAACCTCGCAAGACGGGAGCTGGATTGGCTCCGAAGGGGCGCTCCGGCTCGCAGCCGCAAGCCGCAGGCCCGAATCGACGCGGCCGTCGAGCTCATCACAACCCGACCAGAAGCCGCCGCACGATCATCGAGGCTAGGTTTGGCACTCGGCACGCCGCGTTTGGGCACGAAGGTGGCCGCCTGCGAGAACGTGTCCTTCAGCTATGACCCGCAAGGCCCGGCCGTCCTTCGCAACGTGACTTTCTCGATCGGGCCCGGCGAGCGCCTCGGGGTGGTCGGAGCGAACGGAAGCGGTAAAACGACGCTGTTAGAACTAATAGCGGGCCTCCGTACACCGTCGGCCGGCCGCATCGAGACCGGACCGACGGTCTCAGTCGGCTATTACAGCCAGACGGGCTCCAACCTGGACGCACAAGCACGCGTCCGCGACCTCGTGGCAGGTGAGTTCCGCGCGCCCGGCAGCCCGGAGGACAATCTCCTCATGGAGAGCTTCTGGTTCACCGGGGAGCTTCCCTTCGCTCCAGTCGGCACGCTTTCGGGGGGAGAGAGGCGCCGGCTGCAGCTTCTCGTGGTTCTCGCAGCGAAGCCGAACGTGCTCCTGCTCGACGAGCCGACGAACGACTTGGACCTCGATACGCTTCGCATTTTGGAGGATTTCCTCGACGACTGGCCGGGTGCTCTGATCGCGGTGAGCCACGACCGGGCGTTCCTCGAACGCGGCACTGACCGCATAGTCGCACTCGACTCGACTGGTAGCCTCGAAGAAGTCCCGGGAGGCTTGTCAGCATGGCTGTCATATGTTGGTAAACCCCAACGGCAAGTCCGGCGCGACGTTACGGCGCCGAGCGATACTTCGTCTGGCGGCGAGTCGCCGAAGGGCGCTCGACCTGCGAAAGGTCAACGCATCCCGAAGCCGGTCGGTAGAGAGTTGAGGGACCTGGAACGACGACTTGCCCGGGCGATACGCGAGAGGGACCTACTGGCCGAGAACCTGCTCGGAATGGTCGATCACCGTCAGATCGCCGACTTGTCGGGCAAGCTCGCCGACGCGTCAGCAGAAGTGGACATGCTCGAGAACTCCTGGCTCGAGCTCGCAGAATCAGCCGAATAGTCGGAGCATTTCGATAAAGGCAACCGCTCGCCACGTACCGCCGCATGCCCACTCACGCAGGGCGATGGTGCCCCCTACTTTCTCCTG
>JAJZDJ010000268.1 GCA_021828685.1 Actinomycetes bacterium | reverse complement strand
GACGAGGCCGACAACGTGACAGCCTCGGTCCCCTGCTTCAGGGGCGATCCTGCCCCACTGCGGCGTCTGCTGGACCGCCATGTGACCCGCCCTGCCCCCTCCGCTCGCCCACACCCTATCCTTCGTCGGCCAGTTGCTGACGAGCGGTACACCGGCCACACAACAACTCTTGCGTCCCATGCGCGCTATCGTTGACTCTTGCGCGATCTTGTGGTTCCCCCCACCTAAAAGTTCATCCAAAAAATCATCGTTTGGTATGAAGACAAAGCCGCACACCCCTGTTTTAATTGCATTATTGACAGGAAACCAGAAGGAGACAAAGCACTTGCTAGGGGCCATGGATGATAACCCTCTTGTGTTGGACTTACACCGCAACCCACATTTAGGGAATTTAAAAAATGTACACGTTAGGAGGCGAGCGTAATGGGGCTTCGAGTGTGGAGGCAGAGTCGACTTCTCGGTGTTGCGATCCTTCTTGCGGGCGCCTTGACAGTAGCGGTACCAGTTGGAATGAAGGCTGCATACGCTGCGCAACTAGACGACGCTGGCTATACGAGTTTGGCTTGGGGTGGAGTACCAAACGGAATGACCTCGTGTGGATCACCAACTGGCAGCCTTGAAACATACATAAATACGTGGCCACCCTTTTGAGGAATGTGATGACTGACCATCGACGTATTGTATTGAGCAGATGCCAATTGATCTTTAAGACGTGCGACATGGAAGAGAGTTGAAGATGCATCGAGTGAGATGGGTAATCGCCGCTACGACGATTGTCGCGGGTGCAACCTTGACAGTTGGAGTGGCCGTACTCAAGGGGGGTGCTTCCAAGGGAAGTAAGTCGGAGGTCGTCATTGCCGCGGCCTCCCCGAAGTCCGCTCAGCCCCGACTCGTGTCCCCTTGGGTTTCGCCGCTCAGCTGGTTTGTGACCGGTGACGCCAGCTCGCTTGCGGAGCAAACCCGCTACGAGGCGACGATCGTGACCTGCATGGCCGCAAGAGGGTTCGTCTACTATCCACTTGCTCACGTGTTCTCTCAAGGTTCGCCAGCGACGATCTCGGCCATGACCTCATATCGCGATACTTTTGGCTACGGACTGTCGACCTCGCCTTCACCGGTGACTTCGCATTCATCACAAAGCCCGGCGACTACCGTCGCGCCCGTGCCCACCCCCGCGGCCGGCCAGTCTCGCGGGGTGACTGGGTCGGCCCTTCGAGCCAACGAGGCGTACGTGGCCGGCCTTTCCGCAACGCAACGACACAGCTACGACCAGGCCCTTTCGGCTGGCCTCATGTCGGGTGCCGGGGGGTCAGGTTGCGAAACGCAGGCAAACGTCAAGCGCAGCGCCGGTCTGCCGATCAGCGACCCCGCGGTTCGCTTGGCGTACACCGCTGACGTGACCGGCGACTTGAGTTCCCCAACTATGTCCGCGGCGCAGACGGCTTGGAGTGTGTGCATGAAGTCTGCAGGTTGGACGGTAACTACCCCGCAAACGGCGGCCGCTCTCGCCGCTGCGAGAATCAGTAGCGCATCCTCGGCCGGCCCTAGCGCGCTGAATGCGGCCGACGCGACGCAGATAGACATCGCCCGAACAGACTGGGCATGTCAGCTCACTACAACTGAGCCTGCCATCCAGAAGCTAGAGATGGCGCAGGTTGCGACACTGGCACAGGACTTCCCCCAGTACACCGCCCGAGCTGCCAAAGCATAGAACGCCACAGAGCTAGTTCCTCTTATTCGGTCGCCACTGTTGCGGCACACCTTTCAGCCCTCTCGGCGAAGGGAGGCGTCGGGCATTGCTACGACGTTTAGTTGTGCAGTTTCACCCATAGTATGCCAACGCCACGCTGGCCCAGGTGCACCTATGCGGGCAACAGGGACTCGGCGCCGCCCGCGCCCCGACGAACCCACGCCCCAACCAAACGACGGAGCCGACCGTCGACCGCCTACCCCTACGGAGCCGGCGGAACAACCTTCAAATGCACGTCCCGCAGCTGCACGTCGCTCACCGGGCTCGGCGCCCCCATCAGCAGGTCTCGGGCCGACTGGTTGAGCGGGAAGGCAATCACCTCCCGTATGTTGGCCTGCTCCTCCAGCACCATCAGGATCCGGTCGAATCCGGGGGCGATGCCGGCGTGCGGCGGCGGGCCGTAGTGGAACGCGTTCCACAGGGAGGGAAACGACGTGCGGATCCGCTCGGGCCCGTATCCCGCGATCGCAAACGCCGCTTCCATGATGTCGGGACGGTGGTTTCGAACAGCGCCCGACGACAGCTCTATCCCGTTGCAGACCAGGTCGTACTGGTAGGCCAGGATTTCTCCCGGGTCCGAGGATTGCAGAGATTCGAGGCCGCCTTGTGGCATCGAGAACGGGTTGTGGGCGAAATCCCAGGCTCCGGTCGTCTCGTCTCGCTCGAACATCGGGAAGTCCACTACCCACACGAACTCCAGGCGACCCGGGTCGGCCATGCCCAGCTCCCTGCCGATGCGCTGGCGGCGCTCGCCGAGCAGACCCGAGACCTTAGACCGTGGCCCGACAGCGACGAGAACCGCGTCAGAACTCCCTGCCCCAGCCGCAGCGACGATGCTAGAAACCTCTTCGTCGCTCAAGCGCCGTGCCAGAGATCCTTTGACACCGGCCGGGTCGAGCTGCAGCCATGTGCCTGTACACGCCGCCTTCTTGGCGTCTTCGCCGAACGCGTCGAACCATTTGCGTGGTCGGTCGAAGCCGCCGGGTACCCGCAGGGCCCTGATCACGTGGCCGGCCGAGATAGCCTCGGCGAACATCGGCAGCTCGGTGCGACCGCCGACGGTGCCCGTTAGATCCACAAGTTCCAGCCCGAAGCGAAGGTCAGGCTTGTCGGTCCCGAAGCGGTCGACGGCCTCGGTGAAAGTCAGCCGGGGGAACGGCGTCGACGTCGTCTTGTCGGACATCCCCGAGACGATCGCCTCCATGAGCTGCTCGACTTCGCCGAACACGTCCTCCTGAGTCGCGAAGGCCATCTCCAAGTCGATCTGGTAGAACTCGCCGGGACTTCGATCCGCCCGTGACGCCTCGTCGCGAAAACACGGTGCGATCTGGAAATACCGGTCTATCCCGCCGACCATCAACAGCTGCTTGAACTGCTGTGGCGCCTGCGGCAGCGCGTAGAACTCCCCCGGGTACTGGCTCGAAGGCACCAGGAAGTCGCGGGCGCCCTCCGGTGACGACGCCGTCAAGATAGGTGTTTGCACCTCCAGGAAACCCCGGCCTGACATGTGGGTTCTGACAAGGTTCGCGAGCCGCGCCCGACGCGCTATCCGCTCCGCAAGCGGGCCCCGGCGCAGGTCGAGATAACGGTAGCGGAGGCGGTTCTCCTCGCCCACCTCACTGTCACGCTCTACCGGGAACGGCAGAACCTCAGCCGACGAGAGCACCTCGGCGGCGGCGACAGCTA
>JAJZDJ010000267.1 GCA_021828685.1 Actinomycetes bacterium | reverse complement strand
CAGGCCCCCCCGAACCTTTCCGACGACCTAGCGTCGCTGATCGACTCCGGGATCGACGACTGGGGAGGCGTGTCGCCGCTCACAGCCGACTTCGTGAACCCCGAACGGCCGTGGCCTTCCCTCGACACCCTGCGCGAATCCACCGAGTCGGCCGGCCATACCCTCGCACCGCGCCTCACGATATACCCGAACTTCGCGGCGGACCCCGAGCGCTGGCTCGACCCGGCGATGCATTTCGCAGTCATGGACCGCTCGGATGCGGAAGGCCTCGCCCGTGACGACCCCGGCGCAGTCTTCCCTCAGAAGGTCGGCGAGTTTCGCAACATAGGCGACGGTGCTGAGGTGGTGCTGGTGGGGCGGCGTTCGACCCAGTGGTACTCGGGGGCTGAAGCCACGCCGGTCGCTTTGGTCGGCGCCGGAGCAGCGCCGTCCGCTCAGTCGCCGGCCGCGGGGCCGGGCCCGACCGCGCCAAGCCATCTGCGCGCAGGGGTCCTGCGAGGCCCGGTTGGCGAAGTCCTGGCCGGAGTTCGCTTGGGCCAGGAGGTCGGCGAGGACGAGCTGGTCACCCTTTTCTCCGCACGTGGGCCAGAGGTGGCCGAGGTTGCAAAGGTCGCAGACTCGCTGCGAAGTGATGCTGTCGGTGACACTGTCACATGGGTTTCCAACCGCAACATCAACTACACGAACATATGCACCTTCAAATGCCGCTTCTGCGGGTTCTCCAAAGGTCCGCTCTCGCTCAACCTGCGCGGAACGCCGTATCTGCTCGACTTCGACGAGATTGCCCGTCGTACCGCCGAGGCGTGGGATCTCGGAGCTACCGAAGTTTGCCTTCAAGGTGGCATCCACCCCGATTTCAACGGCGACTACTACATACAAGTAGCCAAGACTGTCAAAGCAGCTTCGCCGGGGATGCACGTTCACGGTTTCAGTGCGCTGGAAGTGACAGAGGCCGCGCGACGCTCGGGTGAGCCGCTCACGAGCTACCTAACCAGGCTGAAGGACGCCGGGCTAAAGTCGCTGCCAGGCACCGCCGCGGAGATTCTCGACGATTCGATCAGGGCGAAGCTGTGCCCCGACAAGATCAGCACCGAGGAGTGGCTCGAAGCGCACCGCAGCGCCCACTCCGTGGGGCTGCACTCGAACGTCACCATCATGTTCGGTTCGATCGAGTCCCCCCGCCACTGGGCCCGCCACATCATCGTGACACGGCAACTGCAAAAAGAGACGCACGGATTCACAGAGTTCGTCGGCCTGCCCTTCGTGCACATGGCGGCGCCTATCTACCTCCAGCACAAGGCGAGGCGCGGCCCCACCTGGCGCGAGACGCTCCTCGTGCACGCTGTCGCGCGCATCGCCTACCACGGACACATCGACCACATCCAAGCGTCGTGGGTCAAGCTGGGGGTGCCCGGGGTTCGCCAACTGCTACAAGCCGGCGTCGACGATTTGGGAGGTACGCTCATCGACGAGAACATCTCCCGCGCCGCCGGTGCCTCCCACGGACAATACCTCGGCGAGGACGACTTCAGGGAGATAGTCGAACCTCTGGGGCGTCGCCTTATGCAGCGCAATACCGCTTACCAGCCGGTGGCAGCGGTTTGAGAGCGGCCCTCGTCCGCTCCCACGGCGGCCCCGAAGTCATAGAGGTCGCGACCGTCGACGACCCCGAGCCCGCCGAGGGTCAGATCCTCGTCGAGGTCGCCGCGTGCTCAGTCACTTTTCCCGACCTGCTTATGCTGCGGAACATGTACCAGTTCAAGCCGGACCTGCCTTTTATCCCCGGCTCAGAGGTAGCAGGTATCGTCTGTGGGATCGGCCCCGGCGTGCAGGGCTTCTCTATAGGCGACCGGGTCCTCGGTACCGGAGGGAGCATCGGGGGGATGGCCGAACTTGCTCTTGTCCGAGCCGACAGCACGGTAGCCCTTCCGGAGAGCGCGGACTTCGCCAAGGCAGCCGGTCTGCTGTACGGATACGGCACCTCGTACCATGCCCTCGCCGACCGGGCCCATTTGGCAGCGGGTGAGACACTTGTCGTCCTCGGCGCAGCGGGCGGAGTCGGCCTGGCTGCAGTCGAACTCGGTCGGGCGATGGGGGCGCGTGTGATCGCTGCCGCCTCCAGCCCGGAGAAGCTCGAACTCTGCGTCGAGCACGGAGCTGACGACACGATCGACTACTCCAGCGACGATCTCAAAGCCCGGATCCGCGAACTGACCGGCGGCACCGGCGCAGACGTCGTCTACGACCCCGTCGGCGGCCCGTACTCCGAGCCGGCGTTGCGCTCGACAGCGTGGGACGGCCGCTTCCTCGTGGTCGGGTTCGCCGCCGGCGAGATCCCGCGCATTCCGCTTAACCTGGCGCTGCTTCGGGGGGCGAGCATCGTCGGAGTGTTCTGGGGATCTTTTTCGGCACGCTATCCCGAACGCAATCGGAGGAACCTGGAGACGCTCGTCGAATGGTGGTGCGAGGGTCGAATCCTCCCGCACACCTCGGCGCGCTTCGCTCTCGACCAGGCCGCAGACGCCGTGGAGACCCTCGCCGGACGGCGCGCGATGGGCAAGGTGGTAGTCGAGCCGCAGCGCTAGCTTCCCGAGGGCTCGCCTCGTGGCGACGCAATGCCCGCCGCTATCCCCATACCCGGATCGGGACGACGAAAGAGGATCTCTTGCGTCAGTGTCGCCCCAACGCGACCGTCGATGTCCTGCATGATCCCCGAGTAGAGGCCGCGCCCCCCTCCAGCCTTGAGCGGCCACATCCCGATGTAGATCCACTCGTCGGCGCGCAGCGGTTCGTGGAACCAGAGTGCATGGTCGATGCTCGGTCCGCCCCTAGGGAATCCGGCTGCCTGACCGTCGCCGAAGCCGGAGCCGATGTCGGACATGTATGCGAGCGCGCAGGCGTGCAAGACCGGGTCCGGGGCCAGCTTCTGTCGGGCCCGCACCCACATGCGAGCCGGCACCGGCCAGTCAAGCGGGTCGTAAGCAACGGCAGGAGGAAGCGCTCGAATGTCGACAGTGTGCTCGAAACGGTCGATGATCCCGCCCTCGTCCAGCTCGTCGGGTCGCATCTCCACTTCGCATGGCGGGCACCACAGTTGCGCTTGCTTTGGAACCTGAAACGACGCCGACATCGAGAAGATGACTTCGCCGGCCTGCACAGCGACCACATGGCGCGCAGAGAACGATCCCCCGTCACGTTCGCGGTCAACTCTCAGTATCACCGGGCGGTCCACTTGGCCGGGCCGGAGGAAGTACCCGTGCAGCGAGTTCGGCATCCGACCTTCCGGCACGCTGTAGGCCGCAGCTCGCAGAGCCTGGGCGGCGACCTGACCGCCGAACAGTGCCGGGTACTTCGTCGCAGCCGTCTCGTTGCGCCCCCGGTAGAGGTCCTTGTCGAGGAGTTCCAGGTCGAGCAGTTCGACGAGGTCGTCTGTAGTGGTCATCTGTGGGGTCATAACAA
>JAJZDJ010000040.1 GCA_021828685.1 Actinomycetes bacterium | reverse complement strand
TTTGGCGCACTGCGCGCAAACCAATCGCGGTGGGTGCTGCCAGCGCCCGCACGCAGGGCAGTGCTGGACGATCAGACGGCGCTGCCTGGTGGCCTCCCACCATGGTGCCGTGACGGCGTCGGCCGTCGGATCCGACGGTGCTGTCATCGATCTGTGCCAAGAACGACGGTGGCGTGGGTGGAGAAGATGGCGCCGGTACCGTGCACGAGAGCAACCTCGGCGCCGGGCACCTGGCGGTCGCCGGCGTCGCCTCGAAGCTGACGGACCGCCTCCACAAGAAGCAGAACGCCCAGTTGTCCCGGGTGGCAGTAGGAGAGGCCGCCGCCGGTGGTATTGAGCGGCAGGCGCCCACCCGGGGCGAGATACCCTCCGGCGAGCAGTCCGTATGCCTCGCCGGGCGGGCACAGCCCGAGGGACTCGAGGGTTAGGACCAAGGTGATGGTAAAAGAGTCATAAATCTCGGCCACATCCACGTCCGCCAGGTTGAGGCCTGCAGCTGCGAATGCCCGCTGCGCGGACACCTCGGAGCCGGGCTGCAGCAGGTCGTCGCGGGCGGTCATCGAGTTGTTAGTGGTGTGCTCTCCACTACCGAGCACGGCGACCGGCCGCCGGGGGAGGTCCCGTGCGCGTTCGAGAGAGGTCACCACGACGGCGCCGCCTCCGTCTGTCACGAGGCAGCAGTCGAGTTGGCGAAGCGGGCTGCTCACCTCGGCAGAACTCATCACGTCTTCTACACTTAGCGGGCCGTCCCCGTGTCGCCAGGCGACCGGGTTGCGCAGCGCCCATTGGCGGGCCACGACTGCGGCCTGTGCCATGGCCGCCCGCCCGTCGGGGTAGCGCTCCACGTAGCGCTGTGCCGCCATCGCGTAGTAGCTGATCGGGTACAACGGAAAGTAAGGGGCCTCGAATTGGGTTTCGAGCGCCTCCGCCTCATGGGACCCGCCGAGGCGGCGCGAGCGGGCGGAGCGCTGGTTCGAGGCAAACGACACGACGACTGTACGGCAATGACCTGCGGCGATAGCGTCCGCTGCGCGCGCCACGTACATGATCGCCGCAGACCCGCCGGCAAACGTCGAGTCCGTCCACGCCGGAGTGATGCCCAGATAGTCGGCGACGGCCACAGCTGAGAACCGGGTGACGCCGTTTGTCGCGATCCCGTCTACGTCGGATAAGGCGAGCCCTGCGTCGTCGAGCGCCCTGGTTATCGCCTGAGCCTGCAGGGCCAGCACCGGCAAACCGGTCCGGCCGAGGTCGCATTCGGCTGCGCCGGCGATCGCCACGCCGGCGGGCATCAGCGACGCACCAGTCGCGCCGACGCGCCGCTCAGAGCCGGATAGCGGACTTCACCGTCGTCGCCGACGACGTTCGCGGTCAACTCGTAGCGCAGCTCGGCTTCGTCGTTCCCGCTGCAGCGGACAGCGCATCGAACGACATCGCCTGGATGCACAGTGTGGGCGAAACGAAACGCCATCTCCGCCAAACGCCAGTCGGGTCCTGCCGCTTCCTGCACGAGGGCTGCCAACCATGCGCCGAGCTGCTGGCCGTCGAGGACCGGCCCGGGGAAGCCTGCCGCACGCGCCCAGTCGGCGTCGTAGTGCATTCGATGCCAGTCCCAGGTGGCGCCCGAGTAGGCGACCATGTCGATCAGGGTGACGTCATGGTCGCGGGTCAGATGCTCGGCGGGTGCTGTCACGAGGTGGCCGCCACGAACAGGAGGGTCTCCTCATTTTCCGCGATGACGTCGCCTCGTTCGTCACTGTAACG
Source organism: Actinomycetes bacterium (assembly GCA_021828685.1). Classification (GTDB taxonomy): domain Bacteria; phylum Actinomycetota; class Acidimicrobiia; order Acidimicrobiales; family Palsa-688; genus JAJZAM01. Next base: position 19,092 of record JAJZDJ010000040.1, on the reverse strand, counting down.
GCAGGTGCTCGTGACGACGACCATGGGATTCCCGGCCGCAGTGGAGCGCTCGACCACGGCGTCGAGGCGCCACGTGGAGGTGATCACATCGTCGGGTCGGACGTCGCGGTGCCAGGTGTAGCGGTGGCCTCCCCGCAGCAGCCGCGTCCCCGGGAACTCGATCGGCCACGAATGCCCGGCGTAACCGTCGGCGTTGGGAGGGCTGTCGGCGATCTGGGTGGTCTCGAATATCAAGGTGGGAGGGACGATCGGGCCTTCCGCTCGTCGGTAGAGAGGGTTGTCGTCTCCGACCGCCCGGGCGAAATAGCGCCCGGAGGCGTCGCTCAGGGCGTCGGGCGCCCGATAGGTGACCTCGCGGCCGACCATCGCCCGAAGGGCTTCCAGGTCAGAGGCGTTCAAGGCAGCGGGCCGCCGAGGCGTGCGGTGGGTACGACTTCCAGCAGGAACTCCCGGCGTAAAAGGGCGGCCGCGACAGCGCCGGTAGACGCGGGCCACGGTGCCCGAAGCACCTTCCTTCGCACTTCGCCCACCTCGCGGTAGGCGTCGAGGCCGCCAGGCGTGACGTATTCGGTCGTCCGCACCAGGTCGCCGACCGATCCACCGGCGGCGGTCAAAAGGTGGGCGATGCTCGCGTAGATCACTTCGGCCTGGGCCGCCACGTCGCCGGGGTGCAGGGCTTGTTGGGTCTCGAGGTCCAAGGAGGCGAAGCCCGACATGTACAAGTCCCGACCGGAACGAACCGAGGCACTGTAGGTCAACGTTTCATATCGCGCCCAGCCCCCGTTGACCGCCTCGGCGGGTTCGCGCGTCGCGGTCACGTCGACGGCGATCAGAGCGTCAGGAACTGCGAGACGCTCGACGAGGATGCCGGCGCTGGCCGGGTACACCGGCCCGAGCAATTCTCGCCGTGCGGCCCCGGCGCTCGGGTAGGCGCGGCGGGTCGACGGCGTCGAGTAGTCGACTGTCCGCACCACGTCGGACAAGCCGAGGCCGAGCGGCTCGAGCAGGACCGCGGCGCGCTCCAGACACGCGCGGTACTGGGCCGCGAAATCGCCGGGCGCTACCACCTTGCCGGCGCTGTCGAGGGGATACACCATCGGTAGTCGGACCGCTGCGTCCTGGGCGGGAACGTGCGGGCCGCGGCGGGATGCGTTGACTTCTATCTCGATCAGTGCGTCGGGCCGGAGCAGCTGGTCGACGACCACGGTCGTGACGGCGAGCTCGTCGAGGCCTGCCCGGCGGCGATATTCGGCTACTTGGGCGTAGGTGTCGAGACCGGCGGCGGCGACGTTGTCGACCACATGGGTGACGTCCTGCCAGTCGAGTCCGACGGCTGCAAGGAGAGCCGATGCCTTGTCGTGGGCTACCGCTACCTGCTCCGCCATGTCGCCACGGACCACGATGTGTTTCGTGTCGGCGTCGTAGATCGACGCGGAATGGCCGGACAGCCATACCTCGTCGCCGTCGGTCAGGCCGAGCGAGAAGCTGTAGCCTTCGTAGCGGTACCACGGCCAGCCGGCGGGTTCGATGGCGGATAATGGCACTGTCATGCCTCCCTTGTCGTGCGGGAGTCCATCCCGGCGACCACGTCGAGCGCCGCCGTCTGGGCGGCGCGGATCTCTTCGTCGGTGAGCCCGTGGGTGGGCGGGCTCACCTTGACGGTGTCCACAACCTGGCCGAGTTCGGCCAGGCGTCGGCGCACCATCTCGGCCGGCCCGCACACCGTCAGGGCGTCGACCATGGCTGGGGGCACCATGGGCGACAGGCCGGCTAGCGGGGTGCCGCCCCGGAAGGCGGCGCCGATAGCCTCGGCCTCAGCGTTGAAGCCGTGAAAAGCGAAGAACTCGCGGTAGGTCCGCACCGTCGCGTAGAAGGCCACCGTGCCTGCGGCCCGCCGGCGGGCCGTTGAGACATCGGGATCGACCGAGACGACCGCCGAGGCGACGACGTCGACGTCGGCACGTGACCGCCCCTTAATCGCCAGCCCGTCGGCAAGCGCAGGAAGGGCGCATTGCGAGATCCACGACGGCGACGTCAGCTCGTGGGAGATCCAGCCGTCCGCAATTTCACCCGCCAAGGCCAAGCTGCGCGGCCCGACGCCGGCCAGGTAGACCGGGATGGCCCGCCGGGGGGCCTCGACCGGCCGGCGAAAGCCGCGCATGGCGAGGCGCAGCTCTTCGCCGCTGTAGCGCATGTCGCGGCCTTCGGAGGCCCCGGCCACGACGAGACGGACGATGGCGACGACGTCGCGCATCCGGTGAAGGGGCCGCTGCCACACGACGCCGTGCCAGTCCTCGTTTAGACGCTGGACTCCGGTGCCGAGGCCGAGGCGGAAACGGCCGTCGGTCAACTCGTCCAGGTCGAGTGATTCGAGGGCGATCGTGAGAGGGCTGCGAGTGAATGCGAGCGCTACAGCCGTGCCTACACCGGCGGGAGCCGCGGCGTGCGCCACCGCGGCGGCGGTCGTGAAGGCGCTGCGGTGAAGTTCCGCCAACCAGACGCAAGACGCCCCCGCTGAGCGCGCTGCGCCTGCCGCCGAGCGAAGCTCGTCGAGCGTCGCCCCCCACGGGGCGAAGGTCAGGTTGGCTCCGCCGCTCATGCCGGGTCCCCGGCAAGAGCCAGGACACGTCGGGCTGCGCGTGCGACCGCCTCGTCGATCATCCGCCCGTCGTCGCCGACCGTTACCCCGGCACCGGCGGTGACGGCCTCGCTCAGCCGGTCGAGGACTGCACGCGCCGCGGCTAACTCCGACTCGCTCGGCGCAAACACGCGCTCGGCGACATCCACTTGGCGAGGGTGGATGCACGCCCGGCCGACGAAACCGAGCCGCCGTAACGTTTCCGTCGATGTGCCAAACGCATCGAGGTCCGTGAGCTCGGTCGAAACGGGTGCGACGGGAGGCCCGACGCCAGCGTAGGCGCAGGCAGCGACGAGCGTCGAGCGGGCCCAAAGGAGCTCGGTGCCGTCCGGGCCTGGGGTCACTCCCAGGTCGGCGGCAAGGTCGGCTTCGCCCAACTGCACGCGACGGACTCGGGGCGTGCGAAGCATGGGGGCCGCCCCGAGTATCCCAGCCGCTGTCTCGACGAGGGGAGCTATGCCAATCGACCCGGCTTTCAGACCTGTGGCGTCCTCGCGCTCGTCGAGTACGCCACAGGTCTCGGCCAAGGCGTCAAGGTCGGCCTTCGCAACGACGACCCCCGTAAGGTGGCGGCCTCCCGCCTCGGCTACGGCGGCGACGTCGCCGGCGAGGCGTGCGCCGGAGTTGACCCGCACCCACACCTCGACTGGGGTGCCCTTGGCGCCGGTCCCCACGCCGTCGTCGAGGCCACGCAGCCACCCGGCGGTCGTCACCCGGGCGTCGTCCTTGCGACCCTCGGCGACACCGTCCTCCAAGTCGACAATCACCGCACCGGTGCCGCAGGCCATCGCCTTTGCGAAACGCTCGGGGCGGTCACCGGGAACGTAGAGCATGCTGCGGACTGCGATCATCCGATCAGCGTCGTTCCCGCCACGAGGGACTTGGCGATGACCGTCCGCAGAATGTCGTTAGTTCCTTCCCCGATCGCCATCAGGGGGGCGTCGCGGTAGAGGCGTTCGACGACGAACTCGGTCGAATAGCCGTAGCCGCCGTGGATGCGCATAGCTTCGAGGGCTGCGTCGATCGCAGTCTCGGAGGCGAAGTACTTGGCCATGCCCGACTCGGCGTCGACCCGTGCGCCGCTGTCGGCCTTCGACGCGGCCCAGTAGGTGAGCAGCCGCGCCGCCTGCAGGCGGGTCGCGATGTCGGCCAGCTTGAGCTGGACCGCCTGGAATTCGGCTATCGGCTTGCCGAACGCTTCGCGCTGTCGGGCGTAGTCGAGCGCGGCGTCGTAGGCGGCCTGGGCGACGCCGACGGCCCGGGCGGCGATGTTGATCCGGCCTGTCTCGAGACCCGAAAGCGCTTGTTGCATACCCCTGCCTTCGACTCCACCGAGAAGGTTCTCGACAGGGACGCGCACGTCCTCGAGGACCAGTTCGCAGGATTCGGTGCCCTTGTAGCCAATCTTGCCGAGGTCCCGGCTGACGGAGAATCCGGGTGTGTCGGTCTCTATGAGAAGGAGGCTCATCCCGCGATGCGCGGGAGTCGTAGTCGGGTCAGTTTTTACCAGAACCGGCAGTACCGCCGCGTGGCGGGCGTTGGTGATCCACATCTTCGTTCCGTTGACGACGTACACGTCGCCGTCGCGTCGGGCGGTCGTCCGAATGCCCTGCAGGTCGCTGCCCGCGCCCGGCTCGGTCAGGCCGATCCCACTGCGCCATTCACCCGAAGCCATGTTCGGCAGGAAACGCTCACGTTGCTCTTCTGTCCCATGGCGAGCGACGGTCCAGCAGGCAAGGTTGTGGCTGCCGAGGATCCCTGCGATTCCCATCCAACCACGGGAGATCTCCTCGTAGACCAACGCGAAGCTGACCATGTCGAGGGCGATGCCGCCGTAGCGTTCGGGGGTGGTGATGCCGAAGAGGCCCATCTCGCGCATGTGCGCGACGATCTCCGTCGGGTACCGTCCCGAGTGCTCCCATTCGGCGGCGACAGGGATGATCTCCTTGTCGACGAAGCGTCGTAACGTGTCACGGAACTGTTGCTGCTCGGCGTTAAGGGAAAAATCCACGCCTCTCCTCCTTGAATCGCTTGGCGGACATCAACTGACTACTCCTGTGCCAACCGCCGCGGCGAGATCCATGATCCTCGCGAGGCTGTCCTCGTCGGCGAGGGCGCCGACTGCGGTTGCGAGCTCGCCGGAGAGCGGGTGGCGGGCGCAGTTGGTTTCGAACTTGGCTCGAACCTCGGTCCCCGGAACCTTCCGCGCTGTCGGTCCGGCCTGGCCGCTGACGGTTTCGCCACCCGCCAGGTGGAGCCGGACGATTGCTGGCGCGTCTCGAGTCGTGGCGGTCACCTTCACCCTGCCTGCGAGCGCGAGCACCTCCCGGCGCTCCAGAGCAGCCGAAGTGTAGGTCTCCAACGTGACCGTTCCGTCGATCAGCAACGCCGCCAACGTCCAAGGAAGATCGAACTTGGCGTCATGGGTCGAGCGGGGCGACCGCTGTCCCGCGCCGGGGCCGCAGACGATCGGCACGCTGTCGGGATGGATCTCGACCTCGACGGTCTCGACACTGCCGGCGGTCACGTCGTGAGCTGCCGACACGGCGGCGTCGAGGGCGTTGTGCATGAGTTGGCAGCTCGGGTAGGCTTTGACAGCGATACGGGCCGTCTCCCACCTTCGTCCTAGATCCCCGGTGAGCGCGTCGATGTCGCAAGGCCGGTCCGAAAGGGATGCGTACAAACCCCGGCGTCCTTCGATTGCAGACGAGGGCCCGGCAGCCCCGGCTCCGGCGAGGCGCGCTGCAAGCAGGCCGTTCATAGCCGCGCCCGCCGGATGGAGGACCTTCGTGTCGGTGCCGGCATCGAGGAACTCCAAAAGACCACCCGCCGACGAAGCAGCAATCGCAATCGCATTGGCTGTAGCGGCGCAGTCGAGGCCGCCTAGCTTGGCAGCTACTGCGGCCGCGGCCAACGGGCCGCACACAGAAGTAGCGTGCAGGCCCCTGGCGTGAAAGCCGTGCGGGCTTGCAACCCCGAGGCGGCATATGATCTCGGCGCCCGCTACGAATGCTTCGAGAACTTCGGCTCCCGTCGAGGCGAACGCCTGGCCGACCGCGAGAGCTACCGGCGCCACCACTGCCGTTGGATGCACCGGGCCTCCCTCGTGGGTGTCGTCAAAGTCCAAGGCGTGGATTGCTGCCGCAGTTGCAAACGCCGCGGCCGGTGCCGACAGGAATCTGCTTTCGCCTATCGGTCGCGCCTCGGCAGGGCCGCCAAGCCCGCAAGCGACGGCTATGGCGGGACCGGCCGGCCCTGCATGTGCTCCAGCGAGGGCGACGCCGATGCCGTCTAGGAGGTGCGTGCACGCCTCGTTCCTGACAGTCGGCGGAATGTCTCTCAGACGCAGCCCGGTTACCCAGGCGGCGAGGATTTCGCAGGCAGTAGCGGAGCGGGCGGCCGCGATCACGCCGGCGTGGTTGCCTGGGCGGAGGTGTTCGCCGAATCCGGTACCCCCGTCGGCGCCGGTACGCCACTCGGAGTGGGTAAAGCGCCGAAGGCGCCGGCCGATCGAAGCTCGCCGATGTGGCGGTCGTCGTAGCCGAGCAGTTGGACTAGGACGTAGTCGGCAGCTTCGTTGCGGTCGGGCGCGGGTGTCAGCGGGGATAGCGGGCCGAAGCGAGCTGGGGACCGGACCTCGCGGACAGTCCCTAATCGGGGGTGTTCGACTTCGGCGATCAGCGCGCGATCGGCCAGGTGGCCGTCGGTGAGCGCCTCGGCGACCGTGTTGACGGGGCCTACAGGGATACCGGCAGGTTCGAGCACGGCAAGCCATTCTGCGACTGTGGCCGTTCGGAAAGTGGCCTCCAGCTTGGGTATCAGACTGTCTTTATTGGTGGCCCGCTCGGCAAACCCGGCGTATCGGGGATCTTCCAGCCACTCGGGGTGCCCGATGGCTACAGCAAGGCGCAGCCAGAACTTCTCCTTCGCGCAGCCCACGACCAGCCAGCCGTCGGATGCTTCGAACGCCTGGAAGGGCACGAGGGAAGGGTGTGCCGAATGGGTAGTGCGGGCCGGTTCGAAGCCAGCAGAAAGGTGCCACGTCGCGGGATAAGTCAGCATCGACATGGCAGTGTCGTAGAGGGAGACGTCGCAGTCGCCGCCGACGCCGTCACGTCGGGCCGCGTGCAGGCCCGACAGCAAGCTTATAGCCGCCACGAGGCCCCCTGAGTAATCCACGAGCGAAAGACCCGACTTCGCCGGAGGACCGCCCGGCTCGCCGGTGAGCGACATCCAGCCGGCGAGGGCCTGCAGAATATAGTCGTAGCCCGGCTGTTTGGATCGCCGGCCGGTCATGCCGAAACCGGTGAGGCTGCAACAAACGACCGCTGGATTGAGGTGTTTGAGGTCGTCGTAGCGGATGGCGATCTTGGCGGGAACGTCGCCGCGCAGGTTGGAATAGACGGCGTCGCTGACTTGCACAAGGTCCTCGAAGACACGTCGACCGGCGGCTGTCGATAGGTCGAGCGAGACGCTGCGCTTGTTGTGGTTGAAGGTCTCGAAGAAGAGGGAGTCCTCTCCCTCTGTGTAGGGCGGAACGTAGCGGCCCACGTCACCACCGACGGAGGGGTCTTCGATCTTGATGACCTCGGCTCCCAGCTCGGCCAAGTGCACGCTGCCGAACGGGCCGGCCCCGTACTGCTCCACCGCAATGATGCGTACGTCGCCCAGGGGCGTCACTCCGCATCTCCCAGCGGCCCAGTTCGGGCGGCGGGAAAATAGCCTTGTCCTATGCCACTTTCGCGAGTCGCCACCATGACGCTGCGGTCCCAGGAGAGGATTTCCTCGCCGTCCTGATTCAAGCCTCTGGTGTGCATGCTTACGATGCCGGCGAAGGGCTTGGACTCCGAGCGGCGCGTGGCCGTGCAAAGACTTTCCGCGTAAAGCGTGTCGCCCACGTAGAGAGGGTGGGTGAGGCGGACGTTGTCCAACGCCAAGTTCGCCACAGCGTGCTGGCTCATGTCGACCACCGACATCCCGAGCATCATCGCCATGCTCAAACCGGAGTTGACTATAACGCGCCCCCCCGTGATCGGATTCTGACGTGCGGCGTGGGCGTTGAAATGCTGCTGGTTCGTGTTCATCGTAAGCAGCGTGAACCAGGTGTTGTCGGCTTCGGAGATCGTCCGTCCGAGGGGGTGCTGGTACACGTCGCCGACGACGAAGTCCTCGAAGAATCGCCCGAGAGTCGGTTGGTTGACTGTCACTGAGGGTGATGTTAAACGTCTGACGTATTCGTGTCAAGCGGTTATCGGGTCGCCTAGTGCGGTCAGCTGTCAGAACGCAAACGACGATCCATGCGGCCATACGCCCGTCCTAGACGGCCCATGTGGGCGGCCATGGCCTCTTCGGCGCCTCCCGCGTCCCCGGCGGCGATTGCTGCGAGGATACGTCGGTGGTCGCGGTCGACCTGGCGCCAGAACCCAACCGGTTCGGCCTCTCTGCCGAATCGGGTGGCGAGAACTCTGAATACGGTTGCAGCGACAACCTCGAGTATGGGGTTGGCGACGTGGCCTAGCAACGCTAGGTGGAACTCCTGGTTGTGGGCGAAGGTATCGGGTCCCGGCGTCGTTGCTGGGTCATACAAAGCTCCTCGCAGGCGCTCCAGGAGTTCTTGGTTGGGCGCGGAGGCAGCTTTGGCCGCGGCGGGCACCTCTAGAAGTGTGCGCACTTCCATCAGCTGCTCGACGGTGACGCCCTCGACGGCTGTGAGCAGGCCTACGCCGACCTCAAGTGTGGAGCCGATTGTCTCGACCTGTGGCACAGCAACGAAGCTTCCACCAGTCGGACCGCGTGTGGTCACAATCAGGTGTTGGCTCGCCAAGGCACGTAACGCCTCGCGAACAGTGCTGCGCCCAACTTTGTACACGCTCGACAGCTCCCCTTCGGCAGGGAGCCGGTCGCCTGGCGAGAGCTCACCGGTCAGTATCCGCTGGCGAAGGTCATCCGAGACGGTGGCGTAGGCCGGCGGGCTTATCGGTGGGCGTTGAGTCACTACCGGGGAGTATGGCACCTCCGGCGCTTCTGTGCGCTGGATCAGCCAAGCGGTGAAGTTGCCGCACTAGCCACGCCGACGACTAGCACCTGCTCGATGAGCCCGTCTCGGAACTGGAAGAAGTTGGCGTTGCGCAACTCGCGCCCTTCCGCCGTGGTGTCGAGCGGATCCAGGCGGAGCGTATAGGTGCAGCTTGCCCGTTGCGCCCCCTCGTCGATGCTGTGCCAGAAGTCCCGGTAGCTCACCCGGAAGACCTCCAGCACTGCGGAGAAGAAGTGCACAAGGGTTTCCTCGCCGGGGCCCGGCTGATGGCGCGCTACTCGCTCCGCGACGCCGGGGAACCGCGCCGTGAGCACACCGTCCGGCGCGAAAAGCTCGACGCTGCGCTTGGGTTGACAGATTGTCAGATTTCCGAAATACCGCTGCTCGATCAACTCGATGTACTCGTCGCGGGTCACTTTAAGCTCCCATGGGAATCGTCTCGGACCGCGACAGCGGCGGTCGTTTGATCCAGCCACCGTTCTATGGCGGCGGCGCAGGCTTGCCTTCCCGAGTCGGACGAGTCCGTGTCGGCAAGCTCCACGTAGTCGTGGCCGCCATTTAGGGCGGCTGTCCTGGTCGCATCCTTCAGCATGTCCGAGGACCCAGCAAGCAGCAGCACCTGGATTCCCACAAGGCCGCCGAGTTTATCGATGCCGGGATAGCCGATCGAAGCACGGTAGGACTGCCGATAAGTGCTGAGCGCTTTGACAACGTCGACGAAACGCTCATGGAGTACGTCCGGCGAAGGCAGCCCGAGTGGTCGTCGGCACTCAGCACGGTGATCGAACCACGGGAAAAAGAGGTAGCTGTCTCGCAGGTATTGCCATACCCAAAGAAGGTGACGCCCTTCGAGGTCCGCGGTCACCACTGGCGCCTGGTGCTCAAGCAGGAGGTCGCGTAACTCGGGTTCGAAGGATGCGAGGCCCTCCAAGACCAGCCGGTGTGCAAGGCGGGGGGAGTGCAGGGCGAGTCCGAGAGCCATGCTCGCACCGGTGTGCATGCCGTACAGGTCGGCGCCTCCAGGTGCCAGCTCTCCGACGACGTCGGCTAAGACTGCCACGAAGTCTTCGACGGTCGGATCAGCCACGCCGAGTTCGTCGGAGTCGCCGTTACCGGGAAGGTCTACGAGGATGAGGCGGCGGTCAGCACTGAAATGCGAAGCCAGCGGTAAAAGACAGCGACCTGACAAGGGCGACGGGTGGAACATGATCAATGGAGCTTTGCGCCCGTCGTGAGCGGGCAGGTCCCAATAGTGCATTTGACCGTGATCGAGATCGATGAAGCGACGCTTCGCCCTAGGCGCGTTGGTAACCGTCACGACCATGGAGGGTAGGTTCTTGTGCTAGTAGATGTCAACAGTCGGCAGAGTTTCGCACAAGATTGCCGCTTGCCCAATGGCGCGAGCCGCGGTATAGTCGACTGTTGACAATCTTTTGCAACGATGTCCAGCTTTCGGTGCAGCAGCCGGACGCTGCTGCGGTAGTCGCGATTCAAACACTTTGAGGAGTTGCCAGTGAGGCGTGGATATGTCGATTCGGCTTGGGGTCAGATCCACTATCGTGAGGCTGGCTCCGGGCCTGCAGTGCTTTTGTACCCGAACAGGCCCCGCAGCTCCGTGATCTACACCCGCCTGGCCGAGTTGCTCTCCGAGCGTTACCGGGTCGTCGTCATCGACCCGCCGGGCTTCGGAGGCTCAGATCCCTTGCAAGCCCCTTTCGAGGTCGCCGACCTGACGCGTGCGGTGACGACACTCCTCGACGGTCTTGACATCGACCAGGTGCGGATGTCGGGCCATCACACGGGAGCTACGATCTGCGTCGATCTGGCGGCGACGGCGCCCGAACGTGTCGTCGCCATAGCGCCTTCGGGTTTCCTTCTTCTCACCGACGAGGAACGCCGCGGACGCCTGGAGCACACAGCCAAGGCGCCTGCCTACGGCAATCCCCCGAAAGACGACGGCTCGCATCTGCTCATGTTCATCAAGAAGTTCCCGCCGGTAGCGCCCGAGGACCATCCCTTTCTCAACGACTGGATTGTGGACACCCTCGCAAGCGAGCCGTACCAAGTGCCCTCCGCGGATGCCGTCTATAGGTATCGTGAACGTGACATGCTGCCTCTCGTCAAGGCGCCGACACTGTTTCTTCAGTCGAAGGGTCCGGGGGAACCTCCGACGCTACAACGTTGCGAGTCCGTGGTCGACCTCGTTCCTGGTAGCAGGATCGAGTACTTCGACGGCGCAGACATACATTTCATCCATCACAGGGCAGACGACGTAGCGGCAGTCCTATTCGACTTCTTCGCCGAGGCCGACGCCGGCGTCGGCGGCAAGTAGGCGGGCACTTGACGACCGAATCGCCAGGTCTCTACGAGCTGCGGATCTACCTCGCCAAGCCCGACAAGCTCGAGGAGCTCATCGAGCGGTGGGGGACCCACTACAAAGAGATCTTCGAGGATCACTGCAACGTGATCGGGTACTACGTCAGCCATCCTGAACGCGAGCCGGAGCCGAACGGGGTGGCGATGCTCTTGGCGCACAAGGACAGAGCTGATGTCGACCGTAGCTTCATGGCGTTCAAAACTGATCCGAGAATCGAGACCGCCCCCGGTCCGCAGGGTTACTCCCTCGTGGAGGACTGGCAAAGAATCTTCCTCTATCCCCTGGAGGAAATGTGGGCGGACGAAAAAGGCCGCGAAGGCGACGACGCAGCAGGCAAACCCGATCTCGTCGAGTGATGCCGCTGCCGCCATGTACTGATCGGAGGATCACTGTTGCAAGGAACGCTCGATAACCAAAGCGTTGAACCAGTCGTCAGGACCGAGGCGGGCGCTGTGCGAGGGGAGGTCAGCGACGGCGTCATCTGCTTTCGGGGCGTGCCATACGCCGAGCCCCCTGTAGGTCCGCTACGGTACCGCCTTCCTCGACCCCCGGAACGCTGGGAGGGCATCCGACCGTGCATCGAGCCGGGGCCCCACGCTCTGCAGGGAACGTCGCGACGGGTAGCCGACGACCGCTACCCTCTTCCGCAGCCCCAGGACGAGGACTGCCTGTATATAAACGTGTGGACCTCGGGCCTCGGCGATGCGTCACGGCCCGTATTCGTCTACGTCCACTCCGGAGGGTATTTCCTGGGGACCGGGACATCCGACTACATCGACGGCGCCGCCTTCGCCCGCGAAGACGTTGTCTTCGTGACCGTCACGTACCGTCTCAACGGTCTCGGCTTCCTCCACATAGACGACCTCTTCGACGACATGACGAGCACCGGGAACCTCGGGATACACGACGTGATCCGGGTCCTCGAATGGGTGCGCTCGAACATAGCGGCGTTTGGTGGAGACCCGTCGAGAGTCACCGTCGGCGGCCACTCGTCGGGCGGTCTCACGGCGGTCGCGCTCATGGCGTCGCCGCTCACAAAAGGCTTGTTCCAGCGGGCGCTGCCAATGAGCTGTGCAGCCGGGAACAACACCATAACTGCACCGGTGGCCACTGCCGTCGCCCGCCGAGTGCTGAAGGAGATCGGTATCGAGCCGGGCGACAAGGAGGCACTGCTCAGCGCTCCCGCCCGAAGGCTGATAGTTCCGAACACGATCGTCGCCGAGCTGCACGAAATCGCCGGAGGCCATCCGCTCGATCCCGTCGCAGACGGATACCTGCTCGAAGAGCGGGCGATCGACGCATTGAGACACGGACTGGGCGCCGACGTCGACTTGCTGATCGGCACGACGACCGAGGAGTTCCGGGTGATCGTCTTCAACGAGCGAGGTGAGCTTCACCCCGAACCGCTTTCGATGGGCGTCAGCGCGAAAGGATACGACTATCTGGGTCTCCTGAAGCGCTCGGCCGTCTCCGAAGAGGAGATTCACGACGTGTACAGGCGCTCCCTCGCTGCCAACGGACGCGAGGTAAACCCGGCGGAACTGTTCGTCGCCGTCAGCTCCGACTACGTCATGCTCAACCCGAGCGCCGACGCAGCAGCCACCCATAGCGCAAACGGAGGCGTCAGCTACGCGTACCGCTTCGCGTGGAGACCACCGGCGGGGGGCGGGCTCGTCGGTGCGCAACACGGCAACGACATCCCGTTCTTCTTCAACCGGCCGAACACCAAAGAATGGCGTCACCTGTTCGCCGACCAGGCCCCCGAAGACCTCGGGCAGAAGTACTTCGACGCGATCGTGGCTTTCACCAAGACAGGAAATCCGGCACACCCCGGACTTCCCGACTGGCCGACTTACGACTCGGAGCGGCGGGCTACGATGATGTTCGATTCGCAGACCGTTCTCGTCGACGACCCGGAGAAGGAGCGAAGGCTGCTCGTCGAAAGCGCCGGCTCTTACCGTGACTGAGCCGGTCCCGTCGGCGGTGGCTGCGTCACCGCTACGTAGGATCAGCATCACCTTGACCAAGCGCCGGGTTACCGTGCGCGCCCGACTCCTCGACGACAAAGCACCGCTCACCTGCGAGGCGATCTGGCAGTCGCTGCCCATCGAGGGAGACTGCTCCCACTCCCGCTATGCACGCCACCAGATCTACACGCTGGTGCCGGGACGCTTCGAGCCCCCACCCGAGTACACGACCGTGACACCCTTTACCGGCGACCTCGTGTACTGGCCGGTTCCGGTTCAATCCGGGGGGTTGGGCCCGGTCTGGGCGGCGGGTCAGGTCGGGGGGATGGCTGGGGCTGCGGGGATTGGTCCGCCGGGAGACGCAGCAGGCTTGCCTGCAGGAACCAAGGTTCTGATGGACCTCGGGGTGTACTACGACCGCAACAACCTGCTGCTCAGCCCGGATTCCGGCTGGCAGCCGAACACGGTGTTCGGAGTGGTCGAGACGGGCCTCGATGACCTGGCTGCCGCTGCGATCGATATCTGGCGTGCGGGCTCGATCGGCGAGACACTGCGCTTCGAGGCCAACTGACCCGTGGCGGTCTCGGCCGGCGAGCGGCTGCGCCGGGCGCTTGGAAGGCCGGGATACCCCCGCGTCGAGCTTCCCGGTGATCCCAGCTACGAGACCGGCCGCCTTCCGTGGCAGCGCGCTGTCGAGCATCGTCCTGCGGCCGTGGTGCACGCAACCGGCACCGCCGAGGTCGCGGCAGCCGTCCGGGCAGCCGCCGACACAGGCCTTGCAGTGACGGCGATGACGACCGGGCACGGGTCCGTGGCCGGCGTAGACGGGGCGGTACTTCTGAACCTGTCGGGATTTCGCAATGTCGACGTGGATCCGAAACTCGGCCATGTCAGCGTGGGCGCCGGAACCCTGTGGTCCGACGTCCTGCATGCCACAAAGGGGACCAGCCTGGTTCCGTTGTGTGGAACCGTCGCAACCATCGGTGTGACCGGCTACAGCCTTCAAGGCGGACTCGGCTGGTTGGCACGCTCCGACGGCTTTGCTGCAGCCGGAATCGTCGAGGCCGAGATGGTAGCGGCGACCGGAAAGATCGTCGTTGCATCGCCCGAAGAGCACCCCGAGCTTTGGTGGGCGCTTCGTGGCGGGGGAGGCAGCTTCGGCGTGGTGACCAATCTCAAGCTCCGCCTCGCCACGGCCGGCGCGGTCCTCGGTGGATACGCGTACTTCCCTGTCGAGAAGGCCGAGCGGCTGCTTCGATCATTTGCCGATTGGTCGGAAACCCAACCGGAGTGGAGCAACGCCGCGGTCATGTTGTTGCAGGTGCCGGACCGGCCCCAGCTTCCAGCTCTGCTTCGCGGCCGGCGCGTCGTCGCCGTGCGGGCTTTCGCCGCCGCGGGTGAAGCAATCGCACGCCAAGTGATGAACGAGCTCATCGCGCCCGGGGGTCCTCCGCTCGCCGTCGATTACACCTACGGGTCGTTCAACGACATGATCACAGAGCAAGGTCCGCCACCGCCGCCCGTCGCGTCGCACGAGCGGATCGACCTCTTCGATCGCTTGGACGACGCTGTCATCGAAGCGATGCTCGCCACCGCAGGCCCGGGATCAGACGACGTTGTCGCCTGCGTAGAGCTTCGCATGTGGGGAGGGGCATTGGCCCGCGACAACCCCGCCCGTGCAGGTGCGCATCCAAGTACCCGGTACTCGATCATCACGGGAGCCCGCTACGAACCGCAGTGGGAAGCCGGGCGGGTAGACGAAGCTGTCGGGGCTTTCGTCGCGAGTCTGAAGCCGTACTCGAACGGCGAGACGTTACTTAATCTCTGCCCCAACCCCGGCGCCACAGCCGGGGCTTTCACAAGCGCAGCCTACGACCGGCTTCGGTCTGTGAAAGCTGCCTGGGACCCAGATGACATCTTCCAGCCCGGACATCAAATACCGCCCGCCACCAGCATAGGAGCCACATTTTGACTGCCACAGCGCCTCGAAACCTCCCGAGCGTCCGATCGACCTCCGACACTGCGCTGCAAGTGTTCTTCGCGTGGGAGCGATGGGGAAACTTCATCAACGCCCGGCCCGGCGACGGCCAGGAGATCCCTTATGACGCGGCCCGCCTCGAGGTCAAGGTCTATCCGCATGCACTCGGCGAGGTGCGGGTTCTCCGCTTCCCCAAGACCCGGACCCACGATCACGTTAACAAGACTGACACAATTCTCTACGAGTGGACGGCCCGACGCGTGCAGTTCGTAGGCGACGACGCAGCCGTTTGCGCGCCGGGGAACATCTCGCTGCATCCCAAAGGCGTCTTCCACCACGGCGAGACCCTGACTCCGGGCCTGGCCGTCGAGTTTGCGTTCGAGGTCGACGATCCGGTTCCCAACCCCAAGCCGACGTTCGTGCCTCCCGAGGAGGCCCCGTGGGTCGACGCAGCGTGGTGGTGTGACGACAGTCGTCTCGTCGATGTCGACCTGGTGGCGGGCGAGCCGCTGCCCGGGGGGGCGACGCCATACCGGCGCCGGACGGTGAAAGCCGGAAGGTATGTGGTCAGGGAAGTTTCCCTTGCAAGCGGTGCGGCTATCTGGGACCCCCAAGCGACGACGGGAAGGCTTATTGTCGTGCTGTCGGGCCAGGTCGAGGTGGCCGGCTCCGACGGGCCGGTCGTGCTCGGCGTCGAGGACAACGCCTGCTTCGATACTGGTTCGTTTGCCGAGTACCGGGCGCTCGGCGAAGCAACCGTCTTGGAGGCGATCGTCTCTTGAGTCGACCCGGCCTGCAGTCCGTCGCGGAGTTCATGCGTCACCCCGGCCTAAGCCAATCGGGCATCACCGAGTTCTACACCTCGGTCGTCGGGCTGCCGGTGCTGCGCTCGTATCCCTCCATCGTCATGCTGTGGGCGGGTGAGGACCTGGCGTTCGAGCTCAAATACGACACGGAACCGGTCTCTGGCGGCGAGGCAACCCCCGACGACGCGCAGTACATACCGATCTTCCGCACCTACGACATGGATCTAACCAGGGAACGGCTGAGCCAGGCGGGTTACGCGCCGGTTTGGGATCACAAGGAC
Source organism: Actinomycetes bacterium (assembly GCA_021828685.1). Taxonomy (GTDB): domain Bacteria; phylum Actinomycetota; class Acidimicrobiia; order Acidimicrobiales; family Palsa-688; genus JAJZAM01. Next base: position 3,008 of record JAJZDJ010000040.1, on the reverse strand, counting down.
GCTGTTGCGCACACCTTCTATGTGAAAGGTCCGGATGGTCTGCTTACCGGCTTCCAGTACCGGAACCCCGGATCGACACTGGCCGCCGACGTGGAAGCCTTGCGCCGTCGAAACCTCGGCCCCGTGTGCCTCGAAGGGATCGACCCCATGCCAGACGACCTGCAGTACATGAGCCGGATAGTGCTGCGCAGCCCCGACGTGTCGCGAACGTCTCGGCATCTCGACGACGTATTCGGCTTCGACAGGGTGGCCGAGGAAGGCGACTCGGCGATCCACGCGCTGGGCGACACTGTGGTTCTGGAAGTCGCGCCCGGGGGCAGCTCACGGCCGGCACCCGCCGACCGCAACGAGGTGAGCGGAGCGCTTCTGCTTCGGGTGCACGACCTCGACGATCTCGTGGTCGACGCTCTCGACGCAGGGGCTGTCACGGTCGGCGAGCCGATCGAGTTCGAGGGTGGTGTAAAGATCCGCTACTTCGCACTTCCCTGTGGCGCAGTGGTCGGCTTCGTGCAGCGGGGGTGGGCGGGTGACGGCGTCGAGGACCGTGAGGCCGCCCGACGGTGGGCCGAGAGAGCTGCCGGGCGTTGAAACCCGCTGGCCCAACGACATGACGGGGACGTCTACGGCGATGACGATGGCGGCTCGCGACGCAACCATGCTCGCGGCGGACGTCTACCGGCCTCCTGGTAGGGGCCCGTGGCCGGGTCTCGTGATGAGGACGCCCTACGGCAAGGAGACGATCGGGGCGCGTTACGCCGTGGCAGAACTTGCGGGTTACGGTGTCGCCGTCGTGGTCCAAGACGTCCGAGGCAGCGGAGGCTCGGAAGGCGACTATCTGGGTCTCGACGGCGACGGCAAGGACGGCTTCGACTGCATCGAGTGGGTCGCTTCGCAGCCGTGGTGCAGCGGTAGAGTAGGAATGTTCGGCCCGTCTGCGATGGGCGCCACGCAGTGGAGCGCGGCTGCCCTGGCGCCCCCGCATCTGGTGGCTATCGCACCGGAGGTCATCTCGATCGGCGAATCGCAGCGTTTCGCTTTCAGGTTGCACACGCAGCTTCTATTCGCGTTATCCACCGCGCGAGGGCAGCTTCTCCGACGAGGTGATCGCTCGACTCCCGACGCCTTCCAGAGCCGCCTCGATGGAATTGACGAGGCCCTGGCGGACCCCGAAGCGCTTCTTTGGCGATTGCCGGTGACTGACCAGCCTCTTCTCGAAGGCCTGGCACCTTTCTACTTCGAACGCGCAGCGCAAGGCCCTGACTTGGGAACGGCCGCGAGTCGAAGGCAGATCGCGTTCGAGCAAATCCAGGTGCCGGCGTTCATTGTGGGAGGCTGGTTCGACTTCACCCTTTCGGGATGCCTCGAGCAGTACCGCGCCATGCGCACGCGGTCCGCGAACGCCAGTGCCAGGGAAGGAACCCGGCTTCTCCTGGGGCCCTATTACCACGGAACATTCGGTGAGGATCCATCCGAGCGGCCGCCGGGCTGGCTTGACATTGCCCGTGGCGCGTCTGCTAGGACATCCGAAACCCGGCAACGCTGGTGGGAGTGGATGCAGCCGCGACTTCACGGCGAGGGCGCCGCCGAGCACGACGCGAGGGTGACGGTCTTTACCCTGGGCGCCGGAACGTGGAGAGATCTGGAGGACTTCCCACCGCCCGACGCGATCATGCAGCGGTGGTATCTCTCTTCGGACGGCCAGGCTAACGGCTGGGACGGCGATGGGATCCTCGTCGAGGAGGTAACGTCGTCGGTAGCGGCGACTGATGACCGCTTCGACTACGACCCGGCAAATCCTGTCCGTACTCCCGGGGGCGGAGCGGGAGGCGTCTTCGACATGAGGCCGCTTCTCGATCGACGGGACGTCCTCGTCTATCGCAGCGCCCCCTTCGTGGAAGCGTTCGAGGCGACCGGTTGCGCTTCGGTCACCCTCTCGGTGGCTTCGTCGGTGCTCGACACCGACTTTACAGCCGCCCTGCTCGACGTCGCACCCGACGGCGTCGCCTGCACGGTCGCCGACAACCTGGTCCGGCTGCGCTACCGTAACGGCGAGGTGGCGGAATCCGTCGTGCCGGGTCAGGTCTACTCAGTGACGGTGGATCTGGCTGGACTCAGCATTCTCTTCGCTGCGGGCCACCGGATGGCGCTCGCCGTGTCGAGTAGCAACTTTCCTTTGTGGGATCGAAATCCAAACACCGGGGAACGAGAGCATTCGTCCGGGAGCACCGAAGTCGCGCGGCAGCGGGTACTACACGATCCTGTCCACCCATCTTACCTGGAGCTGCCAGTGCGGCGTTGCGCCGGCGAGCGCAAGAGGGTGCGCCGCGATGGCGGGCGTGGGACGACTAGCGGTTAGCCGGCGGCTATCGAAGCGGCGAGAAGTCTGTCGGTCGAAGGCCGATCTTGACGTGCTCTGTGATCAGACGCCCGTCTGCCATGGACTTCTCGTATACCTCCTGCCACTCGGGGTCGGCGCCGAAGTCGGCCCAGGACTTCGCTGCAGCTGCTGGTCCGGCATGTGAGAGAAGGTAGAAGAGGCGCGGCGGGTCCTCGTCTGACATCCAATAGCCGAGGTTGCACATACCGTGGCGTTCGAAGAGTGAAAGCGTGTGATCCCGGAACCGTTCGAGGAGCGCGGCAGCCTTGCCAGGGCTCGGCGTGTAGATACTCAGTTCGAAATATCGTTGGGCCCGGCGGGCCGACTCCTCACGAGACATTTGTCAGACTTTTCTCGAGTTCGTTGCTGCCAACTGTTGACAGCGAGCAATGCTCGATGGTATCATTGACGGATCCCGAACCGACGGGGCGACAGCAGGTGGAAGGGCACCTACCGTGCCCACTCGAGAGGGAGTTCTGTTATGGCACGAAGCGGTACAAGGCGGATGAAGGCGTTGACGATTCCGTTGATCGCAACAGCAGTGGTAGCGTCCGCTTGCGGGTCGAGCAGCAAAGCTTCGTCGTCGTCACCGACCTCGTCGGGCACGGCCTCGACTGGATCGACTGGGTCG
>JAJZDJ010000266.1 GCA_021828685.1 Actinomycetes bacterium | reverse complement strand
GATGCTTCGCAGCATCGCCAAGGCTTCGTGGTCGTCTGCGGCGAGGTGGTCCGTGACCCCAGACCGGCGGCTGTGGACGTCCCCGCCGCCGAGCTCCTCCGCGGATACGATCTCGCCGGTGGCTGCCTTTACGAGGGGAGGTCCGCCGAGGAAGATGGTCCCCTGGTTGGCGACAATGACAGCCTCGTCGCTCATCGCTGGAACGTACGCTCCTCCCGCAGTGCACGACCCGAGCACAGCCGCGATCTGCGGAATGCCTCGCGCCGACAGGTTCGCCTGGTTGTAGAAGATCCGCCCGAAATGCTCCCGGTCCGGGAAGACCTGATCCTGCTCGGGTAGGTACGCTCCGCCGGAGTCGACGAGATAGATGCACGGCAGGTGGTTGTCCGACGCTATCTCTTGCGCACGCAAGTGCTTCTTGACGGTGATCGGGTAATACGATCCCCCCTTCACCGTTGCGTCGTTGGCTACGACGACGCAGCGTCTGCGTGCGACAAGCCCAACGCCGGTGAGGATTCCGGCCGCCGGGCACTGCCCTTCGTACATGCCATCGGCCGCCAAAGGTGACAGCTCCAAGAAAGCCGAACCCGGATCGACGAGGCTTTCTATGCGATCCCGGGGAAGTAGCTTTCCCCGGGCGACGTGCCTCGCCCTCGACGACTCCGGGCCTCCCATAGACGCGTCTCGGAGCTTCTTTCGCAGCTCGGCGGCGAGACCAGAATGGAACTCCGCATTCCGCCTGAAAGGCTCCGAGCTCGGGTCTACCTTGGTCTCGACGACAGGAAAAGTCGAATCGAGCCCAAAGTGTCGCATCGCCGTGAGCTTAACGGCGCGGCGAACCAGGAGTCGGACTCGAGCTCGTGGGCGTCTCTGGGTTCCGGGCAGGAACGAGTCGCCCGCGACCGTCAAAATTGGTCAGGATCTTCAAGTCGGAAAAGTTTTGTACCAAAAAGTGTGTTTTCTGAGCGAGGGCCGGTACAGGATTTTTTACGAACAAAGATCGTGTACCAAAAAGTGCGAAAAAACGCTTCAAATGGTCAGGCTGTCGCAACTCTCGAAAGATCCTGACCAAATTTGACGCTTTCCTAGGCTCGGAGTCCTGTTGCAGTTGACGCTGGCGCCGAGACGGCCGCGTCAGCGGCGCTGGCGCAGTATTGAGGAAGCAGCCTTGAGGTCGGCCTTGCCCTCCGACACCTGCTTGATGTGCCCGATAAAAAAGCCAGTCAGCTTCTCCTCGCCCCCGCGCAATCGTGCCCATTCATCGGGGTGCGCAGCAAGCACTGCGTCGACGATGCCTTCAAGGTCTCCGGTATCCATCGCCTCGAAGCCAAGACCGGCAGCTATCGCCCCGGGGTCGCCGCCCGAGTCGAGCATCGAACGCAGAACAGTACGCGCCTGCGCGGACGTGAGCTTACCTGAGGCCTCCATCCCGACAAGGCGGGCGAACGCCGGGCGGTCGAGTCGTGACGCCCCCTCGAGGTCGGCGGCCACCTCGTTTGCGACCCGCTTGACCGCGACCGCAACGACACGAGCACGGTCGTCGCCGCCAACTACCCCACTGCTGCCCGCACCGGGGTCTCCGGCGGCGCCGGCAGCCGCTACCGCTTCGACCAGGTCGTCGAGGCCGAGGCGCACGACTGTAACGACGGCTTCGGAGTCTGCCGGGAGCCCGGCCATCTCCCCTATACGCGCCCGCCGCGACGCGGGCATCGGGGGAAGCCCGGCTTTGACCTCGGCGATCCAGGCAGACGAAGGTTCGACGGGGACCAAGTCGGGCTCGGGGAAGTACCGATAGTCGTAGGCCTCCTCCTTCGAGCGCATCGAGCCGGTACGCCCGGCGCCTTCGTCCCAATGCCTGGTCTCCTGAGTCACCGTCGCGCCGGCTTCGATCACCTGGACCTGGCGGGCGGCCTCGTATTCGATCGCCCGGCCGAGTGAACGCAGCGAGTTCATGTTCTTGATCTCACAACGCGTCCCGAACGCTACGGCGCCCTGCGGGCGGACCGAGACGTTGGCGTCTACTCGGAGCGACCCTTCCTCCATCTTGCCGTCAGAGGCGCCCGTGGCGACGAGGATGGAACGCAGTTCGTCGACGTACGCCCTCGCTTCCTCCGAGCTTCGCATGTCGGGGGCGCTGACGATTTCTACGAGCGGGACACCCGCGCGGTTGTAGTCGACCAGCGACCGGGTGGCCTCGTGGATGCGTCCGCCGCCGCCGACGTGGGTGGTCTTGCCGGTGTCTTCCTCTAGATGTGCGCGCTCGATGCCGATGCGCCGCCCGCCGGGAAGGCTAAGCCAGCCGCCGGCGTTGATCGGCACGTCGTACTGGCTGATCTGGAAGTCCTTAGGCATGTCGGGGTAGAAGTAGTTCTTGCGGTGGAACATCGAGGCTTGCGTGGTGGAGTGCAGCGCAGTTCCGATCCGGATCGCGTACTCGACCGCGGCCCTGTTTAAGACCGGAAGCGCCCCGGGAAGTCCTAGGCAGACCGGGCAGATGTTCGTGTTCGGATCCTGGCCGAAACTGTTGCGACACCCGCAGAACAGCTTCGTCTCGGTACGCAGCTCGCAGTGCACCTCGAGGCCGATGACCGTCTCCCAACCGCTCACTTTGCGCTCCTCTCGGGCGGCTCCTGCGAAAACGCCGCCCGCATGGGCGCTATCGGATTCGCCGGAGCCTTCGATTCGAGGACCTCCGCTACCTGGAACATGACCGCCTCGCCGAGGGCGGGGGCCAACACCTGTATCCCGACGGGAAGGCCGTCGTCGCCGGAGCCGAACGGGACGCTCAGCGCGGGGTGGCCAGCCAGGTTGGAAGGGATGGTAAAAACGTCGTTCAAGTACATAGTAAGCGGATCCGCCGACTTCTCCCCGATAGGGAACGCGGTGCCGGGCGTGGTCGGCGACAAGAGGACGTCGAATTTCTCGTACGCCGCCTCGAAGTCTCTGATGATGAGGGTCCGCACTTTCTGGGCCTGACCGTAGTAGGCGTCGTAATAGCCGGCGGACAGCGCGTAGGTGCCGAGCATGATGCGCCTCTTGACCTCGTCGCCGAAGCCCCGTGACCGGCTCTCGGTGTACATCTCCGTGATGTCGGAGGTACCAGGCGCCCGCAGCCCGTAGCGGACTCCGTCGTAGCGGGCGAGATTCGACGACGCCTCCGCTGGCGCTATCAGGTAGTAGGCGGACAGGCCGTAGGTCACGGCCGGCACGTTGACTGGGGCGACCGTGGCTCCCGAGCTTTCGAGCGCTTCGGTAGCTTGAAAAAGTCTCGCTCGCACGTCAGACGCGAGACCTTCCGCCTCGGACATCTCAGTGATGATCCCGACCCTGAGGCCCTCGACGCCGCGCCCGAGGCGTGACGCCGAAGGCGACGAGACTGACGTCAGGCACGTCGAGTCGAAGGCGTCGGGACCGGAAATGACGTCAAGGATCAGTGCGCCGTCCGCAACGTTCATGGCGAAGGGCCCGACCTGGTCGAGTGAGCTGGCGAACGCTATGAGGCC
>JAJZDJ010000265.1 GCA_021828685.1 Actinomycetes bacterium | reverse complement strand
CGAGTACGGCCTCCGGCCACGGGCTGTCGGCGCCCCTGCGGCGGTTGAACTCGTCGACGAAGACGCTGAGCACCTGTCTGCGTTCCGCCGGATCGGCGATTACGGTTGCCTCGGCGGCGAGGTCGGCAGTGACGGAGTGCTTCAGGTGGAAAGTGAACCGGGGCTGGGCGGCAAGGTTCGCCAGCCAGTCACGGGTGCGGGGCGTTGGGATCCCACTGAGATAGATGTCGTCGTCGAGGCGGTAGAAGACGATTTCGATCCGTCTCGGCTCGCCGGTGCGCCGTCCAGTGGTGGTGATGTCGATCGTACGGTCTTCCATGGTGGAGGACGCGTCGATTGCTAGCTCTCTGCGTACGTCGTCTCTCATGCCTGGGCCTGGCGGGTGTAGTGGCCGTGGTCGATGTCTTCGAGTAGACCGGGTCCGGTGGGCTTCCAGCCCAGCATCTCGGAAGTTATGGTAGCGGTGGCCGGGCTGTCGAGGGCGACGAAATGCGCCAGGTGGGAGAAGTGCTCGGCAGCTTCGGTCGGGCTGAGCGATGCGGTCGGAACGCCGAGTTGGCGCCCGAGAGCGGCCGCGATGTCTTTAAATGTGACGCCTTCGTCGCCTACCGCGTGCAGGACTGATCCGGCGGGGGCAGACTCGACGGCGAGGCGGGCGAGGCGCGCCGCATCGGAGACGTGTACTGCCGGCCAGCGGTTCTCGCCGTCCCCGACGTAGCCGGAAACGCCCCGCTGGCGCGCCGCGTCGGCGATCGTAGCTATGAAGCCGTGGTCGCCGTCACCGTGCACCGTAGGGGGAAAGCGAAGAACCGAGGAGCGTACGCCGACACCGCGCAGCGACAGCACCAGCAGGCCCGTCGCAGACCTGAGCCCTGCAGGGCTCGACCGTACGGCGGCGTCAGGCACGAGGCCGTCGTGTTCGGTCGCCGGACGCCCAGCGCTTAGACCGAGTACGCCCGATGCGAGCACGAAAGGTCTATCCGACCCGGCCAGTGCGTCGCCCATGGCCTCCGCTGCTCGACGGTCGACGCCAGCAGCGCCGGCAAAGTTCCCGCTGAATGCGATCTCGTGTTGGAACGCCAAGTGGATCACCCCGTCGGAGTGTCGTGCCGCTTCGGCCAGGCCGGCGGGGTCGTCAAGGTCGCCGCGCTGCACGATTGCACCGGCCGCCTCGACACGCTGGGCGGAGGACTCGGAGCGAGCTAAGCCGACCACCTCGTGACCAGCAGCTAGCAGGTCCGCTACGACGGCTGAGCCGATCCAGCCCGATGCTCCGGTGACAAATATTCGCATGGTGGTTCTCCGAATCAGTGATGACAGTAACTGTAATCACTCTACCGAGGACGTCAGTCGCTGTCAACACGAGCTAGAATCCCTGTGTGGGTCGATGGCAGCCGGACAGCCGTGGGCGTCTGCAAGAGGCTGCTCTGGCCCTGTACAGCGAGCGCGGCTTCGACCAGACCACTGCGTCGCAGATAGCGGAGCGTGCCGGGTTGACCGAGCGGACATTCTTCCGGCACTTCGTCGACAAGCGCGAGGTGCTTTTCGGCGGCTCGACGGTCCTTCAGGATCACGTCGTGGCAGCCGTGGCCGGCGCGGATGCCACGGACGGTCCGATGCAAGCGGTGGGGCGCGGTCTCGCCGCCGCCGCAGACATGCTCGGAGCCGGCCGCAAGGATCTGATCCGCCAGCGTCACGGTGTGATATCTGCGAATCCCGAGCTTCGCGAACGCGAACTTGTAAAGCTCAGCGATTGTGGCGCAGCGGTAGCAGCGGCACTAATCAAACGGGGGGTGCGGGATCTTCTCGCACATCTGGCGGCAGACGCTGCCATGACCGTGCTGCGCTCGGGAATTGAGCGATGGGCGTATGGAGACGACGATCGCAGTTTGGCAATGGTCATGGACGAACTCCTCGCCGATATGAAGGCGTTGCTGTTGTCCGCTTCGGCGATTCCTGTCCTCGCTTCTCAATCCACCGATATCGAGCCGGAAAGTCAACATGTCTGACGACCAAGCCCAAGAAGACCTCCGCTTTGCGACGCTCATAGGGGTCACGCTCCTGGAAGTCGAACCAGGTACCGCGCTGAGGATGCACCAGTCATACTTCGAGCCGATGCCGCCGCCAGAAGCGTTCGCCGGTGTCGAGCAGGGCTGGCCCGAGCAACTCGACAAGCTCGAACAACTCCTGGTGCTTGAGTAGGACAGCTGCGAAAAGGCACCAAATGACGCGACTTTCGGACCTGCTCGACCTCGACGCCCTGGATGGCATGATCACTGCGGGCTATATCACGCGGCGGCCGCTGGCTGGCAGCCGGATCAGCGTCTACAACTACACTGCGAAGGCGGCGTACAAAGGCGTTTGGACACCCGAGACACGCAGGTGCCGTGGTCTGGTGGTCGGCGAAGGCGGGGAGATCCTTGCGCGCCCTTTCGAGAAGTTCTTCGACCTTTCCCAGACCGAAGACGTGCCGAGCGCCGGGCCGATCGAGGCCTCGGAGAAATGGGATGGTTCGCTCGGAATTCTCTACGAGCGCGCCGATGGATGGGCGATCACGACCCGCGGTGATCCGAACGGTTGGCAGTCCGAAGCCGCAACGAGCCTTTTCCGGCAGCGTTACGGAAGCTTCGCCCCGCCTGGCGGGGTGACACTGCTTTTCGAGATCGTCTTGCCGGAGAACCACATCGTCGTCGACTACGGGGACCTTCGCGAGTTGGTGCTCCTGGCGGCCATCGAAATAGAGAGCGGTCGCGACGTCGAACTCCCTGGTGACTGGCCCGGCGCTGTGGCAGAGCGCCGGGATGTCTCAGGAGGTCGACTCGAACGTCTCCTCGAGGAGGCGGAAGCTACGGGTAACCGTGAAGGCTTCGTGGTCAGGTGGCCGGAGTCTGGAATGCGAGCCAAGGTCAAGCTCGACGAATACCGCCAGCGGCACCGGATGCTCTTCTGTACCTCGACGAAGACCGTATGGGAGAGCCTCGCGGCTGGACGCGACCCGAGCGACGGGCTCGACCGGGAGGCGGAGCTGGCGGCCTGGGTGCGAGCTGAAGCCGACGCGCTTAAAGGAGCGCATACATCCGTCATGGAGGAGGCTCGGCTGACCGTCGGGGCGCTTGAAGCGTCCGAGTTAGCCGAACGTCGTGAGGCCGCCGCTCGGATCAACGCCAGTCGCTACCCGGCTGTAGCCTTCAATCTGCTCGACGGGCGGGTCGAGCGCGCCGCCGACGCGGCCTGGAGGATCGTGCGGCCCGGAGCGACCCGCTTCTTTCGGGACCAGCCGGATGACGACCTATGAGCCAGCGTCGAAGTCTGTTCTTTTACGGTAGCCGTGGATCGTGATAGCGCGCCGAGCGGGCGGCCGACCGGGGCGTCGCCTCCTGCCAACACCACCGTACGATGCTTCCGGCGGAGCCGCTTCCGACGACCGTCGCGGCGATTAATGAGATCCCGTCGCTAAGCTGGACCGTGAGGGAGTTCGTATACGGGGCGCACCCACTGCGCAATCTCTCAGAGGAGCGCTGCATGC
>JAJZDJ010000264.1 GCA_021828685.1 Actinomycetes bacterium | reverse complement strand
CATTCGCAGCCGGCGCACCCGATCTCCATCGTCTTGGAGCCTACGTCGTCGAGACCGATGTCGATTTCGCGGATCGGGCGGCGGCCGGTGAGAATCAAGGGATGCAAGGTTCTGCCCGCCCGGACCGCCAATTTCTGGACGCCTCGGCGTTGTGTGCACACCTGGTGCCGGCCGCATCGATCTACGCGTTTTTGGCCGAGCACCACAGTCGGCTGTTCCCGCCCGGAGCTGTTCGACGACTTGTTCCCCTCTGGTCGGGGCCGGCCTTCGGTGCCCGCCGATCTGGCGGCGCCCGGCGGATTTGCCGGGCGCGCTGCACCGACTCAACGGCCGATCTCATCGAGTGAGTGCCATTCCTCGGCGAGATGGGGTTCGAGATGGCCGAGGCCGATCTGCTGGACGAACACGGCCAGGATCTCTCCGACCCCGGTCGCCGAAGGCGAGTTGATGCCTTGAGGACCGAGGGCGTGCAGGGCCGAGCCGAGTTCTTGGCAGGTGGTCCAGTCGGGTCCGGTAAGGACGTCCAGGCCCAGACCAACCTGAATGCGTACTTGGTTGTCGGTGAGGTCGAGGACCCGATCGAGAGAGATCTCGTAGCGGTAGAGAATCCTGGGGAGCAACCCTTCGACCCCGATGGCCTGGCGTTCACCGAACCGCTGTAGTTCTGCAACAGCACAGGGTCTGTTCTGGCAGAGGTAAAGCACGGGGAAGCTACCGGGCGGGTTGAAGCGTCCACCGTGGATACGTGCGCCTTCCCCACTGAGCGGGTCGTAGCGGGGTGCGATATGCCTCCATCCTTGGCCGGCGAACGGCGAGAGCGGCGCGGCGGCTACTCGGCCGGTGTCGATGGTCACCCGGCTACGCCGTCACACCCTCAGCAATAGCTAGCACCGCTCCGATCACCCGCCGATACTCGCCCTCGGCAATCAGCTCCAGCGGCTTGTGCCAGTCGAGATCCGGGTTCGGGCTGCGCAACCACAACCGAGCTGGTTCGTCACGAAGAACCGACCGGAGCTGGTCCACCACGGCCTTGAGTTCCAGAAGCCGGTCCTCGGCGTCCCGGCGGGGCATGGCCTTGGCAGCGGTCCACCGGCTGACACTGCGCGCGGTGGCACCGGTGATCTGGGCCAGGTCACCGGCGTCGATGACGTGTGTGTCGATCAGCTCGGCGAGGACCCCGCTCAGTACGGCCACACCGTCTCCTTACAGTCGTGTGATTCAACAGGTCAACGTCGACTGTAGTGTCTGCTCAACGTCTTATTGTCAGCATCGGAGCAGCCGATGGACCTCGGTCACGGATTCCTACCTCGAATCGACGCCCGCGACTACAAGGCCGTCGAACGAGCCCGACCCCCACGATCGTGAGTGGGCAGTTGGCGTCATCGCAAGAAATCCCTTCCCGAGGAGGGCCGGGCCGGGCCGGGCCATCCCTGAGTGGTGGCCGAACATGGCCGCTGATTCAGAGCTCGTCGTATGCTCCCTCCGTAGGTGGCACACGCTTCAAAACCGGAAGAAGATGCATCGCCTATGGAGCTGCGAATCGGCGTGGACCTCAGACACGCTGGTGTTCAATCCCATCGCTGATTGGGACAATGACGAAGATAATGAGAACACTTTGCTCCTTACCCTCGAACCCGGTCATGACCGGTCACCCCGGTCCAGGGCAACCCTTGTGGAGCCGCCGGATCGCGTTTTCCGGACATGACTGACAGACGATATGGTTGCGGACCGACGGCCACGAGAGTGATGTGCCGTCGAGGGCCCCAAGCAGGTGGGCCTCGAAGGGGCAACGATGTCCGATGCCCACGGCCCCCAAGTCTTCCGATGGTCGGCCTGCGCGCCGCAGGCACCGAACCGCGCCGATCGTTCTGCTACCCGCCGTCCAGGTGCCGCTGACAGCGGAGCATGAGCAGCTTGCACTCGCTGCACTCGGCGAGCTGCTTGCGCCGCTCTTCAGATCACCGGCAACGGCTGACGTCGAGACGGGACTTGCAGAGGAACCACTTCCCGACGATTGACCCGCCACCGGAGTGCAGTGATACGTGAACGCCGGACACGGAGTATGAGCACGTCCGATGGTTCGACCACCGTCAACTTCGCCCTTCCGCGAACCTGCTGGTCACGCCCGTGATCCGCTGAGTCGGCGCCCCCAGAAGGATTCGAACCTCCGCCAGCGGCTCCGGAGGCCTGGGAACCATCTTCTCGATTTCGGCCATTGTCGAGGAGGCGATTGAGCACCCAAGCTCCGCCGCTTCCGGCACACTGGAACCATGGCCACGAAGGACCGGGTCGTGCCCGAAGAGCGACATTACGGAGACCACCGTCCCTACCCGGACCCGCCCGCCCATCTGGAGGACCTGGCCGGTCCCGACGTGTGTGTCGTCGAGCTCCCGGTCACGATCGACTGGGGACCGAAGCGGCGTTACGATCTGAGCAAGGAAGCTGACCGCCGGATCGTCTACGAGCGGGTGTTGCGGGAGGCGGCCAGCACCGACGAGGTGGGGCAATACGTGAACGGAGCCGCCTTGGTCGCGGTGTGGCCCCGACTCTGGCTTCCGCGACGGGTGCGCCAGCGCTGGGAGGAACGCTTCCCCGAGTTGACTCCTGCGGCATAGGGATGGACGAGCTGCAGGACCGCCTCGTCCGAGTGGGGCTGGATGTACTCGGCCGATATGGCTTCGTCCTTGCGGGGGGATACGCGCTCCAGGCGCACGAGTTGGTCGAGCGTATGAGCGAAGACGTCGATCTCTTCACCGACCGGTGGGACTCGAACGAGTTCAGCCGGGCGATCGACGCGGTGTCGGAGGCGTACCGCGGCAACGGCCTTGAGGTCACCGTCGTCCGCCGAGTGGAGACCTTCGCTGGCTCCAGATCAGGGAGCCGCGGGAAGGACGCGTCGGATCGGTGGATCTGGCGGCTGACCTGCGGCGCCACGAGCCAGCGAGGCTCTCGGTGGGGCCTGTCCTCGCGGTGCTCGACGCCGTCGCCACCAAGGTGGCAACCGTCTTCAGCCGAGGAGAAGCCCGTGACTATCTCGATCTCGCCGGGATCCTCGACAGCGGACGGTTCAGCCCCGAGGAGCTGATCACCCTGGCTTCGGGTGTGGACGGTGGCTTCAGCCGGGAGATGTTCGCCGAGGCGCCCGTCGCCATCGACCGCTTTCCCGACGAAGAGTTTGTCGGCTACGGAGTGGACGCGGCGCGCATCTCGCGTGTCCGGGAGATGATGCGTGACTGGAGCCGGGCTCTGCAGCACGAGGCGAACTCGGGGTCGGTCGGACATGAGTCGACAGGGTCGTCGACCGCACCACTCGGTGACCCTCGCCGGGCGGACGCTCGGGATCGGCAACCCGGCGACGACCCGGGCGCAGCCGATCAGCGATCAGGGCAACGGCAGCATCGATCCCCTCGGCCGGCTCCACGCCAGGATCTCGGCGCCGAACTGCCCTCGTCGGAACCTCCGCCCATCGACCTCTAAGACTGCAAGCAGCGCAAAGCGGCGCGCGAGATGGGCCAGACGGGGTGGGTCCCCCGCCACCCGACGCGAGACCGCTGGAGGCAATGGAGCACCGCCTTAGGACCAAAGAAGGCGCCGAGGCTTAC
>JAJZDJ010000263.1 GCA_021828685.1 Actinomycetes bacterium | reverse complement strand
AGGCGCCATTGGAGCGGGCCGAGCAGACCTCCGAGGATCAGACCGAGGAACGATCCGCTGACTGCGGCGACGCCGTTGATGCCCATCGCCTTGCCACGTTCGTTCTCGGGGAACGCATCAGTGAGGATGGCACTTGAATTGGCAAACAGGAATGCCCCGCCAACACCTTGGAAAACCCGCATGATGATTATCCATAGGGCGCCGGCCGAACCGGACATCCATGTGACCGAGAGCAGTATCGAAAACACGGTGAAGACAGCGAAGCCGAGGTTGTACATCTTGACCCTGCCGTACATGTCGCCGACACGGCCGAGGCTCACCACCAAGACGCTCGTCACGAGCATGAACCCCATCAGCGTCCAAAGAAAATAGGAGGTGTTGGCAGGAGTCAGCGGGTTGAGCTTGATCCCCCTGAAGATGTCAGGTAGCGAGATGAGCAGGATCGACTGGTTGATGGTGACCATCAAGATGCCGAGCGTCGTATTCGACAGGGCTATCCACTTGTAGCGGCCAGGGTCGTTCAACTTCTAGCTCCTCACGTTCGACCACCACCCAACGTATCGGACTCTGACGTCAACGGTAGATCCTTGTTTGTTGACATCGGTCACCCTGTCTCGTCGACGTAACGCTTGCCTCTCGACCACGATGCTGCCGCCGCGACGAGGCAGGCGATGATCGCGAACAAGAACGCCTCGTGAAGGCCGTTCGCGAACGGAGCCGAGATCAGATGGGAAAAAAACGACCGCCCCGTGAGCGCCGAGTAGTTCGCCTTCGACACCGCTGCGAGTGCCTTCGGGGGAACCAATGTCTGGACCGGGTTGTAGCCGAGGAAGGCGGCGAAGAGCACCGACACCGGTGGAAGGTGCGCGACTTGCGACGCCGTGGCTGCGCCGACGCCGTGCGAGACGAGGCCGTTTCGCAGGCTCGACGCGAGAGTCCCGGACAGTCCGATGATCATGAGGGTGAAGAAGATCCCGATCGAGAGCACCTGGGCGGAGTTCTGGAACGTCGAGTTCATGCCTCCCCCTGCACCCCGGTCGGCGGGCGGCAGGCTGTTCATGACCCCGGCACGGTTCGGAGCGGCGAAGGCTCCCATACCGAGACCGTTGAGGAACAAAAGCGCCCCGAACACCGGGTAGCTGAAGTCGATCGGAAGAGTCTCGAGCGCGAGGAAACTCACTGCCGCCGCGATCATCCCTCCAGTAGCGAACGGCCGGGCCCCGTAGCGATCCGAGAGATACCCCGATGCGGGTCCCGCCAGGAGGAACCCCAATGTCAGCGGCAGCATGTAAATGCCCGCCCAAAGAGGCGTCTGCGTGAAGCTGTAGCCGTGCTCGGGAAGCCAGATGCCCTGCAGCCAGATGATCAGCATGAACATCAAACCGCCCCTTCCAACCGCCGATAGGAAGGTCGACAGGGTTCCGAAGGTGAAAGCCTTGATGCGAAACAGCGGCAGGCGGAACATCGGGTTCTCGGCGCGGCGCTCGACAAGCGCGAACGCTACAAGGGTGGCGACACCAACCCCCAGTTCGATCTCGACACGCGGGCTCGTCCAGCCCATGGTGTTGTGGCCATACGGCTCGATCCCGTAGGTGATGCCGACCATGACGAGGATGAGACCAACGGCGAAAGTCACGTTCCCCCACCAGTCGATCGAAGCGGGCTTGCGCACGCCGGTGTCACGCAGCTTGGTATAGGCCCAGACCGTGCCGAGCGCCCCGATCGGAACGGAGATGAGAAACACGAGACGCCACTCGATCGGCCCGAGCAGACCGCCGAGGATCAAACCTATAAAAGAACCGCTGATACCGGCGATGTTGTTGATGCCCAACGCAAGGCCCCGCTGGTTGGACGGGAACGCGTCCGTGAGGATTGCAGCGGAGTTGGCGATCACGAACGCCGCGCCGATCCCCTGCGCGATCCTGCCGACGATCAGCCATATCGCCCCGTCTGGGCCGGTCATCCAGTCGACTGTCAGGACCAAGGAGGACAAGGTGTAGACCAGAAAGCCGAGGTTGTACATCTTGACCCTGCCGAACATGTCCCCGAGACGGCCGAGGCTTACCACCAGCACGCTGCTCACGACCAGGAAGCCGAGGATCATCCAGAGGAGGTAGAAGCTGTTGGCGGGCACGAGGGGGTTCAGCTTGATACCTCTGAAGATGTCCGGCATGGCGATGAGCATGATCGACGAGTCGATCGTCGCCATCAGCACACCCAACGTCACGTTGAACAGCGCAACCCACTTGTATCCATCGCCCGGCGCAGCGCCGCCGCTAGGCGTGCCGGCAGAGGCTTTCGTCGTGGAGTTTGTCAAGGACAGGCTGAACCTCTCATTATTTTCCTTTGCTAAATACTTTACCCGGGCTACCAGCCCAACAACCTCGTCGCAGTCGGAAGATCGACGGACTCACCGGGGACAAATGGATGGGCCATCGCGCAGCGGATCATCTCCGCCGGGTTCGCCTCGCTGACGGGCGAGTCCGAGCCGGCCCGGACGTCCACGCCGGCGTCGAGCAACGACCGGATCCGGATCAGCCAGCCGAGCTCGACCTGGGTCAACTCGCGCTCGTACTTGGCGCGCCGCGCACGAAGAAACGACGGGTTTACTACCACGCGGGCGCCGCTGCGGGCGATCGCGTCAACCTGCTCGGGCAAGCACAGCGCGTTGTGCTCGATGCGATCAGCGCTGCCCGGCGGGGGCGCCGACTTGGAGAAGGCGTCGAGGGTTATCTGAAGCGTTTCTATGTCGACGACGTGCACCGCCACGGGGAAGCCGGCGTCGTGAGCCTTGGCGACCTCCGACTCGATTTCATCGGCTCCCCCCGGCAGCGGCATCAACTTGACGTGGCCGACCGACACGGCGCCGCGACCCCGATCAGCGACTGCGCCTGGGGCGCCGTAGAGGGTCGCCCCGAACGGCGGGACCTCCTGCACGTGGGCGGAGCCGACCATCATCTGCACTCGTTGGACGACGACACCGTCACGCGACCAGCCCGCCATGAGATCAAGCTCGCCAGGCCCGTTGGTGTGGGTAGCGTCTACGAAGCCGTCGATTCCCATGGCCGCCCAGCGCCTGCTCAGCGAGGATGCTGCGGCTTCGAGCGTCGCTTGGTCGAGCCTCGGCACGCGACCGAGAAGGTCGTGTCGGTCGAAGAGGACCCCGTCCGGATGGTCCTCGACGCCAAGCTCACGAAGAGCCGCCGAGTTGAGCACGGCGACGTGACCGCTGCGATGATGAACCACCATCGGGCGGCCTCCGGTGCCGAGTCGATCCAGGTCGTCTCGTGTCGGATTGCACCCTTCGTCGAGCAGCGCCTCGTCGTATCCCCACGCCCGGATCCACCCACCGGGGGCGCTACGGCCCCAGCCAGTGGTGCACGTCGCGGCGAGGCGTTCGACGACTTCGGGGACGCTACGAGCGCCCGACACGTCCACTGAAATGCTGGCGGCGGCGCTCGACAGGAAATGCACGTGGTGGTCCACATAACCATCGACATAACCATCGACATAACCATCGACATCGCCGTCGCGTCGTCGTCTGGTGGTGTTCAAAGCTCTGCTCAACCTATCAATGCCGGTAAGCTCGCTCAAGAGTCATTCGG
>JAJZDJ010000262.1 GCA_021828685.1 Actinomycetes bacterium | reverse complement strand
GAGAAGGCCATGGGCAACATCTCCAAGACCGGAACCGTGCCCGTCGTCGACGCGCTCGCCCCCGCCTGCGCCCCGAGCCGTCCCGGCCTCAACTTCATGGACACTTCCTCTGCTGCGGCTGAGTGCGTGACCCTCATGGCGGCCGCCGGGGCGGTGCTGCATCTCTTCCCGACAGGTCAGGGGAACATCATCGGACATCCGATCGAGCCGGTCATCAAAATCACCGCCAACCCGCTTACGGCGGCGACGATGGCAGAACATGTCGACCTCGACGTGTCCGGACTTCTCACGCAGGACTACAACCTGCGCGAAGCCGGCGACAGGCTGATGGAGGTCGTCGATCGGACCATCAACGGGCGCCTCACCGCCGCCGAGACGCTCGGCCATCGCGAGTACGTGATCACCAAGCTCTACAGGAGCGCCTGACGGCGATGCTGGCAACCACCGAGCTTCTCTCAAGCGGCCAGGTGGTCCCCTGGTTGATAGACGGGCGCTGGGAGGCACCGTCGGACGCCGCGACGATCGACGTCACCAACCCTGCAACCTGCGAAGCGATCGGTCGGATCGCATACGGCCAGGCGGCGGACGCGACGAGAGCCGCGGACGCCGCCTCCGCCGCGTTCGACTCGTGGGCGCAGCGCTCGGCGGGCCAGCGGGCCGACATTCTTCAAAGAGCCGCCGATATCCTGGCATCGAGGGCGCCAGACATAGGCGACTTGCTGTCGGCTGAGACCGGCAAGCGTCGCTCGGAGGCAGCGGGCGAAGTCAATTTCTCTGCTTCGTACCTTCGGTGGTTCGCTTCGCAGGCGCGCCAGGCACACGGAGAGGTCCTAAGCCCCGAGGACCCCGCCCGGCGCCACCTCACGTTGACAAGGCCGGTGGGTGTCGTGGCGTCGCTCACACCGTGGAACTTCCCGGTGTCCATCCAGGCGCGCAAGATAGCGCCTGCCCTCGCCGCCGGCTGCACCGTAGTAGCGCGCGCGTCTGAGAAGGCCCCGCTAGCGGTGGCCGAGCTGTTCCGGGCGCTTCAAGACGCGGGGCTGCCGGACGGGGTCGCGAACCTGGTCCAAGGGCCGGCGGCGGCATGCACGGACGCGCTGATCGCCCATAGCGCTGTTCGCATGGTCACCTTCACAGGTTCGACGCCGGTCGGGTCGCGCCTTATGGCGGCCGCTTCTAAGCGGATCGTGCGTTGCGCGTTGGAGCTTGGAGGCGACGCCCCGTTCATCATTTTCGCAGACGCGGACATCGACGCTGCGGTGAGCGGCCTGATGACCGCCAAGTTTCGAAACAACGGCCAGTCCTGCATCGGAGCGAACCGGGTTCTCGTGGAGCGCCCGATCTTCGACGAGGTGGTATCGCGCCTCGCAGCGGCGACGTCCGCGATGTCCGTCGGGGACCCGGCGGCCGCTGCCGAGCCTGACCTCGGCCCGCTGATCGACGCCTCGAGGGTGCACGCCGTCGGCGAGCTCGTCGACGAGGCCGTCTCGGGTGGGGCGCACTGGCTCGGGGAGAGCCCGCAGATGCCAGCTGGCCCCTGCTACAGCCGTCCCGGGTTCATCGTGGGCGCTCCCGACGGTTCCGGGCTCGCGACGACCGAGGTGTTCGGGCCGGTCTCGGGCGTGTTCGCCTTC
Source organism: Actinomycetes bacterium (assembly GCA_021828685.1). Lineage (GTDB taxonomy): Bacteria > Actinomycetota > Acidimicrobiia > Acidimicrobiales > Palsa-688 > JAJZAM01. The sequence continues at coordinate 1,973 of JAJZDJ010000262.1, read as the reverse complement.
GACGGCGAGGACGAGGCACTGGCTATCGCGAACGGCACCGAGATGGGATTGGCCGGCTACTTCTACACTCGTGACGTGTCACGCGTGTGGAGAATGTCCGAGCGCTTAGAGGTGGGGATCGTCGGAGTCAACCACCCGCTGCCGTCGGTGGCTTTCGCCCCGATGGGCGGCGTCAAGCAGAGCGGCCTGGGACGAGAAGGCGCCCGACAGGGCTTGGAGGAGTTCCTCGACACCCGCTACGTCTCGTTGGGACTCTAGGGTGCCCGAAGCGCCGGGCGAGAAGGGCCCGCTTCGAAGCGCCGCGTGGTTCGAGGCGACAGGAAAGCTCGGCTTCTACCACCGCTCACACACCAAATCCGAGGGTTTCCCCCCCGACGTGTTCACTGGCAAACCTGTGATCGGCATAGCCGCAAGCTGGTCGGAGCTCGCCCCCTGCAACGCCCACCTCCACGACCTCGCCCAGTCAGTCAAGGCGGGGATCTGGGAGGCCGGCGGCTTCCCGCTGGAGTTCCCGACGCTCGCGCTCGGCGAGACGCTGATGCGTCCCACCGCGATGCTCTACCGGAACCTGGCGGCGATGGAGATAGAGGAGCTGATCCGCTCCAACCCACTGGACGGCGTCGTGTTCCTCACCGGCTGCGACAAGACGACCCCCGCCGCTGTAATGGCCGCGGCAAGCGCCGACGTGCCTTCGGTGGTCGTCACCGGCGGTCCGATGATCAACGGGCGTTTCAGGGGGGCGGCTGTGGGGTCGGGCACGGACCTGTGGCGTTTCTCCGAGGACGTCCGCGCGGGCGTGATGACGCCCGAGGATTTCGTCGCCTCGGAAGTGTGCGTGTCTCGAAGCAACGGTCACTGCACCACGATGGGCACCGCCTCCACGATGGCGTGCCTGGTGGAGGCTCTCGGCCTTGCACTGCCCGGCTCCGCTGCGATCCCGGCTGTTGACGCGGCCCGAAAAGTGTTCGCCCACCAGGCCGGCCGGCGCTGCGTCGCTATGGTCCGCGAGGATCTGCGGCCGTCGCGGATACTGACCCGGGCCGCCTTCGAGAACGCGCTGCGGGTCAACGTCGCTATCGGAGGCTCAACCAACGCAGTCGTGCACCTACTAGCGATGGCGGCCCGGGCGTGCGTGCCGCTGCGACTCGACGACTTCGACACGCTCGGCGCCGACGTTCCGACGCTCGTCAACTTGAAGCCGACCGGCGAGTTCTTGATGGAGGAGTTCGCGTCGGCTGGAGGCCTGCCCGCGGTCATGGCCGAGATCTCGGACCTGCTCAACCTGGACGCCCTGAGCGTTACTGGCAGAACGATCGGCGAGGAGATCGCGGGTGCGCCTTGCTACGACCGTGCGGTGATCGCCGCGCGCGACACTCCCCTCCTGCCCCCCGGGCGAGGGACCGTCGTCCTTCGCGGGAACCTGTGCCCCGACGGCGCCGTGCTCAAACTTTCCGCGGCCTCCGAGGAGCTCATGTCTCATCGCGGTAAAGCGTGGGTGTTCGACTCCGTCGAGGAGCTCAACGCGGCCGTCGACCGAGAGGACACCGGCATCGAAGCCGACGACGTGCTTGTCCTGCGAAACGCCGGCCCACTCGGCTACCCGGGCATGCCCGAAGTAGGCAACCTTCCGCTGCCCCGCTACCTGCTTCGCGACGGGATCAGGGACATGGTTCGCATCTCCGACGCTCGGATGAGCGGCACGTCCTTCGGCACGGTGATCCTTCACGTGTCGCCGGAAGCGGCCGCAGGAGGGCCGCTTGCCCTTGTACAAACCGGCGATTGGATCAACTTGGACGTGAAGTCCAGGTCATTGCATCTTGACGTCCCCGACGAGGTGCTCGCCGAGCGGCGCCGTGAGTGGTCCCCACCGGATCTGAGCGGGGAAGGCGGCTACAGCTCGCTCTATCGTGCTCACGTGCTGCAAGCTGACCGCGGGGCCGACTTCGACTTCCTCGTAGGGAGGCGCCCGGTCG
>JAJZDJ010000261.1 GCA_021828685.1 Actinomycetes bacterium | reverse complement strand
CCCGAGCCGGCGGGTCCGTCCAGCGCTACGACGTGGGATTCGACGTGCATATCGCAAAGTCCTCCTCGAAGCCGGGGTAACTCGTCGCCACCGACTCCCAGGCGTCAATTGTGACAGGAGACACCGAGCGAAGCGACGCGACCGCCATCGACATAGCAACCCGGTGGTCTCCCTCGGAGTCGATGATTCCGCCTTTCAGGGACGCTCCGGCGTTGCCTTCTACGACGAGCCCGTCCGGCTTGCCCTCCGCGGAAACGCCGAGCGTCCGTAACGCTCCTACCGTCGACTCAACCCGGTCGCTTTCCTTGTGGCGCAGCTCGCCGGCATCGGAGAAGACAGTCGCCCCCTCTGCGAACGCCGCAGCGACCGCGAGCACGGGAATTTCGTCGATGAGACCGGGGATCTCGGCACCGCCGACCTGCGTGGCGACAAGCGGGCCGAAGCGCGCCCGCACGTCGCCGACGCCGCGCCGATCGTCGAAACCGGCGACCTCCACGTTCGCGCCCATCCGCTCGAGCACCGCGAGAAAACCGGCTCGCTGCGCCCCGAGATATATGTTCTGCACGGTCAGGTCGCTGCCGGGGGTGATACACGCCGCGACAATCCAGAACGCCGCCTGCGAAGGGTCCCCTGGAACGTCGAAGTCACACGGCGACAGCGGCCCGGGCACGACGGTCACCGACCCTTCGCCTAGACGAACCCGCCCACCCCAAAGAGGGAGCATCTCCTCTGTGTGCACTCTCGTCGGGTGACGCTCTCGCACGGTCGTCTCGCCCTCCGCGGAGACACCGGCGAGCAGGATCGCACCTTTGACCTGAGCGCTCGGCACGGGAAGCTCGTAGTCGATCCCGTGAAGGTGGCCGCCCCTCACGACCAGCGGCGGAAGGCTCCCGTTTCCTCTCCCGTCGAGACTCGCGCCCATCGACCTGATCGGCTCGACTACACGGCCCATCGGGCGGCGGGCGATCGACCGGTCTCCTTTCAACACGGTCAACGCGTCGATCGCGGCGGCCCAGCCGACCATCAGGCGGATGGCGGTCCCCGAGTTTCCGACGTCGATGACGTCGTCGGGTTCTGCGAGCTTTCCGCCGGTCACGGCCCACTCGCCGTCGTTCGCACCCCGCTCGACCGTAGCGCCGAACGACGCGACCGCCCTCCTCGTGGCTTGCACGTCCAAGCCGGCCGAAAGGCCGGTTATGCGCGACGTTCCGGAGGCGAGCGCTCCCAGCAGGAGCGACCGATGCGATATCGACTTGTCGCCCGGAACGCGAAGACGGCCGCGCAACGAAGCGCCCTGCGGGCGAAACGTGAGCGAGCTCAACTTCCGACCGGCCTTATCGAGCACTGGAATCCACGCTCCGCAAGTGCGCGACGTACCGCCTCTGTGGCGGTGGCGTCCACGACCACTACGAGCACGCCGCGTTCGCCTTCGGCGCTGTGGGCGATCTCGAGGTCCCAGATGTTGACGCCCATCTCGCCTAGCAGGGTCGTAACGCTGGCGAGCACGCCCGGGCGGTCCGTGACGACCACGCGTACCTCGGCCGCGGTCTCCGGCTGGGCGAGGCGTCCCGGCAGGTTCACCCTCGCGCTCCGTGCGTTCTCCAGCATGGCGAGCAGCGCCGCACGGTCCCCGGCGAGTACGACCTGGCGGATCTGCGTCAACGACCCCTGGAGGCGGTCGAGCACGTCGAGGATCGCGTCGCGGTTCTCGGCGCAGATGTCCGGCCAGATCGCCGATCCGCCGGCAGCGATGCGGGTCATGTCGCGAAAGCCTCCGGCGGCAAGGCGCAGAAGCGTGGCGTTCTCGTCCGCGGCGACGGCAGCGAGGTTCATCAGTGTCGCCGCGGTGAGGTGCGGGACGTGGGAGACCAGCGCGACCAGCTGGTCGTGGCGCCACGCTTCGAGCTCCACCACGTTTGCTCCGAGGCTGCTCACGACGCTGCGGACTGTCGCGAACGCGACGGGATCGGTCCCCGGTTCGGGGGTCAGGACCCAGGTGGCGCCGACGAACATGTCGGGATCCGACCCGTCGACGCCGTCCTGTTCTGATCCGGCCATCGGGTGTCCCCCGACGAACCTCGCGTCGGTGACCTTGTCGGAGACGACACGCTTCACGCTCGCGACGTCGGTCACGACCGCTGTCGGGAATTTTTCCAAAGCTTCGAGTGACACCTCGGCGCACGACGACGGGGGTACCGCTACGAAGACGATCAGAGCGGCGGGGTCGTACCCGCCCCGGTCGGCGGAGCCGATCTCGACCGCCCGCCGGCTCCTCGAGTCGTCGATGTCAGCTACGGCGACACTCCAACCCCTTGCGCGAAGACCGGCGCCGATCGAGCCGCCGATGAGGCCTGCGCCTATGACCTGCGCGATCCGGCGGCCCGTGTCGCCCTCGTCGCCTGCATCAACCACGGCGGCGGAGCCTACTATGCCCGCGCTACCCACGGGCTCGGCCCCCTGCGGCACGCTCGAGGCTTCTAACCTCCTCCTGGCTCAAGGTGCGGTAGGCCCCTGGAGCTAGAGATGCCAGCCGGATCGGACCGACCCTGATCCTGACCAGGTGCTTCACCGGATAGCCAACGGCTTCGGCCATGCGTCGAACCTGGCGGTTGCGTCCCTCGTGGATGGTGATCCTGACGAGGTCCGGCTCGACCAGCGAGACCTTCGCCGGGGCCGTCGGCGTCCCGTCCAAGTCCACACCTTCGCGCAGGCGGCGCAGCGCTCCAGGCTTGGGTTGACCGTGCAGGCGAGCGAGGTACTCCTTGTCCACGCCGCGCGACGGGTGAGTCAGATGGTGCGCCAGGGTGCCGTCGTTGCAGAGCAGGATCAGGCCTTCCGTGGCGGCGTCGAGGCGCCCGACGGGAAACACCCTCGGATCGGCGGGGACGCACTCGACGACGGTAGGGCGTCCCTCCGGGTCGCTCGCCGTGCTGACCACCCCGGCGGGCTTGTTGAGGGCGTAGTAGACGAGGCCAGGCTTTGTGGCCACGTCGATCCCTTCGACGGTCACCCGGTCAGTCTCGGGGTGGACGCGCCTTCCAAGGACAGCCGTCAGACCGTTGACTTCGACCAGGCCGGCGGAGATCAGATCCTCGCAACGCCGGCGGCTGCCGAGTCCGGCGCCGGCTAGAACCTTCTGAAGTCGTATCCCTTCCGGCGCGTCGCTTGCGGCCTCAGAGGTCGGGTTCGACAACGTCGCTTCGAATGTCGTCGGGTTCTCTCAGGTCGATCCGTCCGGTCGCCGCGACCTTTGGATCCTCCATGCGGGGTCCGGCCAGGAGACTGCGCTCGAGGGAGTCCATGATCTCGGCTCCCGGCACGAAGTCCGCGAGCGGCGGAAGGTCGCCGATGCTGAATAGGCCGAGCTTCTCGAGAAAAAGGGTGGTCGTCGCATAAAGAGCCGCCTGCCCCGGACCGGGGTCTTTCGCGACCTCCGCTATCAACCCGCGGGCCGCGAGCGTCCTCATCACGCCATCCGCGTTGACCCCGCGGATCGCCGCGACCTGCGCGCGAGACACCGGCTGCTTGTAGGCGACGACCGCCAGCGCCTCGAGCGCCGCAGCGGACAGCCTCGCCGCCTGGCCGTCCAAGACGAAGCGCTCGACGTAGG
>JAJZDJ010000260.1 GCA_021828685.1 Actinomycetes bacterium | reverse complement strand
CCCTTCCCCGAGACGAAGTTGGAGTGCATCGAGCCCGGCGGCTATCGGGTCGGTGGCGGCGGGGGCGGTGATACAGTTCCCTTCCGTCACGAATACTCCGGCGTGGTCACAGCCCTCAAGGCTCTCAGCTGCAAGGTTCACGACCTGCTGCAAGGTGGCGGTCACGTCGCCAGCGGCGAAGACGGTCTCGGCGAGAAGGGAGATTCCCGTGCAGAGTTCGTCAGTGGGATCGCCTGCGTCAGCAATCGACGTCTTTGTTCCGCCGCTTACGGCTCCGCCATTGCTCGCGGGGCTTTCGGCGTCAGTCAACGTCATTATCCAAGCCTTGCACAGCATCATTTTACCGGGGGGGGGAATTCTCAACGTCTTCGTTGTGCGGGTGCTCCGGACGGGAGTAAGGTCGAAGTGCCTTCGACATAGAGGGTTGACAGCCGGGCGCCTGAAGCGTGGCACAACCGTCGGAAGTACCTCTTGTGAGAGAACTCGGACTTATCGTCTGTATTGGCAGCTCGTTACAGGGAGCCGGGTCTGCACCCGTTTCCGGGTATGTCGATCTTTCGGCTGATCGCCTGTCGGCAGGGCACCTTGCGCTCGCTCGAGCTTTCCCTATCGGACCCCGATGACAGCGACCTCGAAACTGGAACCTCTCGTGGGCTTCGAGGTGGCGGTTCGCTACGTCGGGGAGCGCGTCGTGGTAGCCGTCCGCGGAGAGGTCGACTTCGAGACGGTGCCGCATCTCAGCGGCGTTGTGAATGCCGTGATCGATCGCCGACCTTCCACTGTCGTGCTCGACTTGGGCGGTGCGTCCTTCGTCGGTGCCGGCGGCTTGGGAATCATCGCCACGGGGGCAGGGCGGCTGGTGTCCGACGGAGGACAAATGGTCGTGCGAAGGCCGTCGCGCCTTCTGCGGCGCATGATGCAAATCACCGGTTTGTCCAAGGTTGTCAGTATAGAAAGGTCGGCCGAGATCGTTCGCCACCTCGGCGGAGAACAGGCGTCGTTTGATATCGAGGCGCCAGTTGTCGCGACTGTCGAATCCGCAGTGCTCTCGTACCAGTTGCGAAAAATGATGGCGTTCCCTGCCGATACCGACGTGCTCGATGGCGCCCTACGCCTCGTGGTCGCCCTAGCTCAACTCGTGGTTCAGCGCGCGGACGGGGTCAGTATCAGCCTAAGCCGCCATGGTCGCCTCGTGACGGTCGCAGCCACTGACCAGACGGTCTCGTCGATGGACGCCGGTCAGTATGAGTCCGGGCAAGGACCCTGCGTTGATGCCGCGGCGAACGGGCGATGGTTTTACGCAGAGTCGCTCAGCGAGGAGTCCCGCTGGCCGGACTTCACGCCGAAGGCCCTCGATCTAGGCATCAATGCCATCTTGTCCACCCCGCTCCTAACCCAGGACGGCCCGGTAGGCGCGATCAACATGTACTCGCGTACCATCGAAGCCTTCGCCGATCGCGACCATGAAATAGCAAGCACTTTTGCGACCGAGGCGTCGCTCATCCTCAGCTACGCCGGTGTCGGGGCCAGCGAGGACGATCTGGCTGCTCGACTCGCCGAGTCATTGAGGGTCCGTGAGGTCATTGCACTGGCCCAGGGGATCGTGATGGCCCGAGAGACCTTGAATGCCGAGGAGGCGTACGCCACTCTGCGTCGCTTCGCTGTTAGCCAGGACCGGACTTTCGCCGAACTCGCGGCGGATGTCGTCGCCTCGACCCGCCCCCAGGCGCAAGGAGAGTGAAAGAACTATGGCCGAACACGCGACTGACGCCTTGGATCGGGCTCGAATGGACGCCAAGCTCACCCACGGCGATTTGTTCTTGCGCTACTTCGAGCTCGGCGGCATGTCGAGCGCACTTCAGGTCGAGGCCTTCTGCTACGGGGCCTTGGAGCCGAACGACCACGACCACGACGTTGTCGTCCACGCGATCAACGAGCGGTTCTCCGAGATGGGTCAGAACCATCCCGTCCCTTACAGCGATGATTCATAGAGAGATCGGCAAACGCCTTTTGTGTCGAGCACCCACAGACCGCCGCCAGACGGCCGCGAATTGCGTCTTTGGCCGCGCGGCTCCGCCTCAGGGTGAGTACGCTCAAAGCTGCCACATGCCCCCAGTTCCTGTCCAGGTCCGGGGCAGGCGGCCGAGTCGAAAGGAACTCGCGATGTTTCGCTGCAAGACCCGCCATTCCCTAGGCTTGAAAGCAAGGTCCTTCTGATGGAGGAACTGGAACGCGACAGGCTCGCGGCCGTCATCAGTCGCTACGCGGTTCACGCTCGAGAGGGGGGTTCCCTCGGAGAGGCGCTGTGTGCTACTTGCGTTGACATTCTCGGCCTCGAAGGGTCCGCGATCATGCTCATGGCTCCTGGGGGTACGCATCGGACTCTCGGGGCGTCCGACGAAGTCATGGAAAAAATCGAGGAGCTCCAACACACCCTCGGCGAGGGCCCTTGCCTCGACGCTTTTCGCCACGACGTTCCGGTCCTCGTCGCCGACCTCGCCGCCAACGACAGCGCCACAACCTGGATTGGCTTCACCCCAGGTGCGCTCGACGCCGGGGCAGGCGCTGTATTCGGGTTCCCGCTTCACGCCGGAGCCGGGCGCATCGGAGCGCTCAACGTCTACGCCCGCAATGCCGGACAACTAAGCGTCGACCAGCACCAAGACGCTCTGCTCCTCGCAGACGTAGTCGCCCACGCGATCTTGGCACTCCAGGCGGGTGCCGACGACCTCGTCGGGGCACTTGGCGATATCGGGGCCCACCAGACACAGATCAATCAGGCGACGGGCATGGTGGCCGCCCAGCTCGGTCTTTCCACGGTTGACGCCCTCGGGCGGCTCCGTGCGTACGCGTACGCCTCCTCGAAAAGTGTCTCGGAGATCGCCGTTGAAGTCATCTCACGTCGGCTCCGCCTCGAGCCCTGAGCACGACATGGAGATCGACACCGTCACGCGGGAGCGACTCCTTCTCGACACTTTGGTCGAGTTGGCCGACACTCTGGTGGCCGACTTCGACGTCGTCGGCCTGCTCGACCTTCTCACCCGGCGCTGTGCCCAGCTGTTCTCGCTCAAAGGAGCAGGAGCCGTGCTCGTCGACCAACACGGTTACCTGCGGGTGATGGCGTGCTCCACTGAGCAGATCTGGTTGACCGACGTTTTGCAAGCCCAGAACCACGACGGACCGCTCCTCGACAGCTATCGCAGCGGAAAGGCGAACAGCGACGGCGACCTTGAAGCTGCCCGCTCCCGCTGGCCGACGTTCGCGCCCCTTGCCATCGACGCCGGGATCCGCAGTGTGTTTGCCTTCCCGTTACACCTTCGTGATGCACTCCTCGGCGCGCTCGGACTATTCGGAACTGAAACCGCCGCGCTGAGCGCCGACGAGGCTCGCCGGGCCAAGGCGCTTGCCGACGTAGCGAGCGTGGGCATAGTCCAGTTCGCTGTCGCCCACGACCATGATCCCACGACCATGACACCCTGGCCGCGCGGGTTGGCATCGCGATGCAGAACAGGACGATCGTCGAGCAAGCACAAGGGATGCTCGCCGAGTCGAATCGTGTCGAACTTGACCAGGCCTTCACTCTTCTCCGACGCTACGCGCAAATCCACGATCAGCGACTGACCGAGGTAGCTTTCACAATCGTCACC
>JAJZDJ010000259.1 GCA_021828685.1 Actinomycetes bacterium | reverse complement strand
TCCACGCAGTCGTCAGCCACCCACGGTGCCACCAGCTTCCTGGGCCACGATGCCTGACGCCCTTGCGTCGACCGACACCTTTCGCCCTTGCAGCACCGAATCCCTGCCTCGACCTCGGTTCGGCGCATCTCGCCATCTCGGCGAGTAGGGCACTGCCCTACGCTGCGGTAGGGCTGCATAGGGTAAGCGCACCCACGAGAAGCGCCTCCGAGGCCGTCCGCCGCGAACGCCCAGCGTGCGCCGGGTCTGGCGGCACGATGTCGTGCATAGGGCTGCGTAGGGCGGGGTGATCAACGGTCGATAGTTAGGTCGATAAACCCTGTGGACAACCTCGCGAACGTCGCCCCGCCACCCCTGCTGACCCGCACCGATCCGCGAACGGGCTGCTCAGGGCCCCTGTGCGAGGAGCACGGTAGGGCACCGAAGGGCACCCACGGGCAATAGTTGAGTCCCGTCGAGTCCCGCCGCACTCGTTCCACTGTGCCGCCTGCTGAGGGCGGGGCCCTGCGACTGGTCGGGCATGCCGTTCAGGAACACCCGGATCCAGCCCCGGCAGTCGGCTCAACTCTGGTAGATGTCAGCGAGGGTGAGAAGGTGCACGTCGCCTCGCTCCGCTGCCTGGGCCTCGAGGCGGTCGCTGAACCCGGAGGCTGACACCAAGACGATGGCGGCGTCTTCAGCGCCGTCGAGCAACGTCCTAGCGCGCTCCAGCCGCCTGAGCTCGCCGGCGTCGAGCTCACGGAGCTTCGCTTCGCCGATCGCCTCGATGACCCGGTGTCGGGGACCCGTGCCTGGGCTGACAGCCACGATGTCGAGCTCATGAGCGGAGCGATCATCCTTGTCGCTGATGACCGTCGTGCCGACGGTGATGATCGAGGCGCCGGTGAGTTGCTCGCCAATTCGGCCGACGTGCTGGCGTGCCTGCTGCTCGAAGTGGGGGCCGAGCACTAGCGACTCGAAACTCCGCTGAGAGTCCGCCCAGGCCTCGGCGCCGCGACGGTCCTCGAAGAGGGCGCTTCGGGGGTGGCGCACAGCTTGGTGGAAGCGGACGATCGGCTCGGCGATGCGGTAGACGGGACGACGCTGACGAACGACATCCTCGTCCTTGGCGACGAAGCCGAGGCGCACAAGGGCATCGAGGGGATGCAAGACACTCTGCTGGGAACGACCGAGCTCGGCGGAGATCGCCGACTGGGTCCTGCAACCGGTCGCGACGGCCGAGAGAACCGAGAGGTAGAGGGCCCTGTTATCGAGCCCACGTTGCTCGCCGAGAAGCCACTCGTCCTCCCGGAACAGGGCCGAGGAGGGCGAAAGCACCTCGTCGACGACCCAGGCGTCGAACTCCTCCGTTGACGCTGGCGCGGACCGCACGAGTTCGCGGTAGCCGGGCGTCCCGCCGAGCACTGCGTCTACGCGAAAGGCCAAGTTGGGCTCAGTGATGCCCCAAAAGCGTGCAGCGTCGAGGTAGCCGAAAGGGCGCATCAAGAGGCTGGTCTGCACCCGACCGCGGAGCGCTCCTTGGCCGTCGAGGAGGTTGGCCATCACCGATATGGCAGAGCCGCAGAGGATGAGACGCACCGCCGGCCAGCTCTCTTCCTTCGAGCGGTCGACGGCACGCTGAAGAAGAGACGGCAGTTCAGGTGTCTTCTCGAGCAGGTAGGGGAACTCGTCGATGACCGCAACGGCTGCGCCGCCACTCAGAGCGCCTCCAAGGGGCACCATCCCGAGAGAGGTGGACCCAAGAGCAGCGCTCGTTCGGGGGACAAGCCGCCCGACGCTCGAGATCGCTTCATCCCAGTTCGCAAACGCCAAGCGGCCGACATCGAGGTGGGCGCCGAGGCGGTCGCCGAACTCGACCAAGGCCTGCGCTGGCTCGTGCTCCAAGGCCTGGTAGTAGAAGCCCCCCGTCGCAGCGGCGAGGCGGCGGAGGGGGTAGGACTTTCCCTGGCGTCGCCGGCCGTAGACGATGGCGATGCGAAGCCCGGGGGTCGTGTCCGAGACGAAGGCAGACAGCTCCGCCCACTCCCGCTGTCGATCGAACAGGTCAGCCGGCCTCTTCAACGCTGCGCCCATGGGCCAATAATACAAGCCCAACTTTGTATAACTGCACCTTGTGTAGCGTGTGAGCCTGTCGGGCTCGGTTCCAACCCGACCAATGAGTCCCGCCGGGGCCATACCGGGAGGGGGTACCCGGGTTCAGAGCCTTCAAAAAGCCGGCCCGAGCAGGACTTATACAGTACAGTGGAGGTGACATCCCCTCTTGATGGTCATGAAGCGGGTCTTCAACCTCACCCGGGCCGCCTGGTCTGGGTAGGCGTGGCGGAGGAGGGCCAGGGAGGTTGGGGTGACGAGCGCGGCGCCGGCTCCCTGGACGAAGCGGGCGGCGATGAGCAAGCCGAGGTTGGGGACCAGCCCGCAGACGGCGGGGGCGGTCATGAACAGCGACATCCCGAGCCCGTAGGCCCGCTTCGCGCCGATGCGCTCGGAAAAGGTGCCGGCGAAGAGGATCAGGGTGGAGAAGGCCAGGGTGTAGGCGGTGACCACCCACTGCAGGCCGGACAGGCCGTCGCCGAGGTCCCGGCGGATGCTGGGCAGCGCGACATTGACGATCTGGGAGTCCATGGCGACAACGAAGAAGCCGAGCATCGCCACCCCCAACGCCGCTGCGGGCCTGTGGCCGCCCCGCGCGGGCGGTTTCGTCCCCGCCTGGCGTGACGACTCCGAGCATCGTGGCGCGCAGCAACGAGGCCGCGACGCCTTCTACAGCGAGTACTCGATCTCGGTCTGCCAGGAACTCGGCCGGCGAAACTTCCAAACCGAGCGCAAGCCGTGATGCGCGTATTCCTCGCCGGGGCGACCGGAGTCATCGGCATCCGGCTCCTGCCGCTGCTCGCCGGTGCTGAGCACGAGGTAGCGGGCATAACCCGCTCGCGCGACAAGACCACCCAGATCGAGGCCCTCGGCGCACGGCCTGTGGTCTGCGACGTGTTCGACACGGCATCGCTCCTCGGTGCGGTCTCGGCCTTCGCTCCAGATCTCGTCATGCACCAGCTCACCGATCTTCCCGACGAGCGCGACGAGATCCCCAGATACGCCGAGGCCAACAACCGAATCCGCACCGAAGGGACGCGCAATGTCCTGACCGCCTCAGCGGCAGCGGGAGCAGGTCGGTTCCTCGCGCAGAGCATCGCCTGGACGCCATCAGGGAGCGGCGACGCCGTGGCCGAACACGAGCGTCCGTCCTCGATGCCGGCGGTGTCGTCCTCCGCTACGGCCAGCTCTACGGGCCGGACACCAATTACCCCGACGACCTCCCCGCGCCGCCTCGGATCCACGTCGACGACGCTACCGGGCGTACCATGGCGGTCCTCGACGCACCGAGCGGGATCGTGGTGCTCACCGACGAGGATGACAGGCTGAGCAACCTCGCACCATGAATCCAGTGGACCAGCGGGCCCGCCACACGCGCCTGTTTGGCACTCACGAGCCCGAGAAAGCACGGTGATCGGGCATCTTCTCGCCATCTCGGCGAGTAGGGCACTCCCCTACGCTGCGGTAGGGCTGCGTAGGGCAGACCGGGCCACGAGGCACGCCTTCAACGCCGTTCCACGCGAAACCCCAGCGTGCGCCCATCTGGCGGCCGGGCCTCGTGCGTAGGGCTGCATAGGGCAGGGTGATCAG
>JAJZDJ010000258.1 GCA_021828685.1 Actinomycetes bacterium | reverse complement strand
GCCGACTGGTACCGGGCCAACGCAGGAAAGATGGTGACCACCGACGGGCTCGCAGCCCACCTCAAAGCCTGGTCCGGTCTCGACATCGGACCCTGGTGGGCCCGCTACGTACACGGACGAGGGTAAGTCCGACACACTGCGCTTAGCGCCAAGATGCTTATAATCATTTCGCAGTGACGGGCGTCTACGATCGGCGTTCGTTCTTAGGCGGCTGACATGGCGCGCTGGCGGGCGGGAGCCCCCAGGGGAGGATGCAAGAAATGAACTGGTACTTCGACACCGACCCAGAGTTCCAGAAGCAGCTCGACTGGATGGACTCCTTCGTCACCGAGGAGATCGAACCGATCGACCACGTGATCGCACATCCCTACGACACGTCGGACCCGTTGCGCAATGCTCTTATAAAGCCTCTCCAACAGCAGGTCAAGGATCGGGGCCTGTGGGCAGCGCATCTGGGACCGAATTTGGGTGGCCTCGGGTTCGGACAGCTGAAGCTGGCGCTCATGAACGAGATTCTCGGCCGTTCTACCGCCGCTCCGGTCGTGTTCGGATGCCAGGCGCCCGATTCCGGTAACGCCGAAATCCTGGCCCACTTCGGCTCTGACGCTCTCAAGGACCGCTACCTCGAGCCGTTGCTCGCAGGCAACATCGTGTCGTGTTACTCGATGACCGAGCCGCAGGGAGGCACCGACCCGACGCAGTTTGTCACCCGCGCCGAGCGCGACGGCGACGAATGGGTGATCAACGGCGAGAAATGGTTCTCGTCGCACGCGCGCTTCGCAAGTTTCCTCATCACGATCGTCGTTACCGAACCGGACAACCCGCCGCACCAGCGCCTGTCCGCCATGGTCGTTCCAGCAGAATCCCCCGGCTTCGAGATCATTCGCAATACCGGGCTCGCGGGCAGTTCGGAAGAGCACGGCACCCACGCTTACGTCAGGTACAACGACGTGAGGGTACCTGCGGATCACCTTCTCGGCCCACGCGGAGGCGGCTTCCTCGTCGCCCAGACACGCCTCGGCGGAGGCCGGATCCACCACGCCATGAGGACGGTAGCCCGCATCAAATGGGCTTTCGACCGGATGTGCGAACGGGCGATATCCCGCCTGACCACGCGTGGTGAACCCCTGTCGCGCCAGCAGATGGTTCAAGAGATGATCGCCGACTCCTGGATCGAGATCGAGCAGTTCCGACTGCTCGTGCTTCAAACCGCTTGGAAGATAGACAAGTACAACGACTACAAGCGGGTCATTGCAGACATCTCAGCTGTGAAGGCGGCGATGCCGAAAGTATTCAACAACGTTGCATCTCGCGCAGTGCAGATCCACGGGTCGCTTGGGATATCCAACGAGATGCCGTTCGGCAAGATGGTGCTCGAATCGTTCCACATGGGTCTCGCCGACGGCGCGACCGAGATCCACAAGGTGACCGCCGCACGACAGCTGATGCGCCGCTACCAGCCGAGCACCGAGCTTTTCCCGCCCTACCATCTCCCGGCCGTCAAAGCCGCAGCCGAGAAGAAGTTCGCGGCGCAGATCGCTGAATACGGCCGGAACTGAAAGGGATCGGATCCCACCGATGAGCAGGGCGGCCTCCGAACTCGACGATCACGACCTCGTTCTGAGTCATTTCACTCTCACCCGCCACCACCCGATAGACGAACGCGTCGAGGCCGCCCGCACCGCAGGTTTCGCTGCCATCGGGCTCTACACAGGTGACGTCGCCCGCATGATGGCCGAAGGAATGGAGCTCGCAGAGCTCGCCGACCTTCTAGACGTGAGCGGTCTCGCCCTGTCCGACATCGAGGTGGTCCAAGGTTGGGGTGGCGGTCCGATGGCGCTATCCGGCGCCGCAACCGAGAAGACAGCCTGGTTGATGGCAGACCGGATGCACGCCCGCTGCCTCCAGGCGATCGGACCCTACGAGGGGGACCCATCGTCGGGAGCCGTGGCCTTCGGACAGCTTTGCGAGCGGGCGGCGGACCACGGGCTGGTGGTTGCCTTGGAGCCGCTCCCATACACGAACATCTCCAGTACGGCCGACGCTCTAGAGATAGTGGAGCGCGCCGGGCGGCCCAACGGGGGCCTTTGCCTGGACATCTGGCACCACACCCGAGCTGGCGACGACCGGCGCCTCCTTGCGGGTTTGGATCCGGCGCTGATCAAGAACGTCCAGATGAACGACGGACCCCTCGATCCGCCGACCCAGGATCTGGCCGACTACAAGGACGACTGCCTGCGCCACCGGGTTCCCCCGGGGGGAGGCGAGATGGGGGCAGCTGGTTTCGTCGCGGCACTACTCGAAGCGGGTTCTACAGCGCCGTGGTCGGTAGAGGTGCCCAACGAAGCAGCGTGGCAGGGCTCCGCCGTCGATCACGTGGTCGCCTGCGCTGACGCGATGCGGCGCGTACTCGACGAGGCTCGATCCGGAAGATAGCGCTCGCGCTGCTCCGCGCTGCTCCGCGCTGCTCCGCGCTGCTTCTCGCCGCGCAGCAAGCCCGCCGATGCGCCGCTAGGCCCTAGGCGACGCCCGGCGACTGCCCACTCCGTCAAATTTGGTCAGGATCTTCGCGTGCCGTACACAGCCTGACCATTTGAAGCGTTTTTTCGCACTTTTTGGTACACGATCTTCGCTCCCAGAAAATCCTGTACCAGCCCTCGCTCAGGAAACACACTTTTTGGTACAAAAGTTTTCCGAGTCGAAGATCCTGACCATTTCTGACGGTCACAGGCAAAAGTCCACCTAACGCGACAGTCCGGGCGCGCCCCGAGGTGCCCGTCGCCGGGGCACCAGCCAGGTCAGATGGGCACCAGCCAGGTCAGATGGGCACCAGCCGAGGTGGCTGCGCTCCGGATGGCGACGTCCCGAGTGAGGCCATTCGATCGTCGAGTGCGACAGAGCGGCCATCGGGGCTGTCAAGTGTCGCATCGAGCGAGCACAATCTCCGGGGCTCCTTTGACGGAAAGACGACCGTCAGCCTTGCTTTCGGCCGCCACAGCGTGATAGTCCCTACCCGGCTCGAAGGATAGGGGGCCAGCATTCTTTCAACGAGGCAACCCTCGGCGATGCTCCCGCCAGCCTGGAGTGCTCCGTCCATACCGGTTGGAATGTAACCGCAGCGGGAACGTTAGAAGACATGCAGGTGATCAAGGGGTGAGGGGGACGCGGTGAACGAGTTCGTCATTTTGGTGCTTCACGCGCTCGCCGGCGGAACGCTGGTCGTCGCGTTCGCGCTGGTCAGCGAGATCGTCAGGCCGAAAGCTTTCGCCGGTCTCTTCGCGGCGGCTCCGTCTGTGGCGATCGCAAGCCTGACGATCACGGTGATCACGACGGGCGCGGTTGCGGCCCGCGAGGCTTCGATCGGCATGGCCGCCGGAGCGATAGGCATGGCCGCTTGCTGCGCTGTTGCCGCCTCCGTGCTACCACGCTTGAAAGCGTTACGGGGTTCGGTGGTGGCGATGGTCAGCTGGGTAGTTGTCGCCCTGGGTCTGTACTGGGTGGTGTTCATCGGTGGTCGGTAAGCCCGAGATCGACGTTCGCCGGATCCGTGGCGTGAAAGCGCGGGAGATGCTGGTGCGTTTCGCTCTCGGCGCAGCGGTGTCGGTGGCCGCATCCGTAATTTCGACCGCGACAGGAGCCCGCCTCGGCGGGGTCTTCCTCGCCTTTCCGGCGATCCTGCCCGCCTCGT
>JAJZDJ010000257.1 GCA_021828685.1 Actinomycetes bacterium | reverse complement strand
GCCCGCTTCGAAGCCCGGTTCCAAGCTCGGCTGCCGGGCCGCCCTCTACCTCGACCGCCGTGAGGCAGCACCCGTTGACCGCCACCGAATCCCCGACATTCAGCTTGCGCGCCAACGTGGGGGCGGCGAACTCAAAGCGCCGGCCGCTGCCCGAATCGCCTGTCGTCGAGACGGACTCTACGGCGCCCATCTCCAAGACGATGCCCGTGAACACAGCCATCACCGTAGGCCATCAGTCCTCCGGTTGGCCACACCGCCGCGGCGCCAGAAGGTCGACCCTCAGGTCGGAGCCGAGACGCTGCACCGAAACGACGCGGCCCCGCGGAACCGAGCTCATGCTCTTTGCGCCCGGGCCGGCGAACATCGCCAGCCCGTCGTCGCCGCCCATCAAGGCGGGAGCGAAGTAGAACGTGTACTGGTCGACGAGCCCTTGGCGATGAAAGTCTCCCGCGACGCGAGCACCTCCCTCGACGAGCAGCTGCAGCACCCCCCGGCTACCCAACTCGTCTAGCAGGTCGGCCAGGCTGCCGTCGTGGAAGTGCGCCGGATGGACCTTGGACTCGGGGTCGACGCTGCCCGGTGCACCGAGCACGATACGTAGCGGGTCGTGCCCGGCTGCGTCGCGGACTGTGAGCGCCGGGTCGTCGGCTCTCACTGTCCCCGCTCCGACGACTATGGCGTCGCTGGCGGCGCGTAGCCCATGGGCGTCGGCGCGAGCTTCGGGTCCGGTGATCCACTTCGACGTCCCGTCCGGCGCTGCGATGCGCCCGTCGAGCGTCCCGGCGAGCTTCAGAACCACCCAGGGGCGGCCCTCCCGACGATGCTTCAGGTACGGGGCGAGCGACGATTCGACTGCGTTCGACGACACCCCGACATCGACTTGTATCCCGGCCTCGCGCAGCTTCTCGATACCACGGCCCGCCACCTTGGCGTCGGGGTCGACGACACCCACGACGACCCTGGCGACGCCGGCGTCGACCAACGCGTCGGCACACGGAGGGGTGCGACCGTGGTGTGAGCACGGCTCCAACGTCACATACACGGTGGCCCCCCGGGCGTTCGTGCCTGCGGCCGCCAAAGCAGCTGCTTCCGCGTGGGCTCCCCCGGGCGGAGCGGTCGCCCCGCTCCACACGTCGGCGGCATCGGATCGACCGCTTCGAGACGTCCTGACGACTACCGCTCCCACCCAGGGATTCGGGGAGGTCGACATACGGACGGTCTCACCGATCTCGACGGCTTTAGCCATCCATGCGGCGTCATCCGCGTTGCCCGGGTCGTTCGCGTCTGGGTCGTTCGCGTCTGGGTCGTCGGCTACTTGATTGCCCGCGTCGTGCGGGCTCACGGGTGCGACGCCGGTAGCCCCCCGAGGAGGTCCAGTGCGTGCGGGAGCACGTCGATGATCGCCCCTAGGCATTCGGCGGCGCCTTTGGGCGACCCGGGGGTGTTCACGATTATCGCCTTACCGCGAATGCCCGCGATTCCACGCGACAGCCGCCCGAGAGGACTCACAAGTCTCATCGCCTCGGCCAGTCCGGGGGCGTCTCGCTCGATAACCTCCCGGGTGCCTTCCGGGGTTAGGTCACGCGGAGAGAACCCGGTCCCGCCAGTGGTCACGACCAGACCGTGGAAGCTTGCGCTCGTCTTGGCGAGCTCCCCGGCGACGGACGCGACGCCGTCAGGGACGACGGAACGGCTCACGACCGAGAAGCCGGCGGCTTCGAGGACCTCGACGAGCGCAGCACCGGAGCGGTCCTCCCTGGTGCCACCGACGACGCCGTCGGAGACTGTGACCACCTTGGCTGGGCGCCCGTTGCCTTGTGCTGTCGATGTCCCCCCAGAGTGCTCCCCCATTGCCATTTACGGTATCTCCTCTTCGGCAAGTGCAGATTGCGCTGCGATTCGGATATCGAGGGCGGCACCGAGCGGGTCTGCACTCCCGAAAATGGCACTGCCTGCGACGAAAATCCTTGCCCCCGCTGCTGCGGTGAGAGGCGCCGTATCGACGTCGATGCCACCATCGACTTCGATCGCGAACTCCAGCCCTTCCCTCTTGGCGATGCCTGCGGCCCACGCAATCTTGTCTACGGCGACAGGCATGAAACTTTGGCCGCCGAAGCCGGGGTGAACTGACATCACCAGAAGCACGTCGATGGCGGCAAGGAAAGCTTCGCACGCCTCGACCGGCGTTTCCGGGTTGACCGCGAGGCCGACGCCGAGACCGAGCCTCCTGCACTCCGCGATCAACTCAGCTGTGTCGCCGACCTCCACGTGGAAACTGCAACTGTTTGCCCCTGACCTGGCGAAAGCCTCGAGGTAGTCGCCCGGGTTGGTCATCATCAGGTGACAGTCGAGGAAGGCGTCGCAGTGCTTGCGGATCGCCCCCACGACCGGCGGCCCGATCGTCAGGTTCGGCACGAAGTGGCCGTCCATCACGTCGACGTGAAGCCAGTCCGCTTGGTCTATCACCCGGTCGACCTCGGCGCCCAGCTGGGCGAAGTCCGCCGAGAGTATCGACGGGGCAATTTTGACATGCTGGTGCGCTACGGGCACAGGTTCAACCTAGCGGACTCGCCGCTCGACCTGAGGCCCAGCACGTACATGCCGTCGCTGTCGGCGTCCTGAGGAAGGAGCAGGGCTCCGCGGCCCAAAATCCTCCACGGCGCCCCCGGCGGCTCCAGCCCGATCATTGCCGGCGCGACAGATTGAAGCCACCTGTCGAACTCGATGGTCTCAGCTGCGGAGACGGTGCAGACGCTGTAGACAAGGCTGCCGCCGGGGCGGAGCAGTTGTAAGGCCGAGGTGGCAAGGCGGCGCTGCAGTGTCGCGAGACGACCCATGTCCGAACGCCTGCGACGCCAGCGGGCATCGGGGCGCCTACGAAGAACTCCGAGCCCCGAGCAGGGAGCATCCAGCAGGATCGTCTCGAAGGATCCCGAACGCCACGGCGGAGCGGCCCCGTCGGCGACAACCGTGGCGAGCGAAGTACAGCCGACGTCGGCCGCGTTCCTCGCCACGACTTGTGAGCGTGCCTCGGAGACGTCGGCTCCTACCACGAATCGCAGCGGAACGGCGTGCGTCTCTGATCCAGTAAGTGACGGGTTTCGCTCCGCCACGCTGGTCCCGGCGAGTGCCGTCGCTTTGCCGCCTGGTGCGGCGCACATGTCGAGTATCGGGCCGCCGCCCGCGAGCGACGCCACGTATTGCGCAACCATTTGGCTTGCCGGATCCTGGATGTAGCCGTCGGGGCGTACCGACACGGTCGGCGGGCGGTTCATCGCTTCGAGGGCCGCCCTGGCATCCTCCTCGCCTAGATCGGACTCGAGTACGTCGACCACCCAATCGGGGTAACTGAGCTCGGTCCCGACATCCGGCCATCGACCAGGTCCGTCGGCAGGGTGGTCGGCAGGGTCGTCGGCAAGGTCGTCCGCCACGCGTCGAAGCACGGCATTGACCATCGAGCGGCCCGGGCCGCGGACCTCTTCCACAGTGGCGCCTACCGCAGCGCGGGCCGGAATGCGGGTCCATCCGAGCTGGTACGCGCCGAGATGCAGCGCAGATCTGATGTCGGGGTCCAATCCCTCACTCGGCGACGAACTCCGTCCTTGCGCTTGCGCACGGCGCTTCCCAGTGCTGCGCGCCTTGACGTGGCGGTCGACGAGCCATGCGCACGCCCGCCGCATTCGGCATGTGCC
>JAJZDJ010000256.1 GCA_021828685.1 Actinomycetes bacterium | reverse complement strand
GCTGGTTCATCGACCGGGCACGCTCTTTCGGGCCCGCGACCGTGACGGTGATCGAACAGCTCTTGGATCGCCACCACATCGAGGCGCAGGGCTACCTCGACTGCCAGAACATCCTGTCCGGCCTCGGGAAACGCAACCGGGCACGCTTGGAGGCGGCCTGCCAGGAGCTGGTCAACAGGAACGGCCACGCCACCTACTCCACGCTCAAACGGGTCATGGCCGCGATCGACTCCGACGCCAAGCAGGCCCGGCCGATCACCGCCGCCGCGTCGGGCGTCAGAGGCGGCGACCCGAAGGCTGTCGGCCCGGACGTGTTCGTACGTGACGCCTCCCACTACAACCCCGGCGAGCAGGTTGGACAGTGACCTTCACCAGTATCGACTACGACAAGTTCCGGGCCCTGCGAGTCACCCACGTCGCCGCCCGACTCGAGCAGCTCATCGCCGACGAGGCCAACGACACCCTCACACCCGAACAGCTGTTCCTCACCGCCGTCGACGACGCCCTCCAGGCCCGACGCGCCAACAAGATCGAGAAGCTGATCAACCAAGCCGGCTTCCCTATCCCACACGCCTCGGTCGCCGAGATCGACTACCGCGACGGGCGCGGCCTGACCACGGTGCGGATGCGACGCTACGCCGCACACCACTGGCGGGCCGACCCGACGAACCTTTTGATCATCTCACCCACCGGAGGAGGCAAAACCTATCTGGCGTGCGCGATCGGCATCGCCGCCTGCCAGCACGAGCACGCCGTCTGCTACACGCGGATGGATGACCTGGCCCGCCGCCTGGTCATCGCTCGCTCCGACAGCATCGCACACCAACAGCTACTCAACGCCCTATCAGACACCGACCTGTTGATCATCGACGACTTCCTCACCGTCGGCGTCGACCCCGCCGCCGCCAACGACCTGTTCGCAGTCCTCGCCAACCGGGAACACCGGCTGCCGACGATGATCGCCTCGCAAACCGGGCCGGCGCACTGGGTCGAGGCCCTACCCGACCGCGTCGCCGCAGACTCGATCGTCAACCGGCTCGCCAACCACGCCCGAACCATCAACCTCGGCCAGATCGACATGCGCAAACTCCGCCAAGAACAGACCCGCGCAGACAAACAGCACTGGGAATAGCCCCCCGCCCAAACGGTGGTGCCGGCCCAAAGACAACCCGAGCGGGCCGGTACCACCAACCCGGAGCAGCAGTACCAAATCGCTGGACTACCAGTACCATCCGGCGCTACGCGCCACAAGGAACTCTGCTCTCACATTATGCTGATTCTGAACATAAAAGATCAAGCAAGCTAGTGGAGTTTCGCAGTCTTGTCCGTCCCAGCGACTGAGCAACGTCGCCGAGGGTCCAGCTCACGCCGCGCGGGTGAGTACGTCGAGCAGGCCGTCGATGATTTTCGGGTTGAGCGGCCCATCAGACGACATCGCTGAAATTCGTTCGGTCCAAAGGAAGCGTCGCAGCGTGGCGAGCGCGTCGAGGAAGCTCGGTACGGTCTTCTTCTGGTACCACGGCCGCATGATCCAGGTGACAGTCGTGCCGCAGTTCGGGATGTACCAGGTCCAGATCGCCGCGTAGAGCCACAGCGACAGCGAGGCAGCGCGCTCGGGCCCCTTACCCTTCCAGCTCTGGGGGTCTTCTGCTCCCAGGCACTGCTTCACCTCTCGGTTCACGCACTCGATGGACCAGCGGCCGGCATAGAGCGAGGCGACGTCTCCAGGGGACGCCGCGAGGTCGGTCGTGAAGAAGAAGTCGTCGCGCATGACACCTTGTGGATCACGCACGATGACGAGAAGCACGAGGTGGTCGGGGTCCGTCGTGTACCACAGCACCGGCCGGGACCACACGAGCAGGTCACGCTCGGTGCCCCGGAAGTCGACGCGTACCGCGGCGAACTGGTCGTCTTTCAACTTGGTTGCCATCTCCCCGGGATTGTCCAGGCGCTCGCCCTTCTTGCGAGGCCGGCCGGGCTTCCCGGTCCTTGGTGGTGCCCCCTGGTAGAGCGCGGCGTCACGTCGCATCCGGGAGGTGAGTGCGCACCGGGGGAGCCCGCGCCTCGCCAGCGACGCGTAGGCTCCATCCGCGCACAGAGAGAACGAGCGCTCCGGAAGCCACGAGGCGAGCTCTGTGACGATCTCGGTGGCGAGGTCGAGGGTGGTCGGCCCTCCCTTTCGGTGCAGGCGGACCCCGACGGGCACCCCGATCGGTTGGGCGCCCCAAGGAGCGCGGACTCGGAGAGTGACGACGACCAGGTTGAGCCCGGTCGCGTAGACGACCTTCTTTCGCGTAGAGCGCACAGCGTCGCGGAAACTCCCCGCTCCATCGACCTTGCGGCCCGACTTCTTGTAGAGCGTGTCGTCGCAGTCCACGACGAGCGTGCCCTCCGGCGCGAGCACGACGACCAGGTGGACCACGAGCACCTTCCACAGTGCGTTGGTCGACCACCGGCCGGCTCGGATGAAACGGTGGTAGGCGTCATGGGCCCTACGACCCTCGGGATCGGCCGCACAGATCATTCCGGTGATCGTCCGTCGACCCGGTGCGGTCACCCAGCCGGCCATGAGCGTCTCGAAGATCGAGAAGCTCGGGGCCGACAGGCAGCTTCTCGCCAGTCCGACGAGCGCCGACCAGGCGCCCCTCGATGATGCCGTCGTCCGCAGTGATCCCACCCGACACCTCCTATCCGTCGGTATAATGACCGACGGAACAACCGATAGGGTGGATGCTCATGTCGACGGATGCGAAAGGACTCAGGCCGAACCGGGCGGCGCGAGCCAAACAGGCCCGCATTGCGAAGGCGATCTCCGATCTCGGGCTTGCCCTGCCCGGATCGATCGAGGTCCGCTCGACGCGATGCGGCAAAGCGAACTGCCGATGCAAGGCAGATCCCCCGAGCCTCCACGGCCCCTACATCGTCTGGACCCGCAAGGTCGACCAGAAGACCGTGACCCGCGTCCTCAGCCCCGATCAGCTTGAGGACTACCGCCCGCTCTTGGACAACGCGAGACGACTGCGAGAACTCGTCACCGAACTCCAGAGCTTGACGCTCGACGTCGTGGAAGGTGACGACCGGTGGCACGCCCGCTGACCCCCCGGTCCAGAGTGCACGCCCCGGCGGGACGAGTCAGAAGTGCGAAAGTCCACAATAACGTAGGCGTCATAATCGCACTGGCTGAGAGCAGCGGCTTCCGCCTGGGGGTTGTTGCCAGTCAGACTCCCGCACGTGTTCGTCAGGGCGCAACCTCCAGCGTCTGGCCGTACTTTACCCACGATCGCTGCCGCATGTGCTATGGGCATAGACGTGGCTGCTACGGTACAGATCGCTCCGGCACTTATTGCCGTACCAACAATCAGAGACCTCAGTCGGCTCACAATGAACTCTCTTCGTGCTGCAAGTTGGGCCTTTCTCGGCCGATCGCCCCCGTGGGTAATGGTAACGAGGGGAGAGTGGGCTGTCTATCGGTCGAAACGATGATTTTATGCGAGACCGGTGTAGTGAGTGAGGACGAAACGCTGCTGAGTTCCGCTTGCATCTGGCGGCCGATTGCATGGTGGACATCACCCGGTCATCACGAGTTCGACGGCTACACGGGGGGTGTCCCCATGTTCTTGTAAATTCTTCGGGCCCATGTTTCTACTGGCTTTGAAGATCAGGCGGCGGGCGGGTAGGCGGGTGGGCGCGACGGTCGT
>JAJZDJ010000039.1 GCA_021828685.1 Actinomycetes bacterium | reverse complement strand
GCGGGGCTGGCGGTGGTGGGGTGGACTGTCAACGACACATCGGTCGCTGCCCGCCTGGCCCAGCTGGGGGCGGAGGTACTGATAACCGACAGGCCCCTCGCCGTGTCCCAGGCCTGTGCCTGATCAGCCTTCGGTCTTCTATCCTCGATGAATCATGTCGAATGTCCAAGACGAGTCCGACCTACTTGACGACGTGACGCGCGACCTTGACGGGGTAGAGGCCGCTCTCCACCGCTTGGATGCCGGCACCTACGGGCGCTGCGAAGCCTGCGGCGTGGCGATCGAGCCTCGCGATTTACAAGGCGACCCCCTGGTCGGTCTCTGTATCGATCACCGCTGACAGAGCGCAACAGCGTCGATCGCCGCCCGGAGCTCCGGCGCTGGGTTGACGCGCTCTGGGCGGATAAACTTTGCCGGTGACGACGGATCTGCGCGACTCGGATCACCTCGACCTCGGGTCCATTGACCGGTTGAGGACGGAGCTCTCTCGCCTGGAGAACGTGGTTGTAGCCTTCAGCGGCGGCGTCGACTCGGCCCTGCTTGCTTGGGTAGCCAACGACACGCTAGGCGCGGACAACGTCGTCCTGGCGACTGCGGTGTCGGCGTCGCTTGCCCCGGCGGAACTCGAATCGTGCAGGGTGTTCGCAGGAAAATGGGGTTTCAACTGGCTCCAGGTCGGAACCGACGAAACGTCCCGCCCGGAGTACGTTGCGAACGGGTCGGACCGCTGTTACCACTGTAAAAGTGCTCTGATGGACAGGCTTGAGCCGTTGGCGAAGAGTAACGGCGCGGTCGTAGTGCTCGGAGTCAACGTCGATGACCTGTCGGAACACCGTCCCGGCCAGGTGGCAGCCCGAGAACGCGGAGCGGTCTTTCCTATGGTCACAGCCGGCATGACCAAACAGGCGGTTCGTGCGGCCGCACGTGAGCTCGGCCTCGACGTTTGGGACAAGCCTGCCGCCGCATGCCTGGCGTCACGCGTCCCCTACGGAACCCCTGTCACGCTGGGCGTCCTCGGACGGGTGGCACAAGCAGAGGCGGCACTCGCAGCGCTCGGCTTCAGAGAGCTCCGGGTCCGCCACTACGGCGACGCGGCCAGGATCGAGGTTCCGGTGGATGCCCTCGAGCGTGTCGTGAAGCTCCGGATGGATGTGGTGGACGCCTTGAAGCAGGTCGGCTACCGCTATGTGACCCTCGACTTGGAGGGCCTGCGCTCAGGAAACCTCAACGAAGGCCTGCTCAACGGAGGGATGGTAGCGAAATGAATCAAATGTCGCCCCGAGTTCGACTGACGTTCCCGACCGAGCTAGTCCCGAGGCCGGTGATAGGTGAGCTAGCCCGTGACTTCGGGGTACTCGCCAACATCCGACGAGCTGATGTGAGCGAGGACGTAGGCTGGATTGTCTGCGAGCTCGCCGGGGAGCCTGACCGCGTGGCTGAGGCGATCACGTGGATGGAGGACATAGGGGTCAGCGTGGACCGCCTGGAGCACCCGCTGGAGAGCTGAGCGACGGATGTTGCCCCGGCGAAACCGCTGCCGGCGACGCAAAGCCGAGTGTTGATGACGGTGGCGGCCCGATTGCGGGAAGGATGATGGAGAACACGGCGCCTCCCCCGGGAGCGTTCGCAGCGTGTGCACCGCCGCCGTGTTCAGCGGCGATAGCTGCGACGATGGACAGGCCGAGTCCGGACCCGCTTCCGACACGTGCCTTGTCGCCTTGCCAGAAGCGATCGAAGACGTGGGAAAGCGCGTCGACGCTCAACCCTGGCCCATGATCACGCACCGAAAGGATGGCCGTCGTACCCCGCCGAAAACACGCAACCTCGATCGGAGTCCCGCCGGGCGTATGGCGAAGAGCGTTGGTGAGCAGGTTCGAAACTGCTTGCCGCAGATGGGCGGCGTCGCCCATCACTTCGAGGCCGCCGGGCGCGTCGAGCGCGATCGGGCGCGAGGGGTCTCCCGCTACTGCGTCGGTGCACGCGTCCGCAGCTATCACCACAAGATCTGTCGGGCGAGCTTCGAGCGTGGGCTGCTGATCTATGCGGGCGAGGAGAAGCAGATCCTCGACGAGAACCTTCATCCTGGCCGATTCCTGCTCGATCCTGCGCAGGATCGTCGGCAGGTCCACTCGGGCCTGCTCGCCGTGCAGCCTGAAAAGTTCGGCGAACCCCTGGATCGACGTGAGCGGTGTGCGAAGCTCGTGTGAAGCGTCCGCGAGGAACTGACGAAGGCGAAGTTCGGTCGCTTCCCGCTCGGCGAAGGCGATCTCGAGACCCTCGAGCATCGTGTTGATCGCCGTCCCAAGCTCACCGACCTCGCTCCCCGGGTCGCCCGGATCCACGCGCTGGCGTAAGTCACCCGCGGAGATCTGACCGGCTGTCGCAGCCATCTTCTCTAGCGGTCTCAGACCTCGCCGCAAGAGCAGCCACGCACCCGCCGAGATGACAGCTACGAGGGCAGCTATAGCTGTTCCTTCGATTGCGAGCAGACGGTCGAGCGCGTCGGTCACCTGAGTCGTCGGGGTCGCGAGGACGCTCGTGTCGCCGTTTCCCGCCGGAGAAACAAGAACGCGGAAACTGGTGGAGCCGCTTGTCGAGCCGACCGTCAGGATCTTGGACCCGGACGCGATGGACTGCAGATTCAACGGAAGCGATGGGCCGGCCGCTCCAGTCTCGTAGGATCCGTGGGCTATCACGTTTCCGCCGGGTCCGACCAGCTCAGCGTACGAGCCCGGCGTGAACGCGGCTGACGCCCCGGCGAGGCCGCCGATCCGGGCGCCAGCGCCGGTGTACCCGCCGCCGGGGCCGCCCTGGGAGGCGAAACCACCAAATGGCAGGGGGATGGAGCCCCCCAAATCAGTATTCCCCGTCGTGCCGGCCCCGCCTTGAGCGCCGTCCGAAGTGCCTGGCATCGTCGGTCCGAAATGCGGGCCGGACGGGATGCCGTTCGGGTTCGCCACCCCGGCAGCAGTGTCGAGATAAGCATCGACAAGTGGCACAGAACTACGCATTTCATTGTCCAGCAAGTGATACTGCGAGCTGCGATAGGCGAAGTACGTGGCTACGACAAATGCACCCTGGGCCAGGACGACCAAGGTGACGAGGGCAGCCACGAGCCGGGCACGAAGAGTCAACTTCGAGGCAACCTCAAGCTGTAGCCGACCCCTCTGACGGTGTGAATGAGCGGTGGGCCGTCACCGTCGACTTTCGCTCTCAGGTAACTGATGTATGTGTCGAGGACACTCGTGCTGGAACTGAACGTGTACTGCCAGACCTCCTCAAGGATCTGCTCACGGGTGAGGACTCGTCTGGCATTTCGCATCAGCAGGTGGAGCAACTTGTACTCGGTCGGGGTGAGCTCGATCAACCGGCCCTGCCTCCAAACGTCCCGAGAGTCCTCGTCGAGCTCCAGGTCATCGAAGACGAGGCGTCGAGGTGTCGGCGTCGTCGCCCCGGACCGGCGCAGGACGGCACGCACCCGTTCGACGAGCTCCTCCACGCTGAAGGGCTTCGTGACGTAGTCGTCGCTACCGAGGCGCAGCCCCTCCACTTTGTCGGCCGTCGTGTCGCGAGCGGTGAGGAATATGATCGGGACGGCCCGCGCGGCCCCTTGGCTGCTGCGAAGGCGTCTGGCTACCTCGAACCCGTCGAGATCGGGCAACATCACGTCGAGGACCACAAGATCCGGGACGACGTCGCCGATCGCGTCGATTGCCTCACGCCCTGAGGACGCCCGGTCAACCGCGAACCCGCTGTAGCCGAGCGCCATCGCGACGAGCTCGGTGATATGGTCCTCGTCGTCGACGACGAGCACGCGCGGATTTAGGCTATCCCGGGCGGCTGTCTGAGGTGAGGGCTGTGGAGCGCTGCGCACCTGGTCCATGAAACCTTAGTGTCGATGCAGAAACTTTGAGAATCCTACGAGAATCCTTGGAAAAAGGACATAGTTCATCGGCCCTTGCGTCCCTTCCGCCGCTTAGAAGGTGGCGGCAGGCTCGCAAGGCCGTCGGCCGTGTTCGTCATCCTCGTCGAAGGCCCCTGAGCCCATCCCGCGTCGGAGACGATTCGGGCCTCTTCGAAGATGCAACCCGGCGGGCAGCCGAAGGGGCTCTCGGTGTTGGCGGACAGCCGGCAGCGCTGGACAGACTCGCCGCTCGGTGTGCTCCTTGCCAGATAGTGACGGCAGTTGTCTCTGATGGTCACATCCCGTATTCTGACACGGCGCTTTGGTACTAACCTCGCGGCGATGCCCGAGCGCCCGGTCAGCGAGGTGGACCTGGTCCGTTGGAGCGAAGCGCTCGCCGGTATCGCGAGGACCGGGCTGGCCTTCACCGAGAGTCTCTACGAGCGGGAGCGTTTCGAGGAGGTTCTGAAGGTAGCGGCAGACATCAGGGTCGCCGCGTACCACGACAACGCCAGATTCGACCAGGGCGAGATCGTCGCCGGCTGGCTCGAGAGCGTCGGGGCGGGCGTCTCGGGTTACGTGACGCCGAAGGTGACGGTAGGCGCCTTGGTCGGCAACGACGACGGCCAGCTGCTGTTGATTCAGCGCGGCGACTCGGGGGTTTGGCTGTATCCAACGGGATGGGCCGACATCGGGTACTCCCCGGCGGAAGTCGTCGTGAAGGAGGTGGAGGAGGAGTCGGGGATCCACGCGGAACCGCTCCGGCTGGTCGCCGTGTTCGACGGCCTGCGGCTCGGTTCGACCGGACTTCCCTTCTACTCGCTGGTTTTTCACTGCAGGGCAGTCGGCGGAACTTTGAGGCCCCATCCGCTCGAAACCCGCGACGTCGGCTGGTTCTCCGAGGACGCTCTCCCGGAGCCGCTGGCGGGTGGAGGTCGCTGGGTTCGCCTGGCTTTCGACGCCATACGCGGCCTGCCATGCGAAGTGGCGTTCGACCGTCCGCGGCCGGCTACTTGGCGGAGCTGAGAACCTGCTCCGCCAGTCGCTAGGGGTACGCGCCGCCCGGTCTCGTGTGGGAGTTTCGGAGCTGAAGGCGGCGCTTGTGTCGCTAGGTGACGCTGGAATGGTCGCGAAGGATCTCGACGCGACTGTCGATGAGGCGATGGCGACGGTAATCTCGCTCAGCCCGCTGTCCAACCCGCTCGGTGTGTCATACATGGACCGCCTCGCCCGGCCGATCGCAAGTCTCACCCCTGTCGTAGGCGTCGCTCTCGTCGCAAGGGGCTACCTTGCTCACATGTCCGTCGAGAAAGACCCGGGTCGGTTCGGCTTCGCTGACGTCCCAGTGCTCGGGGACCTTCCTGAGCGCAAGAAGGGACGCCTACCCCAGGACCTCCTCTCGCGCGTCGTCAAGGCGAGCCGAGGGCGGTCCTTCCAGGCGATCTGCGCCCTGACCCCCTGGCAATGGGAGGGGCTGGTCATGTGTTTCACAAAAAGAGCGCACGATCTGGCGGGCCCCGACGGCGAGTACGTGCCTACCGATGTCGTCGATGGGGTCGCCCGTTTCGCGTGGGTCCTGCGACAGACCGACATCTTCTACGGATACGAACCTGAGCTCGCCCCTGAGAGTTGATAGCTATTCGCTGCTGCGGTGATCCTCGAGGAAGCGTTCGACCTCCGCGGCGAGGTTCTGGGAGTCCATCAGCGGCATCCGGTCCTCTGCCGGCACGTCCCCCCAGTCTGGATCGTTCTGGCGTTCCAGAGCAGCCACGTAGGCGGCGGCCTCAGCGTCGTCGGCCACGCGCTCGTCCACGCGCCGCTCGTAGTCGCGTGCCGCTATTCGAAGTTCGTGTGCGTCCACGGGAGCCCCGAGGAGGTCGCTGGCCCGCTCGACAAGCGCAAGGGCGGCCTTCGGCGAGGTCAGTTGATGCACGTAGTGGGGTACCGCAGCCCAAAACGACGCCGTCGGCAAACCGCACTGCGCCAGAGCGTTGCTGAGCACGCCGACGATACCGGTGGGGCCTTCGTAGCGCGGCTGGGAAAGCCCGAGGCGTTCGGCGAGCTCACGATCGTCAGACGCGCCCGACACCCGGACCGGTGCGCTGTGGGCTACATCGGCAAGCAACGCTCCGAGCGTGATGGCCATCTCCGCGCCCAGGCAAGTCGCCACCTCGGTGACGAGACCGGCGAAGGTCTTCCAGCGTAGCTGCGGTTCTGTTCCGCGGACGAGGACCAGATCGTGATGAGAACCCGGGATCCGGGCGCCGAGAACGTCGACATCGGGCCAGACGATCTCGCGTGAGGAGTCCTCCTTGAGGGCGACCTCCGGGCGCGTAGAGGTGAAGTCGTAGAACTGCTCGGCGTCGATCGTCGCAAGACGCTCCGCCCTCCACGCCCGACCGAGATAGGACACGGCCAAAGAGGCTGCCTCACCAGCGTCGTTCCAGCCTTCGAAGGCAAGGACGAGGATCGGCCTTCTGAGGGTGATCTCCTGTTCCCAGCGCAGCGACTGCACCCGTAGACACTACCCGCCGACCAAGGACAATCGCGTTCGGTCCGGGCGAGGCGCTAACTTCAGGTCGATGTTTGTGATCGAAGAGGCGACTTCGCCAACGCCGGAGATCGTGGAGGCCGTCGGGCGTCTTCTGCCGTTCCTTTCGTCAAGTGCCCCCCGCCCGACCGTCGAGCAGGTCGGGGAGATCACCGCGTCGGCGGCTACCTTCCTTCTGGTTGCAAGGGACGGCGAGGGTGGCCCGATAGTCGGAACTTTGACGCTCGCCCTGTTCCGGATCCCCACCGGCGTTCGGGCGTGGATCGAAGACGTCATAGCGGACGAGGCGGTGCGTGGACGGGGCTGCGGGGAGGCACTCACCCGAGCGGCACTGCGGATCGCAGCCGATCACGGAGCCCGGACCGTCGAGCTCACGTCGCGGCCGTCCCGTGAGGCGGCTAACCACCTCTACCGCCGGATCGGCTTCACGCCTAGGGAGACAAACGTCTACCGCTACGAGTTGCGAAGTGAAGACCACTCATAATGTGCGCCGAACCCGCTGAGGCAAAATCGCGTTACGCAACTTGATTTTCGCCGCTAGCAGCCGATAGTCTTAAGTGGCTGGCAGGACTACTTCGTGGTACCGTCCGTCAGACCTGGGACTGCGTTGCGGTTTCCCAGGCTGATGTCCAGCCCTGACGATAAAGAAGGGGTGCCGCCCTTGGGTGGCACCCCTTCTTTGTTGCCATTTATGCCGACAAGCGAGTCACGCAGGGGGGACACGTGCAAGTCCGGCGGGCGAAGTCGGCGCAAACGTGGATGAGCCCGTGCATGTGTGTTCCGTCGGAGTGGAACAGTTTCCAAAGCTCGCGAACGTATCTTTCGTCCGTGTTGGCGTAGTACCTCCAGAGCGAGTAGCAAACAAGGTCGGCGGCTTGCAGCAGCCGCGTAGCTCTCGAGTTGGCGAACAGCGGTACGACGACGATGTTATGAATCTGGCCAACTCGCCCGGCCGCTTGCATCCACTGGCTGGTCCAGGATTGGACGCTGTGCTCGATGACTCCATCATCGTGAACCACGACACCGCGCTGCTGATTCCCCGACGTGCGTGAAACGTCGCCCAACATGTCGTCGAACTTGTTCAAGATCAACTCGTACGCGTGCTCCGCAAAGTCGGGCCTCCTCCGCTCGATCACTGCTCCGAAAAAGGCCATCGGAAACGCCGGATCCGTCGGGACAAAGGTGCGTATCGACCGGTAGGCCACATCGAGGGCTTTCAGCCGGTCAGTGTATATGAGGGCTTTCCATGGCGAATTTCTCCGCGTGGGCGGCGACTTCATCTCGGAACCGTGCAGCTCGAAGTCGAAGGCGTTCATTCCGAGAGGTGTCAGCACCTTGTGAAGACCCGTCTCGATCTTTTGTCCGAGCCGCCAGACATCGTTTTCGTGGACAGCGACCCCAGCGAGGACGAATACGGGGCTGGCGCCGTGCGTGCCCGACTCATCGAGAAACAAGAGGTACATCGTTAAGTCAGCGTACGCCCTCGATAGGACGGGAGGCGGGGCTTGGCGCCGCCTCTAGTCCACATCCTCTCGGCCAGCAACCTCGCTGATCGGGCCGAGTTCCTCCACCTCTAGCAACGTGAAACCGTCGATGATCGTCCGGAGGACCTGGCGGGCGACCCTAGGGTCGAGTCCCTCCGATTCGGCAAGAACTCCTATCCGCTCGAGCATCCTCTCTTCGCGCTCACGGTCCACGACAGCCATTCTTCGGGCTCGTTTGTAGTGGACCACCTGGCCAACCAGTCGCGATCGCTCGGCGAGGAGGGATATGAGCCGGCGGTCGACGTCGTCGATCCCTCGGCGTATGCCGTCGAGGTCCAGTTCCCCGGCTGTTTGGTCTTCCACCGTGCCATCATCGCGCAAGCGGCGGTTGCGCTGGCGGGGTCGATGGGCGCTCCGCTTCGATCCGCGGGTAGCATGCGCCAGAAAAGAGTTCCTTTCTCCGATAGGGGGAGCAGTGGCCGAATCGATTACCGTCACCGACAACCGCACCGGCGAGGTCGTGGAGATACCTCTCGCAGACGGGGGGGTGTCGGCCGACGAGTTCCGCAAGCTTCTACCTAACGTCTGGTTTTACGACCCGTCGTTCATGACAACGGCACTCACGTCCAGCTCCATCACCTATCTCGATGGCGACGCCGGCATCCTGCGCTACCGGGGCTATCCGATCGAGCAGATAGCGGAGTCCTCGACGTACCTCGAAGTCGCCTACCTGTTGATCCACGGGGAGCTACCGACGTCGGAGCAGCTCGACGCATGGAGCGACGACATCCGCCATCACACGTACATCCACGAGAACTTTCGCAAACGGTTCGTTGACAGCTTCCACTACGACGCGCACCCGATGGGCATGCTCGTGTCGGGGATCGCCGCCCTGTCCACCTTCTACCCCGAGTCGAAGAGGATCGAGGATCCACAAGTCCGCTCGCGCCAGATCGTCCGATTGATAGCAAAGGTTCCCACGTTGGCTGCGGCGTCCTACCGCTACAGCCGGGGCATGCCGTTCGTGTTTCCCGACAACGCCCTCAGCTTCTCCGAGAATTTCCTGGCGATGATGTGGAAGGTCGCCGAGCCGCATTACGAGCCCGACCCGATTCTCGCGAGAGCCCTCGACGTGCTTTTCATCCTGCACGCCGACCACGAGCAGAATTGTGGGACGCTCGCAATGCGCACGGTTGGCTCGTCCCACGCTGATCCGTATGTGTCCGCCGCCGCGGCCGCCGCCGCCCTGTACGGCCCGCGCCACGGAGGGGCCAACGAGGCTGTGCTCAAGATGCTCACCGAGATCGGCTCGATAGACAACGTCAAAGCGTTCATAGATTCGGTCAAGGCGGGCAAGGGCAAGCTGCAGGGTTTCGGGCACCGGGTCTACAAGAACTACGACCCTCGGGCGAAGATCATCAAGCAGACAGCCGACTCCGTATTTAGTGTTACCGGCAAGAACCCGCTCCTCGACATAGCGCTCAAGCTCGAGGAGGTGGCGCTGTCCGACGAGTACTTCATCTCGCGCAAGCTGTACCCGAATGTGGACTTCTACTCCGGCCTGATCTACCAGGCCATGGGCTTCCCGACCGAGATGTTCACCGTTCTGTTCGCGATACCGCGGGTCGCGGGATGGCTCACCCACTGGCAGGAGCTGATCGAGCAGGACGCCAAGATCTACCGGCCGCGACAGCTGTGGTCAGGGCCGGAAACCCGAGACTACGTGCCGATCACCGAGCGCTGACAGTCTGGGTCGACGCGCACAGGATGTCCGGTCGGGCGGAAAGTTCAGAGCGGGATCGTTTTAGGGTTCGCTGGCGAGCGCCCTCGTCCTGAGCAAACCCTCCTGGACGACCGACACCGCCAGGATCCCGTCTCTCGTGTAGATCGTTCCTGTTGCAAGCCCGAGTGCCCCGGCGGCGCTCGGGCTGTGCTGGTCGTAGAGAAGCCAGTCGTCCGCCCGAAACGGTCGGTGGAACCACATAGCGTGGTCCAAGCTGACCTGTACGCCCTCAGTCCATATCAGGCCATGGGGCATCATCACAGTGTCGAGGAGCGTCATGTCGCTCGCGTAAGCTGCGAGGCACGCATGGGTCAACGGATCGTCAGGCAGCCGCCCGTCAGTCCGGAACCAAACTCGGTGGGTTGGCGGGCGGGGGGTCGACTCGACCGGCGAAGTTCGAAGTGGGATTCCCACATGGCGGACGTCCATGGGTCGGGGCCGGTCGAACCAGTCCCCGAGCTGTGGCCGGTAAGGCTCCATCGCCTCCTCCCACGTGGGCAGCGTCTCGGGGTCGGGGACCGAAGGCATCTGCTCTTGATGTGAGACGCCGATCTCAGGCGCGTGGAACGAAGCGGACAGATGAAAGACAGGCTCGCCCTGCTGTATGGCAGCGACTCTCCTGGTGGTAAAAGACCTTCCGTCACGGATCCGATCCACCTGGTAGAGGATCGGTATACGCGGATTGCCCGGACGCAGGAAGTAGGCGTGCAGCGAATGGACCGGTCGCTCGATGCCTCGGCCATCGGCCACGGTCCGACCCGCCGCCACGAGTGATTGCGCTGCGACCTGGCCTCCAAAGACACGAAGGCGATGTTCGGGAGGGCTGAAACCCCGGTAAAGGTTCACTTCTAGTTGTTCGAGGTCGAGTAGCGCCACCAAGCTGTCCAGGGCGTCTGTCATTCATCCATCATGCCTCGGTGGGCGGATCCCGACGCAAGCCGGCTGCCTCCGAGGCGAGGCTACCCGGAGAACGCGACCGAACCGACGCGGCGACGCCCTGTAGACTTGGGGAGTGCAATCTGTCGTCGGCCTCGCCCGCCAGAAGCTGGGAACACCGCTCGGGCAGAAGCTTTTCCGGTACTCGATGACGTCGGTTGTCGCGGTGCTTGTGAGCAACGCGTGCATCCTTTTCTTCGTCGGCGTCCTCAATATGGGCGTGATCTTGGCGAGCACGCTCTCAACGACGATCGCTACCATCCCGAGCTATCACCTGAACCGTAAATGGGCGTGGGGTAAGGACGGGAAGAGCCATTTGTGGAGGGAAGTCCTCCCGTTTTGGGCGTTGGCCCTGCTCGGCTGGGCCTTCTCCACAGTGGCCGTCGCTCTTGCGGACGGCTTCGCGAAGCATCACGACCTGACGCACGCCGCCCGCACCTTGCTGATAGGAGCGGTCTACTTCAGCGCTTTCGGCGTGCTTTGGGTCGGGAAGTTCGTGATCTTCAACCGGCTGATGTTCGTCCCACACAGCCACAGCGGCTCACATGGCGACGCTGCGCGTACGGGCATCGCCGAATCGGTCGAAGTAGCCTGACGAACCCCGGCTGAAGCGATGCTGAGCGAGCAGGAGTTGAGCGTCGCTCACGCCCAGAAGGGTTTTATGCCCGACGACGAGGGTGAAGCGCTCAACCAGGTCGCGGTGCTCGCCGCCAAAAGCGGTCTCGGCCCTATCGTCGAGATCGGCACCTACTGCGCCAAATCGGCTCTGTACCTTGGCTTCGCCGCCCGACACGAGACTTGTGTCGTCTACAGCGTCGATCATCATCGCGGGTCAGAGGAAAATCAGGCCGGCTGGGAGCACCACGACCCGACCCTCGTAGACCCGGGGACGGGAAGGATGGATACGCTGCCCACAGCGCGCACGGCGATCGAGGTCGCAGCGCTGGAGGACACGGTCGTGCTGATCGTAGGTCGCTCCGAGGTAGTGGCGGCGGCCTGGTCAACACCGGTTTCGCTGCTTTTCATAGACGGTGGCCACGGAGGCTCAGTCGCTTGGGCCGACTACCGCGGGTGGTCGCCGCAGGTGGCTGTCGGCGGGTTCATGGCGATCCACGACGTGTTCCCCGACCCGGCGGATGGGGGACGGCCACCGTACGAGATTTTCTGCGAGGCGCTTGCCTCCGGGCGGTGGTCCGAGCGGACTGATCTCGGGGTAGGGTCGCTCAGAGTGCTCGAACGGGTCCCACCTGGATAGCCATTCGCTTAAGCGGAGGGTCGCCCGGAGCGCCGGGTGCTGCCCTCAGACAAGGCTTCGCTCCACAGCGCCCAGCGAAGCGCGGCCAGGCCTCCGAGCGTACGGGGGATCCGCCGGATTATCGGCGAACGTGGCGGTCTCAGCTCATCCACCGATACCGGGATCTCCGCGATGCGCAGGTCTGCACGTTCGGCTCTGATCAGAACCTCCGTATCAAAGATGTCCTTGCCGAATCGGCTTGCTGCTACCGCAGGGGCGAGCGCCGAGCGCCTGAGGGTCTTCAGGCCGTGCGTGTCGGATGCTGATAACCCGAAGCCGTAACGCAGCGTCGCGGAGAAGACCTCTGTCACGAGTCGTCTACCCGGCGAGCGGCGGTCGGAGGCACCGTGCGCTCGCTTGGAGCCGACTACGGCGGCGACAGAGCTGTCGGACATCACAGCGAGGGCGCGATCGAGAAAGTCCAGATCGACCAGGTCGACGTCGAAATTGGCAACGATTTCGCCTTGCGCCATCTCGAAGCCGGCTTTGAGGGCAGCGCCGTAATCCGCGGCTGGAAGCGTCGTCGAGCGGACCTCAGGGTAGGCGGCTTCGAGGCGTCTCGCGATCGCGAGCGTTTCGTCGCGCGAGCCGTTCTCGACCAGGATCACCTCGAACTCGACGTCACGCCTGCGCAGCCCTTCTATGACTGCGCCGACGGCAGCTTCGAGGTAACCCTCCTCGTTGTGCGAAGGCATGACGACGCTGAGCATGAACCCACGATGCTACGTGGCGACGTGAGGTTCTGCGGCCGATTGGTGGCTGGCCCAGATACCTAGAAGTATTCGGGGCGCCATGAAGAAGGCCACCAACGCGCTGACGGGTCCGGCGCGAGAAGCGGTGATCGGGATCGCCGCCGGGGTGCTCGTCGCGCTCTCGCTCCCGCCTTTCGGGTGGTGGCCACTCGGATGCTTCGGTCTGGCTTCGGTCGCAGCAGCGCTGCCAGGACTTGGTCTGGCACGCCGGCTCGTGCTCGGAGCAGGTTGGGGGCTCGCGCAGTTTGCGATCGGTATCGCATGGACAGAGCAGTTCAGCGCATACGGATTCGTCGTACTGCTCATCGTTTGTGCCGCTTTTACGTGCCTTTCGACGTCGATCGTCCCGACCGGGCGTGACTGGACCGTAACCGTCGGACTGCCTGCGTCCGTGATGCTCGTAACGTGGGCGCGCGACCGGTTCCCCCTTCACGGCTTCCCCCTTGCCGGCACCGAGCTCGGCCAGGCGGCCGGACCGCTCGAGTGGGCGGTCAAGCTCGGTGGTGGGCTCCTGCTGAGCGGGGAGACCGCCCTTGTGGGCGTAGGGCTCGCGCTCGTAGCGAAAGCCGTCTACCGTCGAGCGAAAGGTAACTCCAGGCAAAGCCGGGAGTCACCGTCGCGCACTGGTCGAGACACCGGCGCCCGGCTGCCTGCGTTGGCGGTTGTGGTCGCCTGTGCGCTGCCACTCGCAGGTTGGCTCTCGCCTAGCGGCGCCGGGCGCAGACTTTCACCACTTCGCGTGGCGCTCGTCCAAGGGGGAGGTCCGCTAGGGACGCGGGCGATCAACACCGATCCGGCAGTCGTCTTCAACCGCCAG
Organism: Actinomycetes bacterium; assembly: GCA_021828685.1. Classification (GTDB taxonomy): domain Bacteria; phylum Actinomycetota; class Acidimicrobiia; order Acidimicrobiales; family Palsa-688; genus JAJZAM01. The sequence goes on along the minus strand of JAJZDJ010000039.1, from coordinate 8,744 downwards.
CTTTCCGAGTCGGCTGGATTGAAACGACCTCTCAATCTCGTCGTGTGGCCCGAAGGGATGCTCCAAGCTGACACACCGTTCCAGTACAGCGCCCAAGCCGGCCAGGTTGCGGCGCTCGCTCGAAGGTTGTCGGCGACCGTCGTCGCGGGAGTCGTGCAGAACCTGAGCTCTACGAAGTACCTGAACGAGGCCGCCGCGTGGTCGCCGGCGGGTTCCGTCGTTGCGACGTACGTGAAAAACCACCTCGTACCCTTCGGGGAGTACATCCCGGACAGACCTCTACTTTCGAAATACTTCAACGTGGCGGACGTACCACGGGACGCCATCCCAGGTCACAGCCCTGCATTCATGTCCACACCGGCTGCACCCCTCGGCGTTCTCATCTCCTACGAGGTCTTCTTCGGCGCCCGCGCGAGGAGTGGGGTGCGCGCCGGTGGCCAGCTCCTTGTCGTCCCGACCGACGACGCGTCGTACAGGGGCACGCAAGTGGTCGGCCAGGAGCTCGCCGCCGCAAGGCTTCGGGCGGTTGAAACGGGCCGCTGGCTCGTCCTTGTCTCGCCGACCGGGTACTCGGAGGTCGTCCGGCCTGACGGGGTCGTCGAGAAGCGCAGTTCCCTCAGCGTCGCGACAGTGCTGGAGGCGACCGTCGGAAGGCGCACAGGCAGGACTGTCTTCGTGGAGCTCGGAGACAAGCCGTTCGTGCTCGGGGCCTCCGGGCTTTGGCTGGCAGCGACCGTTTGTGGCGTCGCTGGTGGTCGGATCCGACGCTCGAAGCGTTCAAAGACACCTTCGGAGGGTCGCGTTTCGACTTGGCGAAACCGTCGTGTATGATCTGTCCGGCTTGACCGCACAAGACCTGGCGGCAAGATTCTTCAAGTCATGTCGCCGGCCTCCTCGATGCGCGTAGCCCTTCTTGTGTACCGCGGCAACCCGCACTCAGGCGGCCAGGGCGTCTACACCCGTTACCTCGCCCGTGAGCTCGTCGAGCTGGGGCATAGGGTGACCGTCTTCGCTGGCCAGCCGTGGCCGGTCCTCGACGACGGCGTCGAGTTCGTCGCCGTGCCGAGTTTGGACCTGTATCGCGAGCCGGATCCGTTCAGGATTCCCCGGCCGAGGGAGTTCCGGACTCCGACGGACGTCGCCGAGTTCGCGATCATGTGCAGCGCAGGGTTCCCCGAGCCCCGGACCTTCAGCCGGCGGGTGCGCAAGCTTCTCGCCGCACGCAAGGCGGACTTCGATATCGTCCAGGACAACCAGACTTTCGGGACCGGTCTGCTCGGTGTCATGGCCGACGGCCTTCCGCTCCTCGGTACGTGCCACCACCCTGTCACGGTGGACAGGGCGCTCGACTTGGAGCACGCCGCGAACTTACGGCGCCGTCTTGCGTTGCGGCGGTGGTACGGGTTCATCAAGATGCAGAAGAAGGTCGCTCGGCAGATCCCGCGGATTCTCACGGTGTCGTCGTCTTCCAAGCGCGACATCGTCGAGCAGTTCGGCGTCGACGCAGGCCAGCTGGAGATCGTTCCGATCGGCGTGAACCACAACCATTTCCGTCCGCGCCCGGGTGTTGTCCGGGTCCCTGGTCGCATCATGACTACAGCGAGCGCCGACGTACCTTTCAAAGGCCTGCTGCCGTTGGTCGAAGCCCTCGCAAAGTTGCGCACGGAGGTGCCCGAGGCGCACCTCGTTGTGGTGGGCAAGCTTCGCGCCGACAGCCCCGTGGCAGCGGCCATACGGCGGCTCGACCTCTCCGGTGCTGTTCGTTTCGAGTCTGCGATCAGCGACGACAGGATGGTCGAACTGTACGCGCAAGCCCAGGTGGCAGTCGTCCCCTCCCTCTACGAGGGCTTCTCCCTTCCCGCCGTGGAGGCCCAGGCTTGCGCCACGGCCTTGGTGGCGACCACCGGAGGCGCTCTCCCCGAAGTGGTTGGTGACAGCGGCGGAAGCGGGCTTCTCGTCCCCCCGGGCGATCCTGCAGCGCTCGCCGCAGCTATAGGCAAGGTCTTAGAGGATCCGCTGCTGGCCGCTCGGCTCGGGGCCAACGGGAGGCGCAGGGTCCTCGAACGTTTCACTTGGGGTACGTGTGCACGCCTCACGGCCGAGCACTACCGCTGGACGGTGGAGCATTTCGCGAGGCTCAGTTCGACTGGCGCAGGTGGCGGCTGATGCTCACCGTGCGCTACGAGACTTTGGGCGTCGTGCCCGGAGACCACCTGCTCGACTTGGGGGCCGGGGGAGGCCGACACGCGTTCGAGGCGATGCGTCGAGGTGCGGTAGTAACGGCGGTGGATTACGACCACTCGGAGATGGTTAAGGCGTTCGCGATGATGAGGGCTCTCTCGACGAACGACGAGGTGGTGGCGCAAAGTGGAGGGGACGGGGCAGTAGCTGTGTCAAATGCACTGGCTTTGCCGTTCCCGACGGGGGCATTCGACCGGGTCATCGCTGCAGAAGTACTCGAGCACATCCCTGACGACGGAGCCGCTATCGCAGAGCTGGCACGAGTGTTGCGCCCGGGCGGGACAATGGCCGTAACGGTGCCTCGATGGTGGCCGGAGCTGCTCACGTGGGCGCTGTCCGACGAGTACCACTCCAAGCCAGGCGGCCACATACGCATATACCGGCATGCGACGCTTGCCTCCAGGCTGGAGGCGGCTGGCCTCAGGCTTTCGAGTTGTCATCATGCCCACGCGTTGCATTCACCCTACTGGTGGTTGAAGGCTTTTGTCGGTGTCGATGACGACAAGCATCCGGCGGTGCGTGCTTACTATAAGTTCCTTGTGTGGGACATCACCTCGGGCCCGCGTGTGACGCGCTTAGCGGAGCGCTTACTGAATCCGGTGATGGGCAAGAGCGCTGTGTTCTATCTGACGAAGCAGCCATGAGCCCTTTCGAGGCCGTCGACTCAGTGGGATACGTCGAGTCCGAAGCTCGAGACCCGTCGCCAGGGACACTTTCGCCGGTCGAGGTTCAGACGACGGCAACGTGGATAGCGTCCCTCCAGCTGCCGTCGGGAATGATCCCATGGTTCAGCGCGGGGCACTGCGACCCGTGGAACCACGTTGAAGCGGCGATGGCGCTGTCAGTCGCTGGTTGGATCGACGAAGCGGTCCGGGCCTTCGAGTGGCTGGAGTCCAAGCAGCACGAGGATGGGTCATGGTGTCGCTACTACCTGCCTGACGGGGTAGAGGATCCCCGCCGGGATCCGAACGTGTCGGCTTATGTAGCAACCGGAGCCTGGTGGCATTTCCTTGTCACCGGGGATGCCGACTTTCTGGAGCGCATGTGGTCAGTGGTGGATCGGGCGATCGGTTTCTCGCTGGGACTGCAGCGTCCGGGAGGAGAAGTAGCCTGGTCGGCGGATCCAGATGGACGTCATGCTTCCTACGCACTCCTTACGTCTACTTCGTCGATCTATCACAGCTTGCGAGCGGCTCTTGCTATCGCCGGGTGTTTGGGATACGACCGTCCGGAGTGGGAGCTCGCCGCCCCGCGGATGGCCGAGGCGATCGTCAAACGACCGGGGTCTTTCGCCCCCAAGGATCGCTGGGCGATGGACTGGTACTACCCGGTCCTGTCCGGGGCTTTGGGCCGAGACGCCGCGAGGGCGCGGGTGAGCGAACGCTGGGAGGAGTTCGTGACAGAAGGCGTCGGCGTGCGGTGTGTGTCGGACCAGCCCTGGTTCACTGCAGCCGAAACCGCAGAATGCTCGATGGCACTCGACGCGGTTGGCTTCGAATCTGAGGCGGCCGACTTGCTGCGAGCTACCGGTCACATGCGAGGGGAGGATGGTTCGTACTGGACCGGCTGTGTGCATCCTGAATGTGTTCGTTTTCCAGGCGGCGAGAGGTCGTCCTACACTGCTGCGGCGGTCATCATCGCCGAGCACTGCCTTTACGGGCAAGGGCCGGCCTCGGGCGTCTTTCGTGGTGAGACGTTCGCCGAGCCTTACGAGTTCGTCGACGTGGCTGAGACGGTAGCCGACACCTGACGGGCGGCGCTTCGGCCCGACGCTATACAGGCCGGGATGCCGGCACCGTCGTAGCTCGAACCGGCGAGGGCTACCCGACGCGTAGCCTTTGCGAGCTCGCTGCGAACGTCTCTAACCCAGCTCAAATGCCCAACGCGGTAGAGCGGGAAGGCGCCGGGCCACCTGCTCACCCGCCAATCGTCGGCCGAAAGGTTCGTCCCCATGACAGTTGCGAGTTCGCCCAAAAGGATGTCCACCAGGTCGGCGTCGGAGTGAAGCGATGGTCGCGTGTCACCATGGCGGCCGGTCGATATCCGGAGCACCATCCGGTCAGTGTTAGACGTCCAGTGGGGCCACTTGTTGGAGCCGAAGGAACAGGCGGTCATCAACGTTCCAGCTGTTGGGGCGACGAGGACACCGTTGACGTCTTCCGCGACGCGCAGGTCGGCGCGATCGACAGAAACTGTGGCGACGGCGACGTCCGTTGTCCGCAACGATCCGAGCCCGGAGGGTGCAAGTTCGCCGAGGATCGTCGCAGCGTCCGTCGAGCCCGCCGCAAGGACCGCTGCGTCGTAGACGTCGTCGTCGATTCGAAGCGTGCCTGCAGCTTCACGGCCGGCGCGTACCGAGGCGACGGGTCGGGCAACGAAACGTACCCCGGCGGCGTCGAGGCGTTCGACGAGGCGTTCTACGAGGACGGACATACCGCCTCGTGGGCTCAGGAATATCGGCGGGCGAGGTGCGCCGGGAGGGGGTAGCTGCTTTCGTAGTCCGATGAGAAGGCTGCGAGAGGAGCGAGCGGCCTCTAGGAGGTTCGGGGCTGTAGCTGCGGCGCTCAGGTCGGCGGTCGACGCTGCGTGGATGCTTCCGAGGAGCGGTCCGACGAGGCGCTTCGCTACTTTGGTTCCGAAGCGTCCCGCGACCAAGTCGTCCACGCTGGCATCGTCGCCGATCGGCTTGCTCGGTGCCACCAGATCCCACGCCGCCCTGGCCGCTCCTAGCGGACCGAGGAGCCTGCTTGTGGCGAGTGCTCGAAGATCCGTCGGCACCCCGAGGACTAGTCCGCTCGGAAGCCGGTGGAGGTGCCCTCCGACGTATACGAGGGTTGCCCCTGCCTGCGGCGCGACCAGCTGCGAGGTAAGTCCGAGCGACTCTGCAAGTCCGACCGCCGCTTCGCTGCGAGTCAGGAAGGCGTCGGGACCTTCGTCGACCGGCATGCCGGCGAACAAGGAGGTTCTGATCTTCCCGCCCAAACGGTCGGGTTCGTAGACGGTGACTTCTGCGCGCTCGCACAACTCGAACGCGGCGGCGAGTCCGGTAATCCCCCCTCCGATCACCGCCACCCTCATCGAAGCGCCGAACTGGTCAACGGCTGCTCTCGAAGGTGTGGACCAGGTCGACGATTCTTGCCAGTACATCTGGATCGGTCTCCGGCATGACGCCGTGACCGAGGTTGAAGATGTGGCCGTCGACACCCGACTCTCTCGCCTCGTGAAGTATCCGCAGGGCGGCGGGCGCAGCAGCTTCCCAGCCCGCAACGCAAAAGGCAGGGTCGAGGTTCCCCTGGAGAGCGACCGAGCCGCCGGTGCGCTCCCGGGCCACGCTGAGCGGGACTCGCCAGTCGACCCCGACGACCGTCGCTCCAGCCCCGGGGATCATTCCGATCAGCTCGCCGGTTCCGACACCGAAGTAGATCAATGGGACTCCGCTAGAAGCCAAGGCTGCCAGTACCTTCGTGGTCGCCGGAAGTACGAAGCGCCGGTAAGTGGCCGGGTCGAGGGCACCCGCCCAACTGTCGAAGAGCTGCACAGCTTGCGCCCCGGCGGCAATCTGTGCTTCGGCGCTGGCAATAGCCTGGTCTGCCAGGCGATCGAGGAGAGCAAACCAAAGGGCTGTATCGGCGAGCATCAGGGTCTTCGTCTGCACGTAGTCACGCGAGGGTCGCCCCTCGATCAGATAGCTGGCGACTGTGAAAGGGGCGCCAGCGAAACCTATCAGGGGTATCGTCAGCTCCCTCGCCAGGATCCGGACGGTTTCGATGAGCCACGGAGCATCAGCTTCGACGTCGAAAGGTCGGACCCGCTCGAGGTCGGCGGTTGACCTGAAAGGCTTCTCGACGACCGGGCCTACGCCGGCCTTGATGTCGACGCCGAATCCCGTCGCCGCTGGCGGTACCACGATGTCCGAGAAGACGATGGCGGCGTCAACGCCGTAGCGCCGCACTGGCTGCAGAGTTACTTCGACTGCCAGGTCTGGGCGCATCAGGGATGCGAGGAGCCCCTCGTCACCGCGAACCCGGCGGTACTCGGGGAGAGCGCGTCCGGCCTGGCGCATGAACCATACAGGTGTCGTCGCGACGGGCTCACGCCGGCACGAAGCTAGGAAGAAATGTTCGGGCGGCGCTGTCACGGTAGTGACGCTACCCGCCTCGGGCGGATGCGTGGCTTGCAAAGGCGCCCGTCAGCACGCAAAGTGGTTGTTCCCTTATGGCGCACCCCGACGTCCATTCAGAGCAGGAGTACGTGGACCTGGCATACGCCAGGCTTTCGGCGATGCGTGATGCGACCCAGTCGATGCTACGCGAAGCCTTCTCGGACAAGAGCAGCGGGTTTCAGGCGGTAACCGAACGCGATGTCCGGGTTCGAAGCGGTCTGAGCCGCTTGGAGCACCTTTTTATCGGGACGGAATCTCTCGTCTTCGGGCGTATCGACAGCGCAGGCAGCGGGCCGAGCGACCACGGTCTCGAGTCGTTCCACATCGGCCGCCTCGGTGTATCGGGCGTCGACCAGGAACCGCTCGTCGTCGACTGGCGTGCCCCTGTCGCGGAGCCTTTCTACCGGGCTACCGGTGCGCATCCGATGGGCCTGTCGCGACGTCGCCATCTGCTTTGCAACGGTTCGCGCGTGCTCGACCTCGAAGACGAGCTGTTCGACAGCGAAGGCGACGCCGTCGGTCGCTCGTTGGGCCTCGAAGGCCGCCAGGTTCTCTTTGCGAGCCTGGGACGGTCCCGCTCGGGACGGATGCGCGACATCGTCGCGACGGTCCAAGGCGAGCAGGACGAGATCATCAGGGCGCCGTTGCCGGGTGTGATCGTGGTTCAGGGGGGTCCCGGAACAGGTAAGACGGCGGTCGCCCTCCACCGGGCCGCGTACCTCCTCTACACGCACAGGTTTCCCCTCGAGAAGCAGGGCGTTCTGGTGGTCGGTCCCAACCGGACCTTCCTCAGGTACATCGAGCATGTACTTCCGTCCCTCGACGAGACGGGTGTTGAGATGTCGACGGTCAACGGCTTGTATCCGTCGACGGCTGTGGCTGCGACGAGCGTGAAGGAGAATGTCGTGGTCGCGAAGCTGAAAGGCGACGGCCGAATGGCGAAGGTCCTGGCGCGCGCTGTAAGCGGACGGGAGAGGCCCCTGCGAAACGATGTCCGCATCCCTTACGGGGGGAGGACACTCCGTCTGAGCGTGGCCGTATCGGAGCAGATCGTTGCGGCCGCCAGACGGAGACCCGGAACCCACAATGCTCGTCGACGGATTGTGGAGGCTTACCTGTGGCGCTACCTGGCGACCCAACTCGTCGACGAGCGGGAATCCGCAGCCGACACGCCTACGGTGGATCCGGCAGAGCTCGGACGTACCCTAAGGCGCATCCCCGAGGTAGCCGAAGCGCTCGAACGGATCTGGCCCCTCCTCAGCCCTGAGCAGCTTCTGCGCGACCTGTACGGAGCGAAAGCCCTTGTGGACCTTGCGGCTGTAAGCATTCTAGGCGAGGACGAAAAGGCGCTACTTCTGCGAGACCGCGGCGAGTCCCTCGAAGCGGCAGTTTGGACGGAGTCCGATGTCGCACTCCTCGACGAGGCGTTGGCACTCCTCGGTGCGCGCCACAAGGGGGCAGCTGACCCGGCGGGAGCGCAGCGCTCCTACGGCCATGTCGTAGTTGACGAAGCGCAGGACCTTTCACCTATGCAGCTTCGGATGATCGCACGGCGCTCGCTTTCCGCATCGATGACCTTGGTCGGCGATATCGCCCAGGCCACCGGGGCGGTCGTCCCGGCGTCCTGGGGTGATGTCGTCGCCAATCTCGCGCCGCGCCGGAAGTGGAAGCTCCTAGAGCTTTCGGTCAACTACCGGACGCCGAGCGAGATAATGGACGTCGCCGCCCAGGTTCTCCGGGCGGTCGACCCGTCGATGAGGCCGTCTGAATCGGTCCGCTCGTCGGGGCGTTCCCCGAGGGTGCTCCGAGCGAACGGCGCAGGCGGGATCGGGGAGCTTCTAGAACGTTTCGTCTGTGCGCTCGGCGACGAGATCGCCGAGCTCGTGGCCCGGACGGCGGCAGGCCGAGCAGCTGGTTCACTGGGCGAAGCGCCGTCCCCCTCCGGTGGCGTCGTGGTGACCCCCGAGGCGTGGGAGGGGACGCTCGCTGTGATAACCGCACCCAGCATCATTGCGGACGTATCCGGCGCAATGGGCGACGCCGGTATCGTTTTCGGCGTGGCGGGCAGGGAGGCGCTCGACCGTTCGATCACAGTGCTTTCCGTCGACGACGCGAAGGGACTCGAGTTTGATTCGGTCGTAGTCGTCGAACCGGCGAAAGTGGCAGCGGAGAGCCTTCAGGGACTGCGCGGCCTCTACGTGGCGTTCACCCGGGCGACGCAGAGCCTCGCAGTTGTCTACAGCGAAGAATTACCGGTACGCCTCGACTTTCGTTAGGCGTCCGCGTTCACGGTTGGTAGTGTCGCCGACCATGGGAATCGGGCCTGACCTGAAAGCTGAGC
>JAJZDJ010000038.1 GCA_021828685.1 Actinomycetes bacterium | reverse complement strand
GGCCTGCTGGCCGACGAGTCGGATCTCCATCCGCGACTGATCCGCATCGCCGTGGACTATGCAGCCGAGCACCCGGACGACGTCCTGGCGCGGATCGAGCAGAACCGGGCCCTGGCGGACCGAAGCCGAGCCGCATCGGGCCAGCGCGACGCGCTCCTGGGGTGACCGCCTTCCTGATCGATGAGATGTTCCCGTCAGCCGCGGCCGCGCTGCTGCGCGAGAAGTACTGTCACGACGCCTTGCATGTTTGCGAGGTCGGACTACAGGCGGCCGACGACGCTCAGGTTGCGGCGGCGGCCCGGGCCGCCGGCCGGGCGGTGGTGACAGAGAATGTCGTGGACTATTCCACCGAACGTGACGTGGTGCTCTTGTTCGTGCTGAAGAAGAACCTGCCCGCGGGCGGCGGGCAGGCCGCCGCGTTGGCAACGGTACTCGATCGCTGGGCACAAGACCACCCCGATCCCTACCTCGGTCCTCACTGGCCGCATGTGTACAACGTAGAGCCTCTTTGGGGCTCGCCGAGGTGAGCGAGGTCCCACAAAGCGGGCGGCCACGTACGCCTTGAACCTCTCCAACGGGTCAGGGACCTTCGACGAGCGCACCCCCGGGGAGTGAGTGGGCGCGGAGGGATTCGAACCCTCACGCCGCGAGGCCGCAGGGTTTAAGCCCGCTGTGTCTGCCATTCCACCACGCGCCCACGCTCACAGTCTGTCAGGCCCAGTAGCCTCGGGGCATGCTGGCGGTACTGTGCGCCTTGGGGAGCGCCCTCATGTACGCGATGGCATCGGTGCTCCAACACCGTGGAGGGATCGACCAGCCGGCCGAGCAGTCGATGAAACTCGGCCTTCTGGTGCGCCTGGCACGAAACCGGATCTGGCTCGGGGGTGTCGCATGCGACGTCGCAGGATACGTCCTGCAGTTTGTTGCCCTTGGCCACGGGCCGATCATCGTGGTCCAGACGCTGCTAGTCACCGGCCTCCTTTTCGCGCTGCCGGTCGGCGCCGCGTGGAGTGGGCGCCGTCTCACGTCCTCCGACTGGCTTGCAGCGATCGCCGTCGTCGTCGGCCTCGCCGTGTTCCTCGCCGTTGCCGCACCGGCGCCAGGCCGTCCTGGTACCCGGCCAGGGACGTGGGTGGCGCTGCTTTCGGCGGTGACTATCGTGACAGCGCTCCTGGTCGCCTGGGGCCAGGGTCCAGCGTCACGCCGGCGTGCGGTCGCACTCGGCGCGGCGGCGGGTCTCGTGTACGGCGCTGCTGCTGCGCTGACTAAGACGACGGCGCACATCTTCGACCGGGGACTGTTCGGGGTGGTGGCGCACTGGCAGCTTTACGCCCTGATCGTCATAGCTGTCGGAGGGATGCTGCTCGCGCAGAGCGCCTTCCAGGCGGGGGCGCTCGACCTGTCTCTCCCGGCCATCACCGTCGTAGACCCGGTGGTCAGCATCCTGATCGGGGTATTCGCGTTCCACGAGTCGATCGCCACCGGAGTCTGGGCCCTCGGAGCCGAAAGCTTCGCACTAGTGCTGATGATCGCCGGCGTCGTAGCGCTCGCCCGCAGCGAAGGTTTGGTTGCTGGAACGGTACGATGAGAAGGGCTATGCGAGCTTCAGACTCCGACCGGCGCAGAACAGTCGAAGAGCTTGGACGTCACTTCGCCGCCGGGAGGATCGACACCGACGACTACACGAGGCGGATCGAGTCGGCGCTGACGGCCTCCGACTTGGAGGAGCTCGACGAGCTGCGCGCGGATCTGCCGATGATGCGCGTGGCTGCACCCGAGGTGTCGCGCTCCCGCGAAATCAGCGAACAGCAGGCCTCGCTCGGCGCGTACGCCTTCGCTCTCGTCGGGGTCCTTGCGGTCGTGACCGTCGCAATCGGCCTGTTCGGCTCGTGGGGCTGGTCTCTCGCCCTCCTAGCCGGCTGGCTGCTGGGTGTCGGCGAAGCGACCTTCTTCGTGTTGTCCCGGACCCGGCGCTGAAAACGCGCGCTGCGGCGCTCTGGTCGCCTCAGTCCGAGGTGACCAGGACTACTTTGCCGAGCTTCCCACCGGCAGCGAAGCGTTCGTAAGCCGAGGAGGCCTCCTCGAGGGGGAAGGTGTCGCAAACCGGCACTGAGACAGCGCCTACCGAGAGTAGGGGGAGGACGTTCGCCTCGATGAGCCGGGCGGCCATAGCCTTCGCCTCCAGTGGCCTGGCGCGAAGCGTTGAGCCGTGAATGCGGGCCCTTTTTCCCATAAGAACTCGCAAGTCCACTTCGGCGGTACTGCCTGCGCCGACTCCGATCACCGCGATGCGCCCCCCGATCGCCAGGGCGCCCAGATCCACGCCGATGTTCGGTCCACCTACGAGCTCCAACACGACGTCGTAGGGGCCGTTGGAGGCCACCTCGTCAGGGCTCACCGCTGTCGCCCCCATCGCCGCTACGGCCTCGCGCCGCGCGGGGTCGCGGACCGACGCTACGACGGACGCTCCCGCCGCCTTGCCCAACTGGACCCCCGCCGTGCCCACTCCGCCCGCGGCCCCCTGCACCAGCAGGCGTTCACCCATGGCCAGACCGGCCTGGCTGAAAAGCGCATCGTGAGCGGTGGTGAAGACCTCGGGGAATCCTCCTGCTTCGGCCCAACCGAGCCCGGCCGGAACGGGCATCGCCTCGCGTTCGTGCACAACTGCCAACTCCGCCTGGGCTCCGCCGCCGACTACCGCCATCACCGCATCGCCGAGGCGAAAACGACTCGCCCCCGGCCCCAGCTCGACTACCTCCCCGGCGAGCTCGAGGCCCGGAATGTCGACGGGATAGCCAGGCGGTGGCGGGTAGTGGCCCCGGACCTGGATGAGATCCGCGCCGTTTAGCCCTGCCGCGCGCACCTTGACCAGGACCTGCCCGAGGCCCGGGACCGGGTCAGGGTGATCGAGAACTTCGATTCGCCCGTCGCGGATCGTGGCGGCTTTCACGCGGCACCACCCTCGGCCAGCTCGGACAGCAGGTTCATCGTCGCCTCCCGCTCGGCCGAATCCCCGAACAGCGGCAGGCTGAGCGACGTGGCGCCGATATCGACGAGCCGGAGAAGCTGCGAGCGAACCGTCGACTCGTCGCCGACGATCGCCACGTCTGCGGGTCCCTCCGCTCCTTCGATGTCGAGCATCGCCCGGTAGGAGGGAAGGTTGTTGTAGAAACCGAAAGCCTGAGCAGCCTTCGCTCGTGCCGCGTCGGGGTCGTCGGTCACCGAGACTGGGAGGCCGACCACAACCTGGGGGCGAGGGCGCCCCGCTCGTTCGGCGGCTGCTGTGATCTTTGGAACGATGTGGCTCTCGATTGTCTTCGGGCCGACCATCCACAGCGCCGTGCCGTCGGTCATCGAGCCTGCCAGCTCCAGCATCTGCGATCCGAGGGCAGCGACAACGACCGGGGGCGGGGTGGCTCCTGCAGGCTTCATCGGGGAAAAAGTATGCGCGCTCAGCTCCTCGCCGGTGACGTCCGCGCGGCCGTCGTGCAGAAGTGGCATCAGGATGTTGAGGTACTCGCGCATGTGACGGACGGGCTTGTCGAAGGAGATCCCGTACGCCCCTTCGATAACCACCTTGTGGGACAGCCCGATCCCAAGAGTCAAATTCCCCTGTGTTGCAGCCTGCACAGTCAGTGCCTGCATGGCCATGACCATCGGGTGGCGCGGGTACGTCGGCACGACTGCGGTACCGAGACGCAGGCCCGGTACTTCTCGACCCACGACCGCCAGAGCTGTCAGCGCGTCGATGTCGGAGAGCTGGGGAACCCAGAAATCCAATCCCGCCTCGTGGGCGGCTCTCGCCGCGTCGACGAGCTCGCCGACGGCATTGTCCGATCTTCCCGAAACCCCGACATGGATACCTATGCGCATCGCGCCAATCTAGGCCACCGGGGTCGTGTGGCTGCCGGCTAAGTCGGCGCAGTAACTTCAGCGGTGTGAACAACGACGAGAAGAGAGAGTTTCGCATAGAGCATGACTCGATGGGCGAAGTCAGGGTGCCGGCCGGTGCACTCTGGCAAGCCCAGACCCAACGCGCCGTGGAGAACTTCCCGATCTCAGGGACACGAGTCGAAGGTTCGCTCATCTCGGCCCTTGCCGCGATCAAAGGTGCGGCAGCTTCGGTCAACGCCGAGCTCGGAATCATCGACGGTTCCGTCGCCCGGGCCATCACCGAGGCCGCCGCCGAGGTCGCAAATGGTGGTCACGCCGGTGAATTCCCGATAGACGTGTACCAGACCGGGTCCGGCACTTCTACGAACATGAACATGAACGAGGTCCTGGCGACGCTCGCCTCCTCCAAGCTCGGCTCGACTGTGCACCCCAATGACCATGTGAACGCCTCGCAGTCCTCCAACGACGTGTTCCCTTCGGCGATGCATGTGGCTGCTGCGACGGAGATACGTTTTCGTCTCGTGCCAGCGCTGGGGCGGCTGAGCGAGGCGCTTCGGGCGAAGTCCGAGGAGTTTGCGTCGGTGGTCAAGTCCGGTCGGACACACCTGATGGACGCCACGCCGGTCACGCTCGGACAGGAGTTCGGAGGCTATGCGTCGGCGATCGCCTACGGGGTGGAAAGGCTGGAATCGTGCCTCCCCCGTGTAGCCGAGCTTCCACTCGGAGGGACGGCTGTAGGGACGGGGATCAACGCCCCTTTCGAGTTCGCGCCGGGGGTCATAGCGATACTCTCCGAACAGCGGGGCATCAATTTCGTCGAGGCCCGCAACCATTTCGAGTCTCAAGGCGCCCGGGACGCCCTCGTGGAGGCGTCCGGGGTGCTGCGAACCATCGCGATCTCGCTATACAAGTGCGCGACCGACCTGCGCTGGATGGGCAGCGGACCCCGTACAGGGCTCGCCGAGATCCGCATCCCCGACCTCCAGCCGGGTTCGTCGATCATGCCGGGCAAGGTCAACCCCGTGATACCCGAAGCCGTGTCGCAGGTGGTTGCGCAGGTGATTGGGAACGATGCGGCTGTTGCCTTTGGCGGGGCGGCGGGGAACCTCGAGCTCAACGTGATGCTCCCGGTGATCGCCCGTAACCTCCTCGAATCGATACGCCTGCTGAGCGCCGTCAGCGTCGCTTTCGCAGACAAGTGCATATCCGGGATCGAAGCCGACATAGATCGGTGCCGCACCTACGCGCTCTCCTCCCCGTCCATCGGCACGGCCCTCAACCCCTACATCGGCTACGAGGAAGCGGCGAAGGTGATCAAGGCATCGGCCGCCGAGGGCAAGGACATTCGCTCGATCGTGTTGGAGCGTGGGCTTATGAGCGAAGAGGATGTCGACAAGGCGCTCGACGTTGTGGCCATGACGCGAGGGGGGATCGTCAAGTAGCAGGTAGCGGGGTCCTGGCGCTACCCGCTACTTGTGCGCGTCCGGGCGTTACTTGTGCGCGTCCGGGCGTTACTTGTGCGCGTCCGGGCGTTACTTGTGCGCGTCCGGGCGTTACTTGTGCGCGTCCGGGCGTTACTTGTGCGCCTCCTGTCCGTCCATATGGCTTCGGAGGGCGCTAAGAATCTCCAGGGCCACCCGCTCTGCGTCATAGTGAATGTCGCGCCACGTGTAGACGAGGATGAACAGTCCTCCTATACGAAGCTGGTTGCGTCGCGACTCGTCACGGGACTTCGCTTCGGGGCTCCAATGGTAAGCATATCCATCCACCTCCACGGCGAAGCCTTCAGCGACGAGAAAGTCGATCCGGTAGCGTCCATCCGCGCCCATCACCACCTCTCGGCCGATCACCGGCACCCGCCACCGCCCGAAGAGGCGTAACGACTCGGCTTCGAGAACCGAGGGAGGAGGACCGCCGCTGAGGCCCCGGGTGACGATGAGGTCGTGAAGTTGGGACAGCCCACTGCGTCCTGGCGCCCTAACTCGCATGAGATGCGCGTCGATCGCTGCAACCGAGACAAGTCTGGTGGCGATCGCGCGATCAAGTATGGACGTCAGCTTGGATATCGCTACTTTGCCTGCGAGATCGCTGAGGACCGTGAGACCGTCGGTTGTCCGGATTCCAGACCTGGAGATGGTCCTCGAAAGGTCGAAGAAGCGACTTCTAATAATTGTGACCCCAGCAACTCGGGGGTGGAGGGGATACCTGACGCTGATCTCAGGCCTCGAGGGAGCTCTGTCCCAGAGGCCAAGAAGCCAGGCGGCAGACATATGTGAGGCGGCCGACCCCGGGCCTGCTCCGAGACAAGCTGCCAGCAGACTTTGTTCGCTCGACGCAGCGTGGTCAGCCGACCGGTAGACGCCAGCGTGAACCTGGATCCACTGACCATTCTTGAGTCGAGTTGCAATCTGGCGGGATGACAGCCCTGCCTCGAGCGCCTGGGTGCGAGTGACAAGGCCATGCTGTCGACGTATCGTCTTCTTGGCTTCGTCAGGTGTGTAAGTCATGTAGTATCACTATATCTCATACTGTCAGATGGCTATTGAATTTGGACGATGTCGAAGACTGTGACCGTAATTGCACAATTTCGGTGCAATTACGGTCACAGTCAGGGTCGCCATGGCAGTCATGGTCACCACGGTCATGGTGCGAGCGCTGCGAGCTCTGCGAGCTCTGCGCGAGCGCTGCGAGCTCTGCGAGCTCTGCGTGAGCGGTTCCAGCGATGCCCTTGGCGCGAGTGACGGTTCCCCTGGTTGGGTCGAACCTCCGGAGTCCGGCTACCGTCGGATGTTGATGGGTACCGCCTTCGACATACTTGTGTTGCTCCACGTGCTCTGCGTCATCGGCGGGTTCGGGGCTGTCGCGTACAGCGGGCTTTACACCTCACTGGCGTCCCGCCAACCGGATGGTGGTACGAGTGCGGTCCTCGAGGTCAGCCGGCTTATATCGGGACTCGCCGAGATGCTGATTTACGCAGCATTGCTCTTCGGGATCGGCGCCGTGGCTGCCAGCCACTCGACCATCAAGTTCTCGTCGCCGTGGGTATCGGCGGCATTCGGCGTATACCTCGTCGACATAGCCCTCCTGCACTCGTGGATCCGACCTTCGCAGCGGATGTATGCAGGTGCTGTGCGGCGTTTGGAAGCACCAACGGGCAGCTACCCCTCGATGTGCGGCGACTGTGGCGAATGCGGCAAGTGTGACAGTCCATCGGCGGGAGAGGACACTTCGAAGCCAGGGGAGGGAAGGTCGGCGTCGTCGGGAGCACAACCGGCCCAGAGCGGCGTCGTAGTGGCCGAGGGACAATCGAACGCACCGACACCGTCACCGTCGCCGTCACCGTCGCCGTCACCGTCACCGTCACCGTCACCGTCACCTGCACTGTCGCTCCTGCAAGCAAGAGCGAAGGACGTTGAGGACCTTCGCCGCTATGAGCGGCGTATCAACGTTGGCTGGGCCTGCTTCAACCTGCTCGTAGTGGGTGCGGTCTACCTCATGGTGTTCAAGCCGGGTGGCCGATGAGGCTACTGCGCGCTGCAGGCCCGGCGTTCTCGAGCCGCGCAACGCCTACGCTGTCGAGCTGCGCGGCATGAATCCCGTCGAACGCCTCCGCTATATAGCGCAGGCACAGGGCGCCGATCCGAGCTTCGTAACCTGTGAGGCGGCGGAGGCGCTTGTGTCGCTGGTGGCGACCCAGCCGGAAGGACTGCTCATGGCTTGCCGTCGGCTCATCGAGCACAACCTAGCGGTCGGTCCTCTGTGGTGGCTTTCGGCGAGGATGCTGCGATCGGACGAGCCCGAGCGCGAAGGTATGGAGGCTGCCCGTGAACTAGCCTACGACGACACGGCGCGCCATCTCGCCGACTCTCTCGACGACGTCGGTGTGGCTGTGGTCGTCGGCTGGCCAGACGTGACCGCGGGTGCGTTGCGGCGCCGCGGCGACGTGGAAGTCCTTGTCGTCGATTGGGATTCGCAAGGCGCTCAGTTCGTGCGACGGCTGAACGACTGGGGGTGCGAGGCGACGCTCGTTCCGGCATCGGGTGCAGCAACAGCGGCAATGGTGGCCGACGTGGTACTCGTCGAAGCTTTCGCCGCGGGCCCGGGAGGCGTGATCGCAACGCCGGGGTCGCTGGCGGCAGCAGCCATGGCTCGTCACCGACAGGTTCCCGTCTGGGTGGTCTGCGGTGTGGGCCGGGTGCTTCCCGAGGCGCTCTGGGACACCTTGATGTCGTGCCTGGACTCCTCCGGAGCGGAACCCTGGGACCGCTTCGTCGAGCTCGTGCCGGCATCGCTCATCAACGCTGTCGTCGGACCTGACGGGGGCACCTCGATACTTATTCAAGCGCCGGACTATGCGGTGGGCGTGGAGGCTGCTCTCGGCTATTCGACGTGCCCTGCGGCGCCGGAGCTGCTGCGAATCTCTGAGACTCTGCCGGGTTGAACGGGCACCGAGAGTTGGACGTGGCAACCGTGTCAGTGACCTTCGGAAGGGGAACAGCGTTGAGCCGGCCGAAGCGAGGTATCGGCCAGATTGGAGCGAGCATTGACTAACCCAGATGCCGACGAATTGATTGACGAGTATCTCGAACTCGGGTTGGCGCTAGGACGCCATGTGGACGGGTTCGTGGACGCCTACTACGGGCCACCCGAGCTGGCTCGACGAGCGGGAGTCGGGTCACCTGTCGATCCCGGTGCGCTCACCAGCCGGGCGCGCTCACTGCTCGGAGCGATTGCCGACTCGGAGTCTCTCGTGGAGGGACGCAGGCGCTGGCTGGCCGCCCAGGTGAAGGGGCTTCATACCAGCGCACGGAAGTTGGCGGGGGAGTCCGTGGGATACCTGGACGAGATCGAATGGTGCTACGGGGTCCGCCCCGAATGGGTGGCAGAGGACGCTTTCGCTGCAGCCCACGAGCGGATCGCCGGGGTGCTTGGCCGGCGCGGACTCAGCTCGAACGGCTCCCTTTCGGACACCTACAGCGCTTGGCGGGAAAGTCACGTGATCCCTCCCGGCCTCGTCATGACTGCGCTGGAGTCCCTCGCAGAGGACTTCAGGTCGAAAACTAAGGCCCTATTCGGCTTACCCGACGGCGAGCACGTCGACTTCGAGACCGTCACCGACAAACCGTGGTCCGGCTTCAACTACTACCTCGGCGATTTGCACAGCCGGGTCGTGTTGAACGTGGACCTGCCGGTGCTTTCCCTGTCGCTCGGTCACCTCGTAGCCCACGAGTCCTACCCCGGGCATCACACCGAGCACAGTCGAAAAGAGGTCGGCCTGGTCCGTCGCAGAAAGCAGGCGGAAGAGAGCATCTTCTTGGTGGGAACACCCCAATGTCTCATCGCCGAGGGTTTGGCCGACCTTGCTCTGGAGGTCGTCACCGCCGGTCGACCGGAGGCTGTCCTGGAGGAGCATTTCCGCCCGCTCGGGCTCCGCTACGAGGCGGAAGAGGTCGCGGAACTTGCGGCTGCCGGGGAAGTGCTCGGCTCCGTGCGAGGTAACGCAGCTCTCGGAATCCACGACCTCGGCTGGTCGGCCGACCAAGCTGTCGACTATGTCTGGCAGTGGGGTTTGACCTCCCGTGCCCGTGCGGGCAAGTCGGTCGAGTTCCTCACCGACCCGACGTGGCGTGCGTACCCGTTCTGCTACATCGACGGCGTGCGGCTCTGTCGCGCATTCGTCTCGGGGGATCCACGCCGTTTCGAGCGGCTCCTCGACGAACAGCTCGTGCCGGAGCAACTGGTCGCGCCCTGACACGGCCATCTAGCATCCGGGCATGTCCGAACGATCCCGATACCTGCCGCGCCGTTCCTGCCATGCCGTCCCCGGGTCCAACGAGAAGTTCCTTGCGAAGGCGCCTTCGTTGGGGGCGGACATGTATTTTCTCGACTTGGAGGACGCGGTAGCCCCCAAGGAGAAGGAAGCATCGAGGAGTCGCGTAGCAGCAGCCGTCCGCGATCAGGACTGGGGCGAGTCGGTGGTGTGCGTGCGTGTCAACGCGTGGGACACGCGTTGGACTTACGGGGATGTGATCGAGGTCGTCGGGGCGGCGGGGACCCGGCTTGACGAGGTCATGCTGCCGAAGGTGCAGAACGCGTCTCAGGTGGCGGCGATGGACCTGCTCCTCACGCAGGTGGAGATCAACTTCGGTCTGCCCCCAGGCCATGTCGGCATCGAGGCGCAGATCGAGACGGCTCGAGGCCTTATAAACGTCGATCAGATCTGCGCAGCGTCCCCGAGGCTGGAGACGGTCATCCTCGGGCCGGTCGACATGTCAGCGTCGATGGGCATGCCGTCGATGTCGGGTGGTTTGGACATCCCGGAGTACCCGGGCGACTACTTCCACTACGTGTTCGCCCGGATCTTGATGGCCGGGCGGGCGAACGACCTCCAGGTCATCGACGGGCCGTATGTCAAAGTTCGGGACCCAGACGGCTTTCGCAGCTACTCCCGGCGCACCCAGATCCTCGGATTCGACGGAAAGTGGAGCCTGCACCCCGACCAGGTTGTGATAGCAAACGAGGTGTTCTCTCCCACGCAGGAGCAGTTCGACAAGGCGTGCGAGGTGCTCGACAGATACCGTCAGGCGACCGAGGGGGACGGCACGGGCGCGGTGATGTTCGGCGACGAGATGATCGACGAGGCGTCGCGAAAAGTGGCGGTGACGCTGGTCGCCAAGGGCAAGCGCGCCGGCCTCGCTCGATCGGCCGCGTAGCTTCCAGGGTCTGGCACCTCGGCTTCTAATTGCCCTCCACCAGCCGCCGACGCGCGACAACCGTGACGAGCGGAGGGAGGATCACCGGGTCGTCACCTGGGTCGACTTCGGTCATCGCCTCGAGGTACAACGCGACCGGTCCAGGTCCGGCCCATGCCGGCGCTTCGGCCCAAGCGTCGACCAGTTCGAGTCCCGCCCGGCGCACGAGCGCCGGAAGTACAGCTCCGACATCGGGGTCTAAGGCGTCTGGCATGGAAAAAGGAGCGCCCGCGATGCGTCCCGCCGATGTCACAGGTTCCTGCGCCACGACCCATCCGCCGGGACGGACGGCGTCGCGCATCTTCGCAAGGACTACGAGCGGGTCATGGACATGGAGCAACAAGAAGCGACACAGCGCAAGGTCGAGCTTCTCGGGCAGGTTCAGCTCCTCTCCCGACTGGGTGAGCGCTACGACCTGCGCCTGGCTCGCCCTTGCAGCGGCCGAGGCCACCTGGTCGCGCCTTGCCGGATCCGAGTCGACGGCGTAGACCCGTCCTTCCTTGCCGACAAGTCGAGCCAGGGCAACGGTGACATCCCCGCCACCCGCACCGACATCAGCGGCACGCCATCCTTGCTTTAGGCCGAGACGGTCGAGCGCGGTGGCGAGCGGTCGGCGGTAGACGTCGTTGCGTAGCTCGAGTTCGATCACGGATGGCACGTTACGCGCTCGCGGGCCTAGCCTGATCCTCCGATGAGCACCTTCGATCGTCCCTTCGGCCGGTACTTCGAGGACTTCGAGCCGGGCGACGTGTACAAGCACTGGCCGGGCAAGACGATCACGGAGTACGACGACCACCTGTTCTGCATGATCACCATGAACCACCATCCGCTGCACACGAACGCATGGTTCGCCGAAGGCGAATCGGTGCACGGTCGCAACGTCGTCGTCGGGAACCTCGTCTACTCCGTCGTGTTGGGGATGAGCGTCCCTGACATCAGCGGCTCGTGCATCGCGAACCTCGAGGTCACCGAGCTACGCCACCAGAAGCCCACCTTTCACGGTGACACCATCTATGCGGAGTCGAGGGTGCTAGACAGGAGGGAGTCGACGACCAGGGACGACCGGGGGATCATCACCGTGGAGACCAAGGGATTCAACCAGCGCAGCGAGGAGGTCTGCTACTTCCGGCGTCGTGTCATGGTGTGGAAGGCGGCATCTGCTCCGAAGCGCCGGCGCCCCTACGACGACGCAGGGTGGGATTGACCTCGATGGTCAATGTCGCCTTCTACGGGGTTCGAGGATCGTGCCCGTGCCCGTCGGAAGGAACCCGCCGCTACGGCGGCAACACTGCCTGCGTTGCGGTGACCGCCGAGGGACAGACACCGCTGATTTTCGATCTGGGTACAGGGCTTCGTGCGTTCGCTGACTCACAGCCCCTCGACGGTTCGTTCGAGGGAACGGCCCTTGTGAGCCATATCCACTGGGACCATGTGCAAGGCCTGCCCTTTTTCCCTCCGGCTGACCGGGTCGGGGCGAGACTCGACGTCTATGGGCCTCCCCCGGGGGACATGAC
Organism: Actinomycetes bacterium; assembly: GCA_021828685.1. Taxonomy (GTDB): domain Bacteria; phylum Actinomycetota; class Acidimicrobiia; order Acidimicrobiales; family Palsa-688; genus JAJZAM01. The sequence goes on along the minus strand of JAJZDJ010000038.1, from coordinate 10,150 downwards.
CCTCACAGAGGCGATCGACGGCTTGATCCGCCCTCCCTACTTTCCCGTGACGCTCAGTGGGTTGCGGGGCACGTATGTGTTCCACGAGGCCCTCCACTGCGAGTTCATGATTGGCGCCGCGAAGGTGATGGTGCGACCAGTCCCGCACTGCGGTCCGACGGTCGGCTACCGGGTCGAGATGGACGGCAGAGTGGTGACTTACATAAGCGACCATCAGGCCCCAAGGGACCTCGCGTCGGTCGATCAGGGCGTACTCGAACTGGCGCGAGACGCCGACCTGCTCATCCATGATGCGCAGTACACGCCGCAGGAATTTGCCGAAAAATCCGACTGGGGGCATTGCACGATGCAGTACGCGCTGGCGGTGGCGCAACGCTCGGGCGCTCGACGGCTCGCTTTGTTCCATCACGACCCGGCGCACAGCGACGAATGCCTGGACGCCATCGTCGAGGAAGTGGTCAAAGCCTCTGGACCTTCGGGGCCCGAGGTCATCGGCGCCTACGAGGGGCTTCGCATTTCGTTGTGACGAAATCGGGGAAAGAGGAGCGCAACCCATCGACTTGGCCCTCGCATGCCAATACGGTTGGAGCGGCGGGCTAGGAGAACCTTCTCTGTGCGCCAGCGAATCGACCACATGGAGCCCTATGGAAAGCCTCGTTCTCTCTCATCCCGATGTAATCCGGTCAGCTGACGTAACCGAGACCCGCGAGCGCAACCGCCAACGCCGCTTCAGACGCTTGGCGGCCCTTCTCGCGGTGCTGCTCTGCGTACTTGTGGCAAGCGACCTGTCCATCGTGCGGCTGCACAGCCCGCACTTGCCGGGAAACGTAGGGCTGTACGGGCCTTCGCTCGCCTTGATCGCGCTTCTCGTGGTCGTGATGGCGGTCCCGCTTGTGGGTGCGGGGCGGTCCCCGCACATCCTCTACCGGCCTGAAGAGATCGGGGTGGGGCTCGGCGACGTTAAAGGTAACGACGTCGTAGTCGAGGAGGTCGTAAAGACTCTCAACTTGTTCCTCGCTCACAAGACCTTCAAGGAGCGCATGGGTGGCACGCCAAGGCGCGCGGTCCTGTTCGAGGGGCCGCCGGGGACGGGCAAGACGTATATCGCCAAGGCGATGGCGGCGGAGGCTGGCGTGCCTTTTCTGTTCGTGTCGTCGTCGGCGTTCCAGTCGATGTACTACGGCCAGACGAACCGCAAGATCCGTTCCTATTTTCGGGCGCTTCGCAACTACGCGCGGCGTGAGGGCGGCGCGATCGGCTTTATCGAGGAGATCGACGCGATCGGCGCTACTCGGGCAGGCCTCGGTGGCGGGGGAGGCCGCGAGGGGATCAGCGGTGTCGTCAACGAACTGCTCATCCAGCTCCAATCCTTCGACACGCCGCCCCTCTCAGAGCGTTGGCGGGGAGCTTTTATCGATGCAATGAACCGCTGGCTGCCGGCAGGGCACCTGATCAAGAAGCGGGCGTCCGCCCCGGCGAACATTCTCGTGATCGGCGCCACGAACCGGGCCGCGGACCTGGACCCGGCGCTGCTTCGCCCCGGACGCTTCGACCGCACCATCACAGTCGACGTGCCGAGCCGTCAAGGCCGCCGGGAGATCATCGACTTCTACCTCGGCCGTAAAAGCCACGACTCGATCCTCGACGACCCGGTCTACCGGGACACGCTTGCGGGTACGACTTTCGGCTATTCACCGGTGATGCTCGAACACCTACTCGACGAGGCCCTCGTGTGGGCGTTGCGGCGAGGCGACGACCGGCTCAACTGGGAGGACCTGCAGCGGGCGAAGATGACGGCAGAACTGGGGTTGGCGCAGCCTGTCGCCTACAGCGCCCGTGAGCGCGACGCGATCGCAACCCACGAGGCGGGTCATGCGACGACAGCGTGGCTTGTCGCGCCGGACCGGACGCTCGAAGTGCTTTCGATCATCAAGCGCAGCAGCGCGCTCGGCCTGCTCGCCCATTCCGAACCCGAGGAGCGCTGGACTAGGACCAGGTCGGACATAGAAGGGCTGATCCGAATAGCGATGGGCGGACTCGTCGCGGAGGAGCTCTTCTTCTCCGATACGAGCAGCGGGGTAGCGGGCGACCTGCAGGTTGCGACGGAGATGGCAGCTCAGATGGTCGGCAGTTTCGGGATGACCGGTTCGTTGATTTCGATCGACGCCGCTCACGGCCCGGGTGGTGCGAACGTCGTGGCGAAAGTCTTGAGCGACGACGCCGCCCGGGCGAGCCTAGAGGCGGTCTTGGAGTCGGCCCGCAGCGACGTCAGGGCGATCCTGTCCGAGCACCGCTATCTCGTCGAAGCTCTGCGCGACGCCCTGGTGGAGCGCGAGGAGCTGATCGGACCGGAGATTGATGCTGTGCTGGCGGACGCGGATCGAAGGCACAACGCGACCGTCGTAGACCTGCGCGGTGATGTCACGTCGCCAGTCCAAGCTGGCTGAGCAGGAAAGCCTGCACGCGGGCCTCGTCGCGCCAGCCTTCGTAGCGCCCCGACGGTCCATAATGCCGAGGGCTACTTATGAAGCGGAGGTGACAAGGCGGTAGCCGGCGCCGCGCACAGTTTGGATCAGCGGATCCATCCCAGGCAGGTCGATTTTTCGTCGAAGATACCCGACGTACACGTCGACTACGTTGGAGCCGGGTTCGAAGCTGTAGCTCCACACGTTGTTGAGGATCTGCGATCTCGACAGTACCTGACCGGGGTGCCTCATGAACAACTCCAAGAGCACCCATTCCCGTGGTGCGAGTTCGATGCGGCGGCCGCAGCGGTTAGCGACCTTGGTCAGCAGGTCCAGGCTTAGGTCTCCTACCCGCAAGTCCGTGGCGGACGATTCGCCCGGCCTGCGGCAGACAGCCCGTATTCGCGCAAGTAGCTCGTCGAACGCGAACGGTTTGGTCATGTAGTCGTTTGCGCCGGAGTCTAGGCCCCTAATCTTGTCGTCCAGTTCGTCGCGGGCTGTCAAGACGATCACTGGGGCGACGAATCCATCTTTGCGAGCCTGACGCAACAGGTCGAGGCCATCACCGTCTGGAAGGCGCAGGTCCAAAAGGATGAGATCGAAGCCCATATCGGACGCCGCGAGCCATCCGGCTCCTTCTGATTTGGTAGGCGCAACTGTGATCGCATGGCCTTCTGCGCGAAGTCCCTTCTCGAGGAAGGATGCAATACGTTCGTCGTCTTCTACGACGAGGATCTGCAAGTCAGGTTCCTTCAACGCGACGGGGCATCGGCGACCAAGAATAATCCGATAGCGGAACCGCGATAATGGCGCGGCATCCGCCTAACGGGGAGTCACAGATGTCAACGTAGCCGCGGTGCGCTCGGGCGACAGCCGAGACGATCGCCAACCCGAGACCGGAGCCGCCAGGCGGACTCTGTGCTGTCCTGCCGAAGCGGTCAAGGATCGTCTGGCGGATGTCCGCCGGTACTCCGGGGCCCGAGTCGTCCACTACCAACTCGATGTAGCGATCCTCGTTGCGCGTCGCCAAGCAGGCCGACAATCTGATGGTGTCCGTCTCCTCGGTCGCTTTCGCAGCGTTGTCTACAAGGTTGAAGAAAGCGCTTCTGAGCTTATCCAGGTCTGCGTTGATCACGACGTCGGGGACTTCCCCTACTACCCACCTACGCGGTGCGATTGCCCTCGCTACATGATCGACGTCGAGGACAAGCGAGCGCACGTCGACGGGGCACGCGTCTTTGAGGTCGCCTTCGATTGAACGACCAAGCAGCAGAAGTCTTTCGACCATCCGGCGCATGTGGTCGAGTTCGTCTATGACCGTGGCGACGATCTCTTTGCGCGACGTAGGGTCGGCAAGGTCGTCGCTGCTCATCACCTCCAAGTGTCCCCGAGCGGCGGTGAGTGGTGTCCGCAGTTGGTGTGACACGTTTGCCATCATTTGCCTCTGGGAGGTCATCGTCGATTCGATCTTGTCGATCATGGCGTTGAATGTCGCAGCCATCTCCCCGACCTCATCCCTAGTGTTCGGGGCGTCCAAACGCATCCCCAAGTCTCCTTCGAGGCCGATACTGGCCGCCGTGCGGGTGAGCCTGCGGACGGTCCCGAGTAGGCGACGCAGCAGCAGGTAGACGCTGACGAAGGCTGCAATAACAGTGATTATCCCTTCCGCCACGGTGAGGTCCACCACCCGACGCTGCACAGCTTCAAAGTTGCTTAGACTTCCCGTAGTGATGAAAGTCCCTACCGGCTTGCCCTGAGCCATGATCGGTACGGCCAGGACAAGCGTCGGGATGCCGGCTACCGTGACCGTCTCGATCGTGGACTTGAGAGGCGGCGCCGTACTGAGTGACCGAACCTTAGGAACCGCCATAAGTCTCGCCACCCCTGGAGATCCCAGAGTTGTGTGAAATGTAGGCAGCGCGATTGCTAGTTGATCTCCGCCTGTCTCGCCGTGCGACGCCAGAAAGTCGCGAGCGAAGGCGGGAAGGCTCTGCGACGCCGGCCTGATTGAAGCGGCCCGGTCGAAAAGTACGACGTTTTCGGAGAGGTCCCGTGTGATCGTCGCCCTGTAGCGATTAGAGAACTCCAATGTGAGTTGCAGAGCTACTATCGCAAGCACCGAGGCGACAACGAGTGCGTGGAAGCCGGCGAGTTTGCCTACGGTCCCCATCCGGGGGAGTCGACGCCGTGAGGATGTCAGTTGTCGCCCGATGATGTCGAGAGTGTGGTAGTCGTGGATGAGGATTCCTGGGATTTGGACGCAGCATCGCTTGAGGAGGATTTCGCTGCGGCCCCAGCGGCGGTCGATGGAGCCGCAGCATCGGAAGTTGCGGCCGTGGTCGGGGGGCTGCTCGCAGGAGCGACCTCCACGACGGCCTCAGTCGGCTGCACCACTTCGGGCGGGGGCTGGGTACTCCCCGCGGGCTGGGTCTTTGTACTGGTGCCCGTGGGCGCAGAGGGGTGCGGTGTTGACGAAGGGATCTGGCTGGCGGCCCTTGACGTCACGGGCACGTCGGCGCCGGCAGTTATCGTCGAGCGTGATGGCGTCGAACTTGAAGTCGTCGAACTTGAAGTCGTCGACTGGGCCGTCGTCGAGGAAGGCGAAGTGGATGCGACGCTCGATGATGCTGCGGCCGGCGAGGACGACAGGTTGAGCGGGCCGGGCAGCGGGCCGGATGCGAGCTTGAAGCTCAGGGCGGCGACGGCGGCGGCGCCTCCGGCGAAAAGGAGGAACCCGGCATAGAGTGCTGGGAGTCCACGGAGTCCACGGAGTCCACGGAGTCGCCTCGGAAGTGATGCGAAGGGCCCCAGGCCACGTCGAAGCGACATATTATCTCCTCCCATCTCAGTCGAGGGAATCTACTGGCGCGCCAACGGTCCAACGTAGCGGTGCCCATACTACTGGGTAGAACGCCATCGGTGTGCCGCGGCCGACCCCGTACACGTTCAGTCCGGCACGACCCCACGCGTCGAGGTCGCATACCCCAGCGGCGTCGAAGACGACGTCTCCTGACATGAGGTCGGCCACACCGATGGGGTCGAGGTTTCGGTACTCGGGCGAGTCGACGCCGATCACGACCGCTTCGGCTCCTGTGAGCACTTCGCGTGGCGAGGTCACGCGTTTTACCTCGACAGGTGCTGATTCGCCGTGAGCTAAGGGATCGTACGCGCAAACGACGGCCCCGGCGGCGAGCAGGTCCTTGGCGATCTGCATGCTGGGCGAGTCTCGAACGTCGTCCGTGCCGTCTTTGAAGGCGAGCCCGAGAAGTCCTATGCGTTTGCCTCGCAAAGGCCCTATTACCAGCTCGAGGCGGCCCGCAACGCTGCGTCGAGCGAGTGCGTTCTGCTCTTCTGCTGCGCAAGCGAGCGAAGTCCAGGTTCCTGCCGATTTGCCCAGAGCCACGAATCCCGATACATCTTTAGGCAGGCACGAACCGCCGTAGCCAGGCCCCGGCTTTAGGAACTGCCGACCGATTCTACTATCGGAGCCGACCCCGTCGAGTACATCCATAGCGTTCGTGCCGAGGGCGTCGCAGAGTTGCGCTACTTCGTTCGCGAAGGAGATCTTGATGGCGAGGAAGGTGTTTGCTGCGTACTTGACGAGCTCCGCACCTCTGCGGTCACATCGCACGACGGGGCTGGCCGGTGGATACAGGCTGGCCACAAGGTCGATCACGTCAAGGTCTTCTGCTCCCACCACGACGCGGTCGGGGAATAGGAAGTCCTCGACAGCGCGTGACTCGCGGAGAAACTCCGGGCTTGATGCGACGCGGATCGTCACTCCTGCGTCGGCCTCGTCGGCGCAGATGAGCTCGATGGCCTCACAGGATCCCGGTGGCACGGTGCTCTTCACGACGACGACCAGGTCACGCGAGGCGGCGCGGGCGACTTGGCGGCCCGCGTCTGCAAGCTGGCTCAGGTCGGGTTCACCGTCAGCTCTGGGTGGCGTGCCGACACAGAGCAGCACGATGCCCGCGTCGCCGAGACCGGAGGCGACGTCAGCAGCCCAGCGCAGCCGCCCGTTCCTCACCCCTTCGTCGACGAGGTCCGCTAGTCCAGGCTCGTGGATTGGAATTCCGCCGCCTCTCAAAACTTCGAGGCGATGTGGGCTCGCCTCGACGCAGGTTACGTTGTGGCCGAGGTGGGCGAGACACGCGGCCGCGGTGAGACCGACGTATCCTGCGCCGACGACGCACACCTGATGGCCTCCGAGCCGCTCGTCGCTGTCAGGCTTAGACGTCGGCGTAAACGGGTCAGTCACTGCTAGCGGCTCCTGTCGATGCGAGGTGGAGTGTGTTGTAGGCAGAACCTGATTCGACGAGGTCGCTGTGAGTTCCATGTTCGATAACCCTTCCTTTGTCCATTACGGTGATCGCGTCCACGTCGCGTACTGCTAGGAGGTGGTGTGTGACCATCAGCGTGGTCCGACCCTCGCTGAGGCGCGCGAACGCCTCGCCGACCACCGATTGGGTGGCGGCGTCCATTCCTGTGGTCGGCTCGTCCAAGAGGATCAGCCGACCACCACGGGCCATCGCCCGGGCGACGGCGATGCACTGTCGCTGACCGCCCGACAGAGCCGAGCCCGCCTCCCCGACTAAGGAGTCGTATCCGTCGCGGAGATTCGCGAGGACTTCATGCACCCCGACGGCGCGTGCGGCTGTGATCGCCTCGGCCCGGCTCGAAAGGTCGGACCCGTAGGCGATGTTCTCCCACACGGTAGGCCGGAGGAGCACTGTCTCTTGAGGGACGAAGGAAATCTGGCGTCGAAGCCACTGCAGGTCCAACGAACGAACGTCCGCGCCGTCAAAGCTGACGCTCCCGGAGTCCGGATCGGCGAAGCGCAGAGCGAGTCGCAGCAAAGTGCTCTTGCCGGAACCGGTTGCCCCCACGATTGCGTGGCGTGTTCCCGATTCTACAGCCAGGTCGATCTTGTCGAGGAATGACGGCCTTCCGGGGTAAGAGAACGAAATCGACTCGAAGACGAGCCTGCCTCTCACCTTCGACGGCCGCCGTGGATGCTCCGGTGTCGACGGCTCGTCGTGGGTGTGTAGGACTTCGAGCACCCGCTCGGCGGAGGCCTGACCACGCCCCATTGTCCCAGCGAGCTTCGCAAGTTGACGGATAGGCGTGTACATGCTGCGGAAGTAGGCGCTGAAGAGCAGCAGATCCCCGGGCGTTAGTCTCCCGGAGAGAACCTCTCGTCCGCCGAGGAGGATAACGGCAGTGGTGGAGGCCGTCATGACGAATGTCACAAGCGGCGTGAAGCGCGACTGAAGCAGCACGGCGAGTCTGCTGGCTTGGAGAGCTTCCAGCGCACTCGTACGGTATCGCTCGACTTCCTCGCATTCGGCACCCGACGCCTGCACCACGGCAAGGCCGACAAGGACGTGCTGGGCTGTCGAAGTAGAGGCGCCCTCGGCGCGTCTTGCGGTCCGTTGAGCCTGCCTGATCGTGGAGAGGTAATGTCGGACCAGGACCATCAGTATGGGGAACACGCAAAGGGCAAGAACGCTGAACTGCCAATCGACGATCGTCATGATCACGAGCATGCCGACGACGGTCAAGGTGTTCTCCGCGACGACGGGCATCACGCTGACCACGGCACTCTGCATGGCCTGAGCGTCTCCCCCGAGACGAGCGAGTAGGTCGCCGACCGGCCGGGTCGTGTAGAACCGCCGTGATTGGCGGGTCAGATGAGAGAACAGCCGGCAGCGTAGATCGACGACTACACGCTGGCCGGCGCCAGCCAAGAGTGCAGCGGCGGCGTATGAGCACACGCCGAGGATCGCCGCTATGGCAACCATGAGCGCGCAAAGACTATATAGAAGGGGAAGCCGGCCGGAGGGCAGCCAACGCAGCTCAGGAGGGAGCTGGTGGGTCCCAAGGACGCTGTCGAAGATCACCTTGAGAGGGACTGGGGCGAGCCACTGTAGTGCGGCGCGCACGAGCGAAAATCCGAGGCCGCCAATCAGAGGCGCGCGTACGCTTGCCAAATCCAGCTCCCAGGACATTAGGCCCAACCGACGGGTCAATTGCGGCTCCAGTTAGGTGTGTCTCTCGGTGAAGTCTGGCAGCTGTCGGCCAGTAGGTGGGCATCTCGCGCAACAGCCACTTCGTGGAGCACCGCATCAGCGACGGCCGCCCAGCTCGATCGCTCAACCGCGCGGGCACGTGCGGTCGCACCCAGGAGCCGACGGCCCTCTGGATCACCTACAAGGCGGCCCAGCGACTGTGCAAGTGAGGTACTGTCACCCGGTATGGCAAACAGCCCGGTTTCTCCGAGGAGATCACGGATGGGCGGAAAATCCGACGCCACGACAGCGCGACCGGCCGCCATCGCTTCTACCACCTTGAGGGGGGAGAAGTAGAAAAAGTCGTTTGCAAGATACGGTGCGACTGCTATGTCCATCGCTGCGATGTGTTCCGCCACCCGTGGTAGCGCGACAGCTCCGGTCATCACGGCCGTCACGCGGGGTGACAGTCGTCCGAGCGACTCGGAAAGTCGGTCGCGTTCGGGACCGTCGCCGACGATAAGCAACCCGAGTTGCATAGTGTCGGCGAGGACTGATACGGCGTCGATTAGGACGTCCACTCCATGCCAGGGTTTGAGGCTGCCTACGAATCCAACAACCGGTATGGACTTCGAGAATCCGAGCCTGTTCCTGGTAATAGGAGCGAGAAACGAGAGAAGGTTCGGATCTAGTCCGTCCACGTCGGCTCCATTGGCAATGACGGTGGCTGTGGCGGCCCCCATGTCGAGCGCCCAACTGGCCAGCGGTGCCGACACGGCCACAACGCGGGCTCCGCGCAGCGCATCAGACTCTGCCTGGCGGGCACAATCTTCGAGACGGAGTCCGAAGTGACGTTTGCGTTCCTCGGCAACCGGTGCGTTGATTTCGACAACGCGCGGAAGTCTTAGGCTCTCTGCGAGCGCGCTACCGCGTCCGGCGAACAGACTAAGCCGCTCGACTATGCAGCTCGGCTCACGAAAGGCGAAAAGGCGCTCGACGCTGTCGAAGAATGCCTCGGTGGAATCGATGCGAGACGTGTCTGCCTTGACTCCAGACGATACGGTCCCGACTTCGATTGGAACCACACGCACTGACTCCGATCCTCTCGTCGTCATCGGCCCTGCCACCCGAGCGGCGTAGAGTGTGACATCCACACCCCGGCGGGCAAGAGCTGCGCAGAAAGATTCGACGTGCACTGACGCGCCTTTGGATCCGCCTACCGGAATTCCGGGATCTGGGAGCAGGTAAGCTACCTCCAGTCCAGCTGTTCCGTGGCGGATCACGGTAGAGAACCTGAACCTGCGGGCACCCGAACCCGATCGGCACCGGTGGCCTCGGAGTAGCAGGTTCTGCGAAGGAGGTCCGCTACCGGAGTGATACAGCGCGACCGTGAATGATTTACTGACACGTACGCCCTTGCGGTCACTGAGAGATTGGCTTGCATACCTGGATCCCCCGCCATGTCCCGCAGCGCTGCTGCGAGCGCTCCCGAGTTTCCTGCAGGGACGAGGATGCCCGATCTCGCATGGTCGATCACCTCGGGGATACCTGCGACGGAGGTTGCCACCACAGGAAGGCCGCACGCCATGGCTTCAAGGACGACGTTGGGTATGCCGTCACGATCACCGTCGGAGGTGATCACACTGGCCTGAACCAACACGTCGGCGTGATGGT